>JAWVYW010000005.1:0-54082 GCA_033722535.1 Promineifilaceae bacterium (SeqCode)
ACTCAATGACGCCGATTTGCTCCAACGCACCGGCCTGAGTCATAAAGGAAGTGTTGTCGTCGCCGCGAAGCAGCCGATTAAATTCGTGCAGCTTGCCGCGCTTGCGCTCCCAACCCATCCATACCCTTTCCCGCTCGTTCCACAGCCGGCGACGATGAAAGAGATAGAAGGGGCGATCAGAATAGCGCCGATTAAGCGCGTTAACTCCCTCCACCGCTGCCGTCAGCAAACGGATATCATCCGGCGTTTGCTCCGTCTCGGCATCACCCCAGTCGGTGAGAAGGGCGAAGATCAGATTCGGGTCGCAGTTGCGCAGATAATGCTGTTCCAGCTGGGCCAGCAGGCTTTCAACTTCTTCGACGGAAGTCAGCAAGGAGGGCACAACAACCGCCGTCCGGCAACTAGCGGGAATTTCCTCCGAAAAGTCCAGCTTGGGCAGCACGCGGGGCGCGATCGCTTCGGTGATGATCCAGTTGGTCAGGCTCACAGCCACGGTGACGGTCGGAATGAGTGCCAGCAGAAGCGTCGCCGCCAACTGCCAGAGAGCAGCGCCGGCTGCCGCTGCGTACCAGGCGAGCGCGCCGAGGAAGAGCAGGCTTAGAAAGCCAATCGCACCCAGATAAAGGGCAGTGGGATGCTCCCGCAACAGGCGCGACAGACGGCCGAGCGGTCGCGGTTCGTACCCCAGCCGCCGCTCCAGTTCGCGGCGCCCGCTGTCGATGAGGTAGTACCCAACGTGCGCCTCGCGCGGCATTGCGATTCCTTCCCAATCTGCAGGCGCCTCGCCGGCTGGCAGGGCCGCGGCCGCCAGTTCAGTCGTCGCCGCGGCAATCTCCGCCTCGGCGATACCGGTCTCCCGGGCCAGCACCTCGACCACCTTGCGGTAGCGATCGCGCGTGTCAAACTCCAGACGCCGGTAGAGAGCCGCCGGATCTTCGGCCAGCGCCCTCTCCACATGGCTGACGCTCTCGAAAAAGTCGCGCCAGTCGCACTTGTCTAGCCTGATCAGACTGGGAATGCAGTTGGCGATGACGTCGCCATCGCTGAGCGCCGGCTGCCGCTCAGGTCTGAGCGGCAGGGGCCGATCTGCTGTGACGTCGGTCATCTGGCCCGTGGCGTGCGCCAGGCCCAGCAACAGAGCCGCACGCAGCAGTGTCGGCAGCGCCCAGATCTCACCCATCGACAATGGGCTGACCTCCTGATAGCTGTCGACAAACTGCTTCAGGCGCTTGATATCGACCTGACACTCTTCATTGTCGACCAGGGCAAGCGCAACGTGGTAAATGCGCGGATACTGCCGGTCGCCGTCGACATCCAGCTGAGGTAGCTGTTCATAGTATCGAGGCGGCAGGTCGTGCCGCACCTGTCTCTCGGCGCGCCGGATAATATAGAAATTATCCAGCAGCCACTCGGCCGCGTAGGAGAGAGATAGCTCGTCGTCCCCCTCGTCGGCAAAATAACGATGCGCGGCACGTAGCTGCTTCTCGACCGCCGTGAACGCTTCGAGAAATTCTTCGGCGCTGGCGCCAGGCGCGGTCAGCGCCTGCTCGTGCTCCTGCGCCAATCGGCGCGCAAATAGTTCAAGCTCTGGCACAACCGCCGGGCCAGCCGCGGTCCACGTTTCGCCCTTCGCTTCCCTTTCCTGGCTGTCGCGCTGCTGATCCGGCATCTGATTCCGTCTTACGCTCTCTTTCTTGCCTCAGGCACAGGCACCTGAGCCGCACTCTTCTCCGCCTCACTGTGTTCCAGCTTCTCCGGCGGGAAGTCCTGCACAATCAGAAGGGGTGTGCTGCCATATACCATCAGGCTGGTCGCCACACTGCCATAGGGACGCGACCGATCACCCGAGTAACCGTGGGCGCTCATTACCACCAGATCGACCTCCTGCTCGTCAATAAAGTCGTGCAGGCGCGAGATCGGACTGTCGCCCAGCAGCAGGTGTGTTTCGACTCCTTCTCCCATCCGTCCTTCGAGCTGCGAGAGATAGCGCTCTTGCTCTTCGCGATTGCGCGCAACCACCTCGTCGGCCAGAGCGGCGTCGTCGGGTGAGAGAGGGGCGCGCCGCGGCATCTCTGGCCGCGTCACCACGCTCACAACCAGCGCCTTTAATTCCGGGTCCGCTGTGAGCGCGTGTACCATTCCCAGCACACACTCCGCCCGCCGAGAGCCATCCAATGGCGCCAGCACGCGTCGATAACGAAGATCGCCCATTGGAGCAACTGTCTCTTCGTAGGCGCGAACGACCATCACCGAAGCAGGAGCACGCAAGATGATCTTTTGTACCACGCTGCTGATGTTCCAGCCACTTGGCCCGCTCTTGCCGTGGCTGCTAAGCATGATCAGATCGACCCCCTGCTCGCGCGCATAAGCCAGCACCTGCTCTGCCGCCCGCCCTTCCAGGAGTACCGTCTCCACGGCAACTCCTGCATCTGCAAAGCGCCGCTGAACAGACTGAAGGTAGGATTGCGCCTCCGCCTTTCGCAGGTGCCAGTTAACTGGATCGGTAGCGGTCGCCGACTCCACCGCCGAATCATGCGGCTCCAGCACGCGAATCAGGGTGAGCGACGCCTCCGCCGCCTGGACAACGGCGACGGCATGGGGAAGGACAACTTCGGCTAACGTGGAGCCATCCAGAGGTAAAATGATCTTCTGAAACATGGCGCTTACTCCTTTGCCGGCGCGCCGGCTTCTCAGAGTGCGGCGAACAACACCCTACACTGCCCGCATCCAAATAAGCATAGCGTATGCGTCTGCTTTTTCCTGTACCCTGGGATACAGGCTGTAAGCGTAGTTACACTCTCTGCCTCGCTTGCAGCAGCGTGTAGATGCTGTCCATGCCATCTAGTATACCGAACATAAAGAGTCCACCTCAACATCCACTACCGATCAGCTTCCTGACGACGTGTGTTCAGTACGCTGTACTGTTTTCAGATTGCTTGGTCTGGACATTATACAATGCAAGAGGATGAAGGATGAATCGGCTCCCGCTCGTCTCGACATCGACCTTCCGCACCAGCCGCCGGAGTTCCGCCTTGGGAAGCTTCTTCCACTGGCGGACATTTATCGCGCTGGACACGCTCGGCGGGGCCGTCCTCTTCTCCTTCATGAGCGGTACGCTAACCCCCTTCCTTCTGCTCATCGGCCCCTGATGCGTCTCCGCAAGTGAGTGCAAAAGGCCAGACGATTCAGTAGGTGGAATCGCCTGGCCTGTAGGCTGTTCGACAAACGGAGCTGGCTACTTGTTGAGGTTAAAGAATGTCGCCCGCCCCGGATAGCGCGCTGCGCCGCGTAGATCCTCTTCGATGCGAAGCAGCTGGTTGTACTTGGCGACACGATCGGTGCGTGCCGGGGCGCCCGTCTTGATCTGCCCAGCGTTGAGCCCGACCACCAGATCGGCAATCGTCGTATCCTCCGTCTCGCCACTACGATGGGAGACGACGGCTGTCCAACCGTTGCGCTGCACCAGATCGACGGCCGCCATCGCTTCGGTCAGCGTGCCGATCTGATTGACCTTGCATAGCAGGCTATTGGCTGCGTTGAGGCGCAGCCCCTTCTCGATCCGGTTGACATTGGTCACCAGCAGGTCGTCGCCGACGATCTGCACCCGGTCGCCCAGGCGATCCATCATCAACGACCAGCCGTCCCAGTCGTCCTCGCTCAGTCCATCTTCGATGGAGATGATCGGATAGCGGTCTACCCACTCCGCCCAAAGGTCGACCATTTCGGCGCTGCTCAGCACCCGATCTTCGGTCCTGAGATGGTATGCGCCATCTTCGTAGAATTCGGTCGCCGCTGCGTCCATGGCCAGCAAAATCTGCTCGCCCGGCGCGTAGCCCGCCTTCTCCACCGCTTCCAGAATTAGCTCAAACGCCTCGCTGTTTGTCGAGAGGCGGGGGGCAAAGCCGCCCTCGTCGCCCACGGCGGTGCCGTAATCTTTGCTCTTCAACACCTGCTTAAGGCTGTGGTAGATCTCGACGCCCCAGCGCAGCCCCTCACTGAAACTCTCCGCTCCCACCGGCATCACCATGAACTCCTGGACGTCGGTCGCCCAGCCAGCGTGTTTACCGCCATTCATAATATTGAGCATCGGCACCGGCAGGACGCGCGCCGTCGGCCCCCCCAGATACTGGTAGAGGGGCAGGCGCACGGCGTCGGCTGCCGCTTTTGCCACGGCGAGGGAGACGCCCAGGATGGCGTTGGCGCCGAGCCGCTCTTTTTTGTCCGTCCCGTCCAGCTCAATCATCGTCTGGTCGATCAGGACCTGATCGGTGGCCTCCATCCCCACCAGCGCCTCTTCGATCTCCCCGTTGACCGCTTCTACCGCCTGCATGACTCCCTTACCCCCATAGCGCGCCTCATCCTGGTCCCGCTTCTCCCACGCCTCGTACATGCCGGTCGAAGCGCCGGACGGTACGATCGCTCGTCCAAACGAGCCATCTGTCAGGACGACGTCCACTTCCACCGTCGGATTGCCGCGCGAATCCAGCACTTCTCGCGCCCGGATCGACTCAATATAGGTCATGGTCAACTCCTTTTTACTTTACCTTTGCTCGTTGCTGTAATTGTTAACTGATGAGGGATGGCACGTCGGCAAACGGCACGGCCAAAATAGCCGCTCACACCAGGGAAAAAACGTTGCGTTTGTTCGCCACGCTTGTAAGGAGATCATACAGAACGCAGCCGCTTTTCGCAACAGCAATGACCACCTTTAGTTGGTCATTGGCAAGCGGTAGTCAGGTTGCCGGTCTGCTGCTATATAGCTATAACTGAAATGATGACCGACCCGCAGACACTCAGCCCTATTAATCATATCCACCGTCTCTGGGAACGGCTGACAGACGAGCTGGCCGAGATACTCGATGCACACGGCGTCGCCGCCGCCGTTGCCTCGGAGATTGCCACCTTCTGCGGCGCCCGGACCGTCGTCGCCCTTGCGGAGCCAACCGGCCAGTACTATGACGTCTGGATCTGCGACGAAGGGGGGCCGCTGACGCAGACGCGGTGGGAAGGTGAGCAGCACGCCTTCAGGACGCTGCTCGAGGGGGGCGAAAGTTTGCGCCAGGAAAAGCTTGGGCTGCCCCCCGCCGACCTTATCGACAGCGAGCTGTGGCGGCTGGCGGAAGATGTCGTCCTGCTGGCGCCGCTGTATTTGCAGTCTAGCCCCCATCTGAACCGGCCAACAGGCGTGCTCTGCCTTGTCGACTCGCCGCGCGATTGCCTCGTGAACGGCGCCAACGTGGACGCACTCACTACCTTCATCAGCACCTTTCTCCAGCGAGCCATCCTCCGGCAGGAGACAGACAGGCAGCGGATCGAGTCCAATATTGTTTACGATCTTACCTACGCCCTGACGTCTACGCTGGATCTGCAAAAGATCTTCGACGAACTGGCCGATCCAGTACGACGTATCCTCCACGTCGAAGCAGTCTCCATTGGCCTCACGGAGGCGGATACGGGGGACATCGTCTTCGTCGAATCGCTGATGGGCCCGCTTTTCCGCGATCTCCCCCCCATTCGCCTCAAGGCCGGCCAAGGTATCGCGGGCCATGTCGTCCGCAGCGGGAAGCCGCTGGTGGTGAACAATGTCTATGGCGACGCGCGCTTTTTCTCTCAGGCTGACGAGGCTTCCGGCTTCCGCACTCACTCGATTCTGGCGGTGCCCCTGAAGGTCGAGCAGCGTGTGATCGGCGTCCTGGAAGCAATCAACAAACGCAAAGGTAACTTCCACGAGAACGATCTGCGCCTCCTGCAGGCAATAGCCAGCCCTATGGCGGCGGCCATCGAGAATGCCCGCCTCCACGGCGATGTACTGGCGGAAAAGCGACGCGTGGAGACGATATTCTCCAGCATGTCGGAGGGGCTCCTGACTGTAAACCACGAGATGCAGATCACGGCGGTCAATGACGCACTATTGACGCTGCTCAACGAACCGTCTGCCAATGCGCTGGTAGGGACCCCTGCGGACGCCGCCATCGAGATCAAGATAGGCACGCGCTTTACAGAATTCATGGAGCGTGTTCTTGCCAGTGCAGAGGAAGAGGAATCGCCGCAACTGGCCTGCGAGCTCGTTCAGCCACAGGGCACCGCCGTACCTGTGTTAATCAGCGGCTCCGTCATCCGCGATCAGGAGGGGAATGTCGACGAATTGATCTTCGTCTTCAGCGATCTCCGGCAGGTTCGAGAAGTGGAGAGGATGCGCGATGATTTCTTCCACAACATTATCCACGAGCTGCGCACGCCACTGGCGACGATCCTAATGTACGCCCGGCTATTGCGTGAAGGCAAAGCCCACGGCGACCAGGAAAAAGAAGATCGCTTCCTGGGCGTCATCGAGCGGGAGAGCGATCGCCTCCAGCGCATGGTCCGCCAGATGCTCCAGCTTGCCAAGCTGGAGGCGCGAGAGATCCAGCGCAGCGCCGGCGTCGTCGACCTTAACCGGCTCTTCGACGACATCCTCCCCCCGCTGGCCGATCAGGCGGTCCAGAAAGGGCTTCTTTTCAGCCAGCGCATCCCGCCCGACCTGCCGCCGATCACAGGGAGTGAGGAGATGATTTACTCGGCGTTGAAGAATCTGGTCGAAAACGCCGTCAAATTTACTCTCTCGGGCAGCGTGCGTGTGGAAGCCAGCGTGGACAAGGACGCGGTCCGCGTCGTCGTGCGCGACGAGGGCATCGGCATCCCGGCGGAGGCGCGGCCCAACCTCTTCAAGCGCTTCTATCGGGCGCAAACGGCCGTCGAGCGGGGCATCGCCGGCACTGGACTGGGCCTTTACATGGCGCGAGAGGCGGTGGAGAAGCATTCAGGCACCATCGCCGTCGAGAGCGTAGAAGGCGAAGGCACTACTATCACGGTGCACCTACCGGTTGCCCGTTCCTGAGAAAGGGAAAGACGATGAGCGACGACTTTATTTACATGGACCACGGCGCCACGACGCCGGTCGACCCGGCGGTCGTCGAAGCGATGCTGCCCTACTGGACCGAGCTCTACGGCAACCCTTCTTCCGTCCACCGCGCGGGGCGCGAGGCGCAGCGCGCCCTTGAGGGAGCGCGCCGCCAGGTAGCCGATCTTCTCGGCGCCCAACCCGCGGAGATCGTCTTCACCGGCTGCGGCTCAGAAAGCGATAACCTGGCCCTACGCGGCGTCCTGTGGGCTGCCCCAGAGGGGCGGAATCACCTGATTACATCAGTTGTCGAACACAAGGCGGTCCTCGATACTGCGCTCCAGTTGCAGGAACAGGCGGGCATCGCGGTGACAGTGCTGCCGGTCGACGAGCACGGACAGGTGCGCGTGGCCGACGTGGAAGCGGCCATCCGCCCGGAGACGGCGCTGATCAGCATTATGGCAGCGAACAACGAGATCGGTTCGCTACAACCGGTCGCCGCCATCGGCGAGCTGGCGCGTGAGCGGAAGATTCTCTTTCATACCGACGCCATCCAGGCCGCCGCCAGCACCGATTGGAACCTCAGCGCTATGCCTTACGATCTGGTGAGCCTCGCCCCGCACAAGTTTTATGGCCCCAAGGGAATCGGCATCCTCTACGTCCGCCACGGGGTCACGCTGCAGCCTGCGCTGACCGGCGGGAGTCAGGAGGAGGGCCGGCGTGCGGGGACGAGCAATGTCCCCTACGCCATCGGCGCGGCGAAGGCGCTACGGCTGGCAGCCGCCCATCGCGAAGAGAACGTGGCCCACTACCGCCGCCTGCGCGACCGCCTCATTGAGGGAGTTCTGGAAGCGGTGCCCGAAGGCGCTCGCCTCACAGGACACCCGGTGGAGCGACTCCCACACAACGCCAGCTTCGCCTTTCAGCGAATCAACGGCAATGACCTCCTGATCCAGCTCGACATGGCGGGCGTTGCCGCCAGCAGCGGCTCCGCCTGCCTGACCGGAAGCCCGGAGCCGTCGCGCGTGCTGGAAGCGATCGGTCTTGACCAGTCGTGGGCAATGGGCGGGCTGCGCCTGACCGTCGGCCGCCAGAACACGATGGCCGAAGCAGAGCGCGTTATCGCCGCCGTCGCCCGCGCCGTGGAGACGATGCGCACCTTTGCCGTTCAGTACAGCTGACCTTTTTCTGTGCGAAGACAAAGGGATTGTTAACACGCACCTGCTATAATAAGCCGTCGTTTACGGGAGCGCCGATACGGCGAGCCCGACATCTAGCTTTTGGAAAGGACGGATTTGGGGTGACTGCATTGGCACATGACCTACCGCTACACGGAGAGGGGCCGCGGCCGCGTGTGGTGGTTGCAATGAGCGGGGGCGTCGATAGCTCGGTAGCCGCTGCCCTGCTTCTGGAGCAGGGCTATGAGGTGATCGGGATGATGATGCGTCTGTGGAGCGAGCCGGGCTGCGGTCCTGAGGCGCCTCTGAACCGCTGCTGCACCCCCGAGCAGATGGCCGACGCGCGCCGTGTGGCCGATCAATTGGGCATCCCCTTCTACGTCGTCGACGTAAAGGACTATTTCCGCCGCACCATCGTCCAGTTCTTTATCGACGAACATGCCCGGGCCCGCACGCCGAACCCCTGCATCGAGTGCAATCGCCAGATTCGCTTTGGCTACCTGCTGGACCGCGCTCGTGCCCTGGGCGCCGACTACCTGGCAACCGGGCACTACGCCCGCGTGCGCCGGGGCGAAGACGGATACGAGCTCCTGAAGGGCGTCGACCCGGCGAAGGATCAGTCTTACGTCCTGCACGTGCTTGACCAGGAAGCGCTGGCGCAGGTGCTATTTCCGGTTGGCGAATATACCAAGGAAGAGATTCGGGCCATCGCCGCTCGGCTCGACCTGCCGGTGGCGAGCAAAAAAGAGAGCATGGATCTCTGCTTCCTGGGCGACGGCGACTACCGCCGCTTCCTCCAGGAGCACGCCCCCACCCTCTCCACCCCCGGCCCGATCATCACCAGCGATGGCGAGACGCTGGGCCAGCACGAAGGGCTGCCCCTTTACACCATCGGCCAGCGCAAGGGGCTGGGCATCAGCGCTGGAGAGCCGATGTACGTGCTGCGCAAAGAGGTCGAACGTAACGCGCTCGTCGTCGGCACCCGGGAGGAACTGGGGCAGACAGAACTCGTCGCCCGTGACGTCAACTGGGTCGTGCCTACCACGCCCCCAGAAGGAACGCGCGCCGAGGTAAAGATTCGCTACAAGGCGCGCCCGGTTAGGGCGACGCTATTCCCGCTGCCGGAGGGGACAGTACGCGTGCGCTTCGACGACTTCGTCTACGGCGCCACCGCGGGCCAGGGCGTCACCTTCTACGAGGGCGACCGCTGCCTTGGCGGTGGCATCATCGCCGACAGACCCACCCGCATTGCGCCCGGTCTCCCTGTGGACAGCTCCCCCGCACGAGCGAGTGCGCAGCCGGAGATGGTGACGTGACCGGTTTTGCTTCTGGGTTGGTACTCAGCTTCTTTCTTGCCACCGCCTACGGCGCCGCTTTCCACGTCATCCTCGGCGGGCCGGCGCGACGCATACTTCTTTACGTCCTTTCGGCCTGGGTGGGCTTTACGTTGGGGCACTTCGTGGGCGAGATGCTGGACGTCGAGCTGCTGACACTAGGGGCGATCAATCTATTCAGTGCCAGCCTGGGCACCTGGATCGCACTCATTGCCAGCTGGCTGCTGACCCGGAATCAGTAGCGCTGCCAGAGCCGCCGCCGCTACCGGGACGTGTGCCAGAAAGGGCGTATTCGAGTATAAATGGGTCGTCTGAAGTGCGCCCGCGTGTGGTTGACCTCTAAATTTGTTCGATGTTATACTAGATTGAAGGAAAGGATATGAGTATCGAAGCGCCTGCTACCCAACAACCAGTCCCACGGCAGGAACGAGGCTCCTCGATCCCGACAAAATATATCGTAGGCGCCGTGGTGGCCGTGCTGGTACTTCTACTCATTCTCGCGGGCATCCTCTACCTGGCAGCCAGCTATCCCGACGTCACAGAAGCGGTCCGCGATGTCTTTATCATTGCGCTGGTACTCGAATCCTGCATCTTCGGCGTCATTCTGGTCATTATGCTGGTCATGATTACCCGACTGGTAAATATGCTGGAGTATGAAATTAAGCCGATTCTAGAAAAAACAAACGAAACGGTCGGCATGGTCCGCGGCACGACGAGCTTTGTCGGCCAGAACGTTGTGGGACCGGTGACCAAGGCGACAGCACTCGCCGCGGGCGTGCGCCGGGGATTGAAAGTTTTGTTCGGCGATCCTGGGAGAAACCTGCCGGATTAATCCGAACGACCGGCGCAATTTAGGTATAGTTAGCAAAGGAGAGGCTAGCGATGAGCAACGATAAGAATGATGATACTGGAGCATTTCTGGCGGGGTTTGTGATTGGTGGTCTCGTCGGCGCGGCTGCCGCACTGGTTATGGCGCCCCAATCGGGCGAAGCGACCCGCGCCCAACTGGCCGCCACCGGCGAAGAGCTGCGCCGGACCGGCGAGCAACGCTTAGAGGAGTATCGCCGGGAGGCCGAATCGATCGTCGAAGAGGCGCGGGCCCGCGCCCATGAAGCGCAGGAACAGGCTCAGGAACAGGTGCGGATCGTCCTCGACGAGGGCAAGGCGCGCGTAGAAGAGGGTCGTACAAAGCTGGCGGGCGCCGTCGAGCAGGGAGAGACACAGGCAACGACCGCTATCGAGCAGGGGGAGACAGAGATCGATCAGGCTGCGCGCCAGGGCAAAGTAGAGGCGACGCAGGCAATTGACCAGGCGGCAGAGACAGTCGACGAGATGACCGATACTGTCGACCAGAAGGTCGACCAGGCCGCCGATACGGCACAAGAAAAGGTCACCGAGGCGATCGACAGCGCCGAAAGCGCTGTGGATCAGGCCGCTGCGGAGGCCAAAGAGACGGTCGAAGACGTCGCCGAAGAAGTCGAGGACGCCGCGGAAGCGGAGGCAGATAAGGGGAATGCTTAACTCGCTCCCGCAATGAACGAGATGGCAAGGGCGTCCTTCCCGGGGCGCCTTTTTGCTTGCAAGAGCCGCCGGGACTGTCGCGCGCTCCCATTCGTCTCACTTTGCAGAGGGAAGGCGCGGCGTTGAGACAGCTGTGCTGGCGGTGAGGGGAACACCAATCGACACGATGAATAACGTACGTCCGGCATCCCTGAGCCAGCTGCTCGAGAGCCTTCCTGCGAACGCGCCTGCGTCGCTGGTGAGCCAAATTGAGGAGGCGCACCAGTTCGCCCGTGAAGTTCATCAGAACCGGCATCGCCAATCGGGCGAGCTATACGTCGAGCACGATCTGGCTGTCGCCAACATCATCTGCAGCCTCGGCATGCACGACTACACGCTGGTCGCCGCCTTGCTGCACGACACGCTGCTCCCCCATACTGCCCAGAGCGCCGACTCCCTCTATCGCCGCTTCGGACCGAAAGTGACGGCACTCGTTACAGGTCTGGCGGAGCTACTGGCGTATGCGGAAGAGAATGACCGGCAGGAGGAAGCCCAGAGCAGCAACGACGTCCGCCTGGAAAAGATACGGGCCGCGCTGATGGCCATGATCCAACAGGATGTACGCGTAATTCTGCTACGGCTGGCGGACGTTCTCCAGGATCTGCGCAAGGCAGGGGCCCTGCCGCGGGAGCAGCAGGAGCGCATGGCGCGCGAAGTGCGCAATATCTACGCACCCCTCGCCAATCGTCTCGGCGTCTGGCAGCTCAAGTGGGAGCTGGAAGATCTCACCTTCCGCTATCTCCAGCCGGATCGCTACAAGTATATCGCCGGCAAAATCGACGAGCGGCGCGTGGATCGCACGCGCAAAATAAATGAGGCCGCGGAAAGGCTGAAGCGGCGCATACAGGAGATGGGCCTGAGTGCCGACGTAACAGGGCGCCCCAAGCACATCTACTCAATTTACCGCAAAATGGAGCGCAAGAACGTCAGCTTCGAGGAGATTTACGACGTTCACGCCCTCCGCGTCGTCCTCCACGGACCAGACGGCAGCCGGCACGCGAGTCCCAAGAGCCGTAAACAAAAGCAGGAGGAGGCGCGTAGCCTTTGTTACCAGGTATTGGGCGCCGTCCATAGCCTCTGGCAGCCAATCCCGCAGGAGTTCGACGACTACATCGCCGCGCCCAAGCCGAACGGCTATCGGTCGCTGCACACCGCCGTCATGGACGAAGAAGGCGAGACGCTGGAGATCCAGATCCGCACGGAAGAGATGGACAAAGAGGCGGAGCTGGGTATTGCTGCCCACTGGGCCTACAAAGAGGGAGAAGCCAACCCCAGCGCCTCCGACGTGAAGCGCATTCACTGGTTCCGGCAGCTGGTCCACAACCTCCGCGAGGCCGAGGATCCCGAAGCGGAGGGCGAGCTCGCAGCGCAGGAGTTCTTGCAGGAACAGATATATGTTTTTACCCCGCGCGGCGATGTGATCGAGCTACCCAATGGTGCCACGCCGGTCGATTTCGCCTACCAGATACACACGGAGGTCGGCCATCGCTGCCGCGGCGCACAGGTGAACGGCAAGATGGTCAGCCTCGACTACCAACTGCAGGCGGGCGACCGGGTGAAGATCATCACCGCCAGCCGCGGCGGCCCCAGCCGTGACTGGATGAATGAAAATCTCGGCTTCACCGCCAGCGCCCGTACACGAAGCAAGATCCGCTCTTGGTTCCGCCAGCAGGAGCGAGAGAAGAACATCGAACATGGACGAGAGGTCGTAGAGCGCGAGCTGAGGCGGCTGGGCCTGAATGACGTCTATTCGCTGGCCGATATCGCCGAGGCGCTGCACTATAATGACGTCGATACCTTCCTCGCCAAGGTCGGCTTTGGCGACATTCAGAGTGCCCAGATCGGCGGCGCCATAGCTTCCCTCCAACAGCAGCTCAAGCCGGATGACGAACTGCGCCAGCTGCTGCAGTTACCCCATTTTCAGCAGCCATCGGGTGGTCTTACCGTCCGCGGCGTCTCCGGGCTGGCGACGCGCTTCGCCGGCTGCTGCAGCCCTATCCCACCGGAGCCGATCAAGGGCTATATCACGCGCGGGCGCGGCGTCACCGTCCACAGCAGCAGTTGCAAAACGCTGACCCACATTACCGACCGTGAACGACTGATCGACGTCGAGTGGGGGGTGGAGGAAGAAACGTACCCGATCCCGATTGTCGTTCGCGCCTACCACCGGCCCGGCCTGGTGGACGACATCGCCAACGTTCTCAAGGGGCGCCAGATCAGCGCCCCGCGTACCAAGAAGACGACCTCAAACAGCATCACCACCGTCTACATGGAGGCCCAGGTCAGCGATCTGGCGCAACTGGAGTGGCTGCTAGAGCGGCTGGACAAGCTGCCAAACGTCTTCGACGTCCAGCGCCAGCGCTGGAACTGATGCGGTGAAAGCGCTCGTCTTCTGGTGCCGCTGGCACGACGCCACGATCCGCCTGCATGGGCGCGATCCGGACACCATCTGGGGTGAGCTAGCCTTCCCCGAAGAGAGCAAGCCGTTCCACTATGCGTTCGCCGATCGCAAGCTGGTCATCGGCGCGGGCGAGAATGCAGAGACGCTCTGGTTGGACGAGATGGGCGTGACGGTGGATGCGCCCGACGCTGGCGGCGAACCGACGTCAGGATAGTCGACGTTAAGATCGGACCACCGGCTGGCATTCAGCCGCCGGCTGCCACCTGCTCCCCATACTGCTCAAAGATACGCCGGTATGCCGCGTGCTCGGCCATCAGCGTCTCGTGGTTGCCCACCGCCACCAGCCTGCCCTTGCGCATCAGAACCACTTTGTCGGCCCAGCGGATCTGGGACAGGCGGTGGGTGATCAAAATTGTCGTCTGCCGTTCCGCAGCGCGGGCAATCGCCCGCTGGATCTTGTCCTCGGTGGCACTGTCGACGGCGCTGGTGGAGTCGTCGAGGATGAGGATGCGCGGATCGGTGAGGAAGGCGCGGGCGATCGCCAGCCGCTGTCGCTGGCCGCCGGAGAGGGTCGCGCCCCGCTCGCCAATTACTGTGTCATAGCCATCTTTGAACGAGGTGATAAAGTCGTGGGCCTGCGCCGCTTTCGCCGCCGCCACGATCTCCTCCCGGCTCGCGTCCGGGGCGCCAAAAGCGATATTTTCGGCCACCGTACGCGAAAAGAGAAAGATGTCCTGCTCGATGATCGAGATCTGCCGCCGCAGCGCAGCCAGCTCCCAATCGCGAACGTCGACGCCGTCCACCAGCACCTGCCCCTCGCGCACGTCGTAGGTGCGATTGATCAACTTTGTCAGCGTACTTTTGCCCGAGCCGGTTTGGCCGACGATAGCCACCGTCTCACCGGGAAGCACCTCGAGCGTTACATCCTTGAGGACATTCGTGTCCTCGCCGTAGCCAAAGCTGACATCTTCGAAGCATATGTGCCCGGCGATCGGTGCGCTGTAGCCTCCCTGATTCTCGTCGAGGTCGGTTTGCGCGGTGATCAGGGCCAGAATACGGCGCGCGCCAGCCATGCCCAGCGAGACCTGAGAGTAGGCATTGAGCGAGACGAAAGTCGGAAAGCCGAAGAGGCCCAGCAGCCCGATGAAGGCCACGATGTCGCCGACCTGGATCTCGCCCGCTCGATAGAGGAGGAAGGCGTGGGTGAAGCCGATGGCATTGGTCACGCCGAGCAACAGCAGAGGTAGGAAGCGCGCCTCGATATAGCCCTGCTCCACCTTGGCATTGCGGTACTCCTCGGCGTGGCCGTGAAACAGCGCCACCTCCTGTCGCTCCTGTGCCGCTCCCTTCACCGTCTCGATGCCGTCGATCGCCTCCGCAAGGCGGCTGTTCATGGTGCCGAAGGACAGGCGCACGCTGTCGGTCACCGGCTCCAGCACCTTCAGGTAGCGGGCCAGGGCGAGAACATAGGTGACGAGGAAGAAAGCAGGCGCCAGGACCAGCGTTGGGTGGTATGTGGGTGCAAGAATCAGGGGCATAATCAAAAAGTTGCCCGACCCGATGACAAGGTTGATGCCCGGGTTGAGCAGCCGATTCACCTCGCGCACGTCGTTGGTAGCCCGCGCCATAACGTCGCCCACCGGCTGTAGATCGTGGAAAGTCATGCTCTTGCCCAGCAGGCTGACGTAGAGCTCGTGGCGCGTATCTCGCTCCAGCCGCTGACCGATTATTTCGCTGCCAAAGTTACGCCCCAGCTGGAGCACGGCACGCACGAGCTGACTGACGACGATAGCCACCGCCGCCAACCCGACCACGCGCAGCTTCTCTGCATCGGCCTCAATCGCCTCAAAAGAGACTCCCGGAATCCACGTTTCAAACGGTTGGCCGACGACGGCGTTAAAGGCCATGCCGATCAGGATCGGGACCAGCGCCGCCAGAGCGGCGTTGCCAAAAGCGCCGGCGAACATCAGCAGGATGAACTTCTTGTGGCGGAGGATGTGGGAGAGGAGCCAGCGAGCGGGCGAGCGGCGGTCGGTCTCGATGGTGGTGGCAATGGTAAATTCTGTCATAATATTCTGTCCTATGTCCGAACCATTATCACACACTCCCGCCAGCTTGCCAGACGGCATGGGCGCTCGCATCGCCATCATCGGCTCATCGGGCGCCGGCAAATCTACTCTCGCCCGCCAGCTCGGGGCGCGCCTGTCGCTGCCGGTTATCCACCTCGATCGCCACCACTTTCGCGCCGGCTGGGTCAGCATGGAGCCGGAAGCGTGGCAGGAACTCAATCGGAAGCTGGCGGCCCGCGAGCGCTGGATCATCGACGGCAACTACAGCAGCACGATGGACATTCGTCTCGCCGCAGCTGACACGATCATCTACCTCGACTTCCCCCGCCTGCTCTGCGTCTGGCGCGCCTTCCGCCGCTGGCTCACCTACCGGGGGCGCACGCGGCCCGACCTCGCGCCCGATTGTCCGGAAAAACTTGATCTGGAGTTCGTGCAGTGGATCTGGAACTACCCTACCCGCTCGCGCCCCGCGACGTTGCACCGGCTGGCAGCGCTCGAAGGGCAGAAGGAGATCATCCGCCTTCGTTCCGCGGGCGAAGTGCGCGATTTCCTGAGCCGCCTCCCAAACCCCGATTAAGCGGCGCCTGCGGACAAAGCCCCAACCCTCCGCGAAGGCTCGGCGATCGGCTCTAGATGGGGAACGCTCGAGGAAACCTCCCGCAGATTCCTTTACGACCTACGCGAAACACACCTAATCTAAGTCCCGGTGCTACCGTAGTGGCGCAGCCCAAACAGCCACACCTGGTAGGCAATGAAGAAGAGGACGGCGGCGACGAGTGGTGCACCCCAGGCCAGCGCCGCCGGCACGTCCCGCCCCAGCAGGTAGCTCGCCGGGTAGAAGGCGGCAAAGCCATAGGGAATGAGTAAAGTGAGCAAAAGGCCGATCGCGCGCGGATAGATGGAGAGCGGGTATTTGGCGAATTCGTGCATCTCAAAGACAACGCGCACCACCGGCACGGAATTCATGACCCAGAACGCAGAGACTGACGTGATCAGGTTGAGCGAGACGAAGATGAGCCCGCCGCTGAGGACGGCGATCAGGAGGTAGAGTATGTTAAGCGGCGTCCACGCCACCTCCACGGCAGGCGCCGCCACCAGTACCAGCACCAGACCCACGAGAAAGTTGCCGACCCCGTCGTGGCAGAAGCGGTCGGCAAGCAGGTGGAAGAGCGGGTTGATGGGGCGCACCAGGAAGCGATCAAACATCCCCGTGCGCACGTATGCTTGACCTAGGGTCCACAGGTTATCGGCGAACATATGGTTCAGGGACTTGGACAGCGTCAGCAGCCCATAGATAAGCCAGATCTCGGGTAACGTCCACCCATTGAGGCCGGGCACCTGGCGCATCACAACCCAGATCGCCAGCACGCCCGCACCCTGCATGATGACGGAGGAGGATGCACCGATCAGGAAGTTGGCGCGGTACTCCATGAGAATCTTGAAGCGCTGGAGCAGAAAGAACCAGTATAGTGAGGTGTAGCGCCGCATGGAGGGTACCATCTGTCTATCCTCCCTGCACCGTCACCCGACGCACGGAGACACGGAACACAAGCCGCGACAGAAGGCCCAGGCCCAGAATGTAAAGCAGCTGCATCATCCAGATCGTCGGCGCCTCCGACAGCGGCGTGACGCCGCTGAGGAGCGAGACCGGCATGTAGAGAGCCTGGGCGAAGGGCAGCGCCCCTGCCAGCCGCGCCAGCCACTCAGGCATCATCACTAGAGGGATAAGGGCGCCGCTGAAGAACTGAGCCGCGCCAAAGCGCAGGACAGTCAGCCCCCACGTCTCCGTGCTGTAAAAGGAGATGCAGGCCAAAATCCAGTCAAAGAAGAACAGCGCCGTGTTCCCCATGAGCAGTGTGATGGCGAAGGCGATCCAGATCAGAGGATCGGAAGGGAGCGTGAAGCGGAAGAATATCCAGGCGACGGCAGCCAAGGGTAGCTGTACGACGAGACCAAGCGCCATATCGGCAAGATTGGCGGCGTAGTTGGCGCCCTGGAAATCGAGGGGGCGCAGTAATTCGATCCCCACACGACCCTCGCGCAGCAGTTCACCGAAGTAGTAGATAGTACCCGCCGAGTGGACAGCTGGAAGGAAGATCTGGGCCAGGATAATGTAGTTCAGCGTCTGCTGCAGATCAAGCCCGCCGATCAGATCCTGCTCCGCATAGATGGCGCGCCAGAAGGCGACAAAGATGACAAGGCCCACTCCTTGGACGATGAAGTTCATCCACACCCAGGAGCTGTAGGCGAGAAAAAGCTTGGGCACCATCCCTGCGTACGCGCCGTAGACGAGGGCCGTGCGGCGAAGCTGACGCAAAGTAGTTTTCATGCTTCGCCCCGGTAGAGCTGCTTGACGATCATCGACAGATCGGGCTCGGCGAGGGAAAAATCAACCACCTCTGCCTGATTCATGATGTGTGAGGCGACCCGGCTGGCGGAAATGGCGGTGCGGTCGAAACGCAGGTGGAGCGTGCGATCCTCGGCGTGCACCAGTTCCGCCCCCGCCGGTAGCTCCACTTCCAGCGCGGGCAGCGCCGTCTCGAAAGTCATCTCGCGATACTTGCCAAAGCGCTCTTTGATCGTCTGCAGCGGGCCGTCGTAGATCAGGCGCCCGCGGTCGATGATCATTACCCGCCGGCACAGCTCCTCGATATCGCCGATGTCATGGGTAGTCAGGAGAATGGTCGTCCCCTTCTCCCGGTTCTGTTGGCGGATAAAGGCCCGAATGCGCTCCTTGACGATAAGATCGAGCCCGATCGTCGGCTCGTCGAGATAGACGATCTGCGGCTCGTGGATCAGCGTCGCCGCCAGCTCGGCGCGCATCTTCTGCCCCAGCGACATGTTGCGGATCGGCACGTGCAGAAGCTCCTTCAACTCCAGCATCTCCACAAACTGCTCCAGGAGCAGCGTGTAACGGGGGCGCGGCAGCTCGTAGATGCGGGCGATCAGGTTGAGCGACTCGATGAAAGCCAGATCCCACCACAACTGGCTCCGCTGTCCAAAGACGACGCCAATCTCGCGCGCGTTGGCCACCCGCTCGCGGTGCGGATCGCGCCCCAGCACCCGCACCGTACCCCGCGTAGGGACGAGGATGCCGGTCAGCATCTTAATCGTCGTCGACTTTCCCGCTCCGTTGACGCCGATGTAGCCTACCGTTTCGCCGCCCTGGACGGAAAAGTTAATGCCGTCGACGGCCACTTTATCGACGTGGTGCGGGCGGACCAACGCCCGGGCAGCGCCAAAAAGACCCGGATCTTTCTGGGCGAGACGATAAACCTTCGCGAGATTGACTGCCTCAATTACTGTCATAACCGATCGATTCTAGCATAATCGCCGGCGAATTACGTTAAGAGGTAGGTGAACTTTTTCTGGGGGCGGCTAGGAAGTAAGCGCAGCTGAGTGGCGGACGGTATAGAGGGGGCCACTCGGGCGGAGATCACTTTCGTACAGGTGGAGGGCGCTCGCCGTGAAGCTGAGGGGAACGACCGGCGTGCCCCACGGCAGCGAAATCCCCTCCAAGCCCCTGACCCGGCCCAGCGTCAGGTGTGGGTGGTAAGCGCGATCTTCTGGCGCCCATCCTAGCGGTGCCAGCCGCTCATCGACCATCTCCTTTACCTGGTGCAGCTCCGCCACATCGCCGTCGAGGCCCACCCAGATGACACGCGGACGGCGCGGATTAGGAAAGCAGCCGAGGGCATCCAGCGCCAGCTGAAAAGGAGCGTGCGCGGCGGCAATGCTCTCCAGGGCGCTGCCGATCTCCTGCACTTTTGCGACCTCTGTATCGCCCAAAAAACGCAGCGTGAGGTGCATCTTCTCGCGGCTGTTCCAGCGCACGGCACCCTCGGGCACACGCGGTTCCAGTTCACGCCGGATGGCGGCGAGCGCATCTTTGACGTCGGAGGGGAGGTCAATGGCGATAAAGGCACGAAAACGTTCTGTCATCGTGGGCATTGTAGACCGTCCGTTCCGCGCCGGCAAAATCCGTGCCAGCGACTATAATAACCGGACGATCAACTGTACCCTACGATAACAGGAGTAATGGATGGATAGTGCTCAGTTTCCCTACACGCAGGATATTCCCGTCCGCTTTCGCGATCTGGACGTCCTGGGCCACGTCAACCACGCCGTCTATCTCACCTACATGGAGGCGGCGCGCACCGACTTCCTGATCGAGTTGCTGGCGCTGGACGGGCCGGGGCAGCTACCGGTGATTCTGGGCGAAGTAACGTGCCGCTATCTGGCGCCCGTCTACAGCGGCGAGACCGTGCGTGTCGGGCTCGGAGTTTCGCGCTGGGGTAACAAGAGCTTCGACCTGCTCTACCGGCTGGAGACCATGGCCGGGCGGGCGGTCGCCACCGGGCGCACAACGCTTATTATGTACGACTACGAGAAAGGAGAGACGATTGGCATCCCCGCCGCTCTACGCGAGCGGGTGGAACAGTTCCAGAGTGGGTGGCAGCCACCGCCGGATGGGCAGAGGACAAAATAGGCCCCCGGCGACGCGGGGGCCTGAGGTATAAGCTGTGTCAGCTGACCGGACGGCGGACTACTCGATGCCGTAGGTGACCTGAACGGAGATGGTGAAGCTCAGCTCGCCGGGGGCGATACTGGGCGCTGTTTCTGCCTGTGCCATCTCGTCCATCGCAACGCGACCACCCATCCCCGCCACCGGCACTCCAGAGTGGCCGATGACTTCGCTGATGACCAGTACCTGGCCCAGCTCTATTCCGGCGAGCTCGGCCAGCGACTCGGCGCGGTCGCGGGCGTTGGCGATTGCCTCGGCGCGGGCCGCCGCTTCCAGCGCGGCCGGTTCGGCCACGTCGAAGGAGATGCCGTGAATGTTGTTGGCGCCCGCTTCGGTGACGGCGGCGATGACTTCGCCGACCTGGTCGATGTCGCGCACGACCACAGTGACCATATTACTCACACGGTAGCCGGTGATCCCCTGCGGCCCTTCCTCGCTGTAGCGCTGCTCGGCCCACAGGTTATAGTTGCTGGTCTGGATATCTTCACTGGGAATGCCCTGTGCTTCCAGGGCGGCTAGGATGGCCTGAATTGTGGCCTCGTTGGCTGCCGTGGCTTCACCCACGCTCTCGGCAAAGCTCTCCACACCGGCCTGCAGACGCGCCAGATCCGGCTGGCCCATCGCTTCGCCCCGGCCGACGACGGTTATGCCGCCGGTTACAGGGGAAGCGGCGCTATCGACAACCTGCGCCGCCCCCGGCTGAGCCACGGCTGGCTGGCAGGCGACGACAAGCCCCCCAAGCAAGATGAGTAAAGCGACCACTGTCAGATACTGAAACCGTTCCGTAAACATCTGTTTCTCCTTGCTGAAGTTGCCCTATATTTTCTCTGCGTTGTCGGCACTTTCATTCTTTAGACGCAGTCAACAGCGATTTTGTTCCCGCCTCTTCGAAAATTCACCCGCGCGGCTATAATGGGAGCTGAATCATGACTCCGGGAGAGAGAATGGGCAGTATTGTACTGACGGGCTTTATGGGCACCGGCAAGACGACCATCGGTCGCCGTCTGGCGGCGCGTACGGGGCGCATTTTCGTCGACACCGACGAATTAATCGCCCACCGCAGCGGCATGAGCATCCCGGCTCTTTTCGACCGCCACGGCGAGGCCGCCTTCCGGCGCCAGGAAGCCGAACTCGCCCGTGAGTTGGCGGGGCAGGCGGGGCTGGTAATCGCCACCGGCGGGGGGCTGCTCCTCAATCCGGCCAATGCCGCCATCCTCTCAGAGAACAATCGAGTTCTGTGCCTGACTGCTGCCGCGGAGACGCTGGTGGCGCGGCTGACAGCTACAGGCGACCGTCCGCTGCTCGAGGGAGAAGCGCCAGAGGCGCGCCTGCGCGCCTTGCTGGCGGAAAGGGCAACGGCTTACGCGCGCTTCCCTCAGATAGATACGACTGCGCGCACGCCGGATGAAGTTGTCGAGGGGCTAGCCGACCGGCTGGAGCTGGCGCCTGCGGATTCGGCCCCGACGAGCGATCCGGAACGCTTGACCATATCCCACCCCGGCGGCACATATGAGCTGGTGATCGCTCGTGGTCTTCTTGCCCAGCCGCATTTGCTAACGGAGGGAGCGAGCGGAGCGCACGCACTGATCACAGATACAAATGTCGGTCCGCTCTATGGCACCCGTCTACCCGCCGTGGAGGCGGTCGTCACCATTCCCGCGGGCGAAGAACAGAAGCGGTTGGAGACAGTGCGCACCGTCTATGATTTCCTTCTTACAGCCGGAATCGACCGCAGCGGCGCCGTCATCGCCCTCGGCGGCGGGGTGATCGGCGATCTCGCGGGCTTCGTCGCCGCCACCTACATGCGCGGCCTGCCCCTCTACCAGTGCCCGACGACGCTGCTGGCGATGGTAGATGCCAGCGTCGGCGGGAAGACAGGCGTCGATCTGCCGCAGGGGAAAAATCTGGTCGGTGCCTTCAAGCAGCCGGCTGCCGTCTACGCCGACGTCAGCACGCTGAACACGCTGCCGCCGGCTGAGTTTGCCGGCGGCATGGCCGAGGTGGTGAAACACGCCCTGCTCGCCGGCGGGCGCCTGCTGGATATGCTGGAGGGCGAAGCGTGGTCGTTCCCCTCGGCGCTGCGCTCGCCCCGGCTGCAGCAGTTAATTGTGGAAGCGGTACGGGTGAAGCGCGTCGTCGTAGAGGAAGATCCCTACGAGCGCGGGCGGCGCGCTGTGCTGAACCTCGGCCACACCTTCGCACATGCCGTCGAACAGGTTAGCAGCTATCAGGTGGGCCATGGTGAGGCAGTGGCGATGGGCCTCGTCGCCGCCGCCGAGCTCTCCGTTCGTTTAGGCTATGCCGAGCCGGCGCTACAGGAGCGCGTCGAGCAGTTGCTGGCGCTGAACTACCTGCCGACACGGTTTCCTGCTACGCTCCGCGTAGAGGCATTGCTTGCCGCCATGGCTCATGATAAAAAGAAGGTCGCCGGTCGCCTGCGCTTCATCCTGCTGCGCGCACCGGGGCAGCCATTTGTCGCCTCCGATGTTTCCGAGCAGGCCGTGCGCGCGACACTGGCTGCGCTCGGAGCGGCCCAGTAGTGGCGCAGAAGCGTGATGACGGCACGATGCCGGCCGGGCGACAACAGTAATCGGTAGCGTCAAGCAATCCGGGGTGAATGAATGACCACACTCGATCTTATCCACCTTAGCAAAACGATCTCCCACGCCCTGCGACACGCCCCCTGGCTCTACGAGCTGGAGCTGGACGAAGCGGGCTGGACGCCGGTCGGCGACCTGCTTGAGGGGCTGCGGCGCCATCGCCCTGCGTGGCGCGAGCTGGACGTCGACGATCTGCAGGCGGTGATCGACCGCGCCGGCAAAAAGCGCTTCGAGATGCGCGAAGGAAAGATACGCGCCCTTTACGGCCATTCGCTCCAGAGCAAGATCGCCAAAGAGCCCGCCGTCCCGCCCTTCGTCCTATACCACGGGACGACTCCGGCGGCGGCGCAGACGATTCAGCGCGAGGGGCTGCAGCCGATGCGCCGGCAGTACGTTCATCTCTCAGCCGATGAGGGGACGGCGCGCGAGGTGGGGCTGCGGAAAGGGCCCGAGCCGGTCATTCTCATGATTCGTGCCAGCGAAGCCCACGCTGCCGGTGTGGCCTTTTACCGCGGCAACGATCTTATCTGGCTCGCCGATCCAATCCCGCCCTCGTTCATCAGCACCTGAGCCCATGGAGACTCACATTCTCGTGCTCCACGGTCCCAATCTCAACCTTCTCGGCACGCGCGAGCCAGAGGTCTATGGTCGGATGACGCTGGCGCAGATCAACGGCGCGCTCCAGGAGCTGGCCCAGGAGCGCGACGCCACTGCCGAGGCCCGACAATCGAACTACGAGGGAGAGTTGCTGGATTGGATTCACGCCGCCCGCGACAGTAGCGACGGTCTGCTGATCAATCCTGGCGCTCTCACCCACACCAGCTATGCGCTACGCGATGCCATCGCCGCCGTAGCGCTCCCCACGGTAGAGGTCCACCTCTCAAACATCCACGCCCGCGAGCCATTTCGCACGCGGTCGCTGATTGCCCCTGTCTGCACAGGTCAGATCACCGGCTTTGGCTGGCGCAGCTACACGCTAGGGCTCACCGTCCTGCTCGATCTTCTCCAGCCATCCGCCTGAGCATCCCCTTCGCACTCGGAGCTCAGATGGCTCGTCGTACGCGTGCGCCTGTCGACGCCTCAGCTTTCAATCCGCCGCAGGTTCATCTCTGCCTTGTACTCCTCCACGAGGTCGTCGGGCGCCAAGCGAATGAACAGCGGCACTAACAGAAGCAGCAGCGCGATATCGTCCAACTGCCCGAGCACGGGAATAAAGCCGGGAATCAGGTCGAACGGCACCAGCAGGTAGACGACGAACAGGGCGGGCAGAAGTTTCAAATAGCCGGGTACACGCGGATCCTGAATCAGCGCCCAGACAAGGCGTATCTCCTGAAGGGTTTTGAGCCAGTAGCGTGGATTTAGAACGTTGGGAAGTAGTTGGTCAAGCATTGTCTCCTCCACGGTCGGTCGCACAGTGTACCGCCCCGCCACCTTCATTGTAGGCAGGCCGTGTGAAGACCGCTATGGGCGCGGGAGAAGTTATGCCTTTTTTGTATCCCCCTGCGAGCGAGCTTGGGAAGAGGGTAGAGGCCGCCTGAATAGAGTCGGTCGCTGTGACATTCGCCCTGCAGGCCGATTGCCCGGCGCTCCAGCCGCTACGCGCTGCGCGACATCCGTGTTTCCATCAACCGCACAAGCCGCGACAGGGCGATCGTCATCGAGAGGTAGAGAAAGGCGAGCACGACAAAGCCCTGCACGAAGTTGAAGGTGCTATTGACGTAAAGCTTGTTGAGCTGGGTCATCTCCTGGACGCCAAGGACGGAGACGAGCGCCGAGTCCTTGAGCATAGAGACGAAGTCATTGCCCAGTGCCGGAAGCACACGGCGCACCGCCTGAGGAAGGATGATGTAACGCATCGCCTGCAGGTAGCTCATCCCGAGGGCGCGCGCCGCTTCCATCTGACCGCGCTCTATCGACTCGATCCCCGCGCGGAACACCTCCGCCAGGAAGGCGCCATAGCCAATAGCGAGCGCAAAGATACCGCGCCACACATTGCTGATGTCCCGCGACGTTATCTCCAACAACACCGCAGCGCCGTCGACGCCAACGGCGACCAGTAAGGAGGCGAAGAAGTGCACCGCCTTCAGGAACTCGCTGACGCCGACAAAGGCGATGGCGTAGACAAGCACCAGCATCGGGATGCCGCGGATCATCTCGACGTAGAAGGAGGCCAGATTGTAGACGAGGACGTTCTCCGATACGCGACCCAGCCCCATGATCAGGCCGATGATCATGGCGATGATGAAGGCTATGAAGGTAATGTAAAGGGTCAGGAAGATTCCTTCCAGCACCAGAGCCCCGACCGATATCAGCTCCGGTTCCTGTCCGCTGACGAACCAGAATGCGCGCCGCGTGATCGGGTTCACGGCGATGTTATAGACGATCAAGATACCAAGCGCGATGGCGGCAATCAGCCACCACGGCCACTTCTTCACCCGATGCAGGTAGTTAGCCGGCACGCGCGCCCGGCCGGGCATGGGCGTCAATTCAGCTTCGGGAGTCGCCATCAGGAAGCCTCCACAGAGAGTCGCACTTTAAGACAACGAAATGTCGGGTATGCGCGACGCGCATACCCGACATTGAATAACAGCTATCTAGAGCGGCGCCTACCGGTTAATCTTCCGGTGAGAACCATTTCTGGAACAGTTCGTCCAGCGTGCCGTCTTCATCCATCTGCGCCAGAGCCAGATTTACCGGTCCTACCAGCTCACTGCCCTGCGGGAAGATGAAGCCCAGCTCTTCGCTCGTCAGCGGCTCGCCGGAGATCTTCACGCTGTCCGGATTCGCGCCGACGTAGCCCAGGCCGGCGACGTTGTCCATGACCACGGCATCGACGTCGCCGTTGATCAACGCCTGCACAGCGGCGCCGAATTGCTCGTAAGCTACGACCCGGTCCTCGCCGACTAGTTCCACCGCCGTATCGTAGTTGGTGGTGCCGATCTGCGTCCCGATGATCAGATCCTCGTCAGCCACAAACTCTTCGCTCGTCTCAAAGCGATCCTCGTCGATGCGCGTCAGCAGCACCTGCGAGAGCTGGATGTAAGGATTGGAGAAGTCGACGTTCTCGGCGCGCTCTTCGGTGATCGTGATCCCATCGGCGCCAATGTCGAAGGTGTCGAAGTCGCCGGCGCCGCCCATGATCGCCACCATCGCGTCCCAGCTCGTTTCGACAAAGACCGGCTCACAGTTGAGGCGTTCACACATATCGCGGAAGAGGTCATAGTCGTAGCCGACGGCCTCACCCTCTTCATTAATGAAGTTGAAGGGGTTGTAGGCGTTCTCCACCGCAATCCGCACTTCCTGACCGCCAAGATCCGGCAGATCGCTGACCTCTGCACTGACCGGCTCATCCTCCTCGATCAGGAACCACTTGTTGAACAGCGCGTCGAGCGTGCCATCTTCCTCCAGCTCCGCCAGGGCCATATTCACCGGTTCCACCAGATCGCTGCCCTGTGGGAAGATGAAACCCAGTTCCTCGCTTGTCAGCGGGCCACCGGTGATCTGCACGCTATCGGGATTGGCGCCCACATAGCCGATGCCGGCGACGTTGTCCATGACCACGGAGTCCACGTCGCCGTTGATCAACGCCTGTACGGCGGCACCGAATTGATCGTAGGCGACGATTCGATCCTCGCCGACCAGTTCCACGGCGGTGTCATAGTTGGTGGTACCGATCTGCGTACCGATCAGCAGATCTTCGTCGGCTGCAAATTCCTCCGCCGACTCAAAGCGATCCTCGCCAATCCGCGTCAACAAGACCTGCGAGAGCTGGATATACGGATCAGAGAAGTCGACGTTCTCGGCGCGCTCTTCGGTAATCGTAATCCCGTCGGCGCCAATGTCGAAGGTGTCGAAGTCGCCGGCGCCGCCCATGATCGCCACCATCGCGTCCCAGCTCGTCTCGACAAAAACCGGCTCACAGTTTAACAACTGGCAGA
The DNA here is from genome assembly GCA_033722535.1 of Promineifilaceae bacterium (SeqCode). GTDB lineage: Bacteria > Chloroflexota > Anaerolineae > Promineifilales > Promineifilaceae > JAAYYY01. Next base: position 26,486 of record JAWVYW010000005.1, read on the forward strand.
TCTCGTCAAAGAGATCGTAGTCGTAGCCGACCGCCTCGCCCTCGTCATTAATGAAGTTAAAGGGATTGTAGGCGTTCTCCACCGCAATCCGCACTTCCTGACCGTCGAGGTCGGGCAGCTCTCCCGCCATCTCCTCGTCGGTCATCTCTCCCGCCTCGACGTCTTCCGGTTCAGGTACGGGGGTCGCAACTTCCTCTTCCTCAACCTCCTCCACCGTCTCCTCTATCTGCTCCTCCGCCTCCTGAGCAGCGCCCCCGCACGCCATCAGGGCCAACCCTAACAGGGCTACCATCAAGAACCATAGAACCTTTTTCATCTCTTCCTCCATTTCTTGTACGATTACACGCGGCTGAGCCACTGTGGCGATACCCCTCTTGTGGGATAAGAGACCGGGGCGTCAGATGGATAACAACGGTTAATCCCAGAGTGGGAATCTCCCCGGGGGGAGCTGGCGTTCGCTGATATCCTTTTCCTGATAGCGACTCAACTGGCAGTTTATTATCACACGAGCAAATTATCAAGCAAGTTCCGCCAGGCGGCTTGTGCGAATTTACCGATTCACCTTACATTTTCATCTAAAATCGCATACAATAGTTGGACTGCAATCTCGCACCGTGCCTGAGGTCCGTGCAGGGTAGACGATCTTACAGGAAGTACCTGATGAAGCGAATACCGATTCACCGCTTGCTGGGCGCCAGTACTGGTACCGGTCGATGCGTCCTATTGAGCTATGACCTGCCGAATATCTGCTGATGCGTAGCGACGAATGGCAGCGCGGCGTGCCGCCCTCTTTTAAGGTGCAAAACGAGGTCGCCGCGGCGCTCGCGGGCGGACGCCCGGTGGTGGCGCTGGAGAGCACTGTTATTGCGCACGGTCTTCCCTTTCCAGAAAACGTGCAGGTCGCGCAGAGCATGGAGAAGGCGGTCCGTGACGGCGGCGCCGTTCCGGCGACGATCGCCATCCTCCAGGGCAAGGTACACGTCGGGCTCAGCGCCGACCAGCTTCACTACCTGGCGGCACAGCCGGCGGGCGCTGTGCAGAAGTGCAGCCGCCGCGATCTGGCGCTCGTCATCGCCGCCGGGGAAGATGGCGCCACCACCGTCGCCGCGACCATGATCCTCGCCTATCGAGCCGGGATTGAGATCTTCGCCACCGGCGGCATCGGCGGCGTACACCGCGGCCACCCTTTTGACGTCAGCGCTGATCTCACCGAACTGGGACGCACGCCGGTGACGGTTGTCTGTAGCGGCGCAAAGTCAATTCTTGATCTGCCGGCGACGCTGGAGGTGCTGGAGACCCAGGGAGTACCCGTTCTCGGCTATCAGACGGAAGAGCTACCGGCCTTCTTTTCCCGCCACAGCGGCCTTGCGGTAACGGCGCGCGTCGATTCGGCGCAGGCCGTCGCCGCTATCATCCGCGCCCGGCGCGCGTTGGCGCTCCACAGCGGCCTGTTGGTAACCGTTCCTGTTCCCGCAGTCGCTGCGTTTGACGACGAACAAGCGGAGGCGGCAATAGCGCAGGCCACCCGGGAAGCAGACGAGCGCGCCATATCTGGTGCAGAGGCCACGCCCTGGCTTCTCCAGCGGGTAGCGACCCTCACAGAAGGGCGAAGTGTAGAGGCCAACGCCGCGCTGCTGCGGAACAATGCGCAAGTCGCCGCGCAGATTGCGGCGGCGCTTGCAGGCGCGCTTGCCGCTGGAAGCCCACCCCCTGGCGCGGGCGAGCAAAGGGGCGGTGCATGACGCCGCGCACAGCATCTATTACAATCAACGGATAATCACCATCCGGTTTTCATGTATAATTGACAGAGTCGTTTTTGTGGGTTTGAGATCCTTAAAATCAGGACTGATGTGCAACAAAGAGTTGATTCGACTGGCGGAAGCTCGGAGAAGTGATGGACGATAAGGTGATCAGCCAGCTCACGCGCGAGTTCCGGCTTTTCCACTTACGTGTGCTTGCTCTGCTTGTTTTTCTTCTCGCAGTCGTCACGGCCGCGATCGTCGGCCTGAGCTGGTACTTGAATGAGCCGCTTGGTGAATGGCTCTCTGTCCTGTTGATCGTCACGGGGTTCATTATCCTGCTGGGGGTTATGCTCCTCCTGATGGGGATGAGTCTTGCCATGCGTGTGCACCACATCGCGAGCGAGATGCTAGACGAGGAGCTGGGCGAGCTGCGCGCCGCCCGTGTCCGCGCCCGCTCCCTCCAGACCATGGCTTCGACCCTGCGGGCCACGCTGAGCCCGGAGCGGGTTGTGGAAGCGGCGCTCGACGTCTGTGGTCTGGCACTGGAGGAGATGGGGGTGCCGGCGAATGCCCTCATCGGCGCCGTCTACCTCTACGAGCATGAGGAGCTGCGCCCCATCGCCGCTCGCAGCCTCCTCTCCGCAGATTTCGATAAGCCGCTGTTTGAAGATGGCATCATCGGCGAGTCGATCCAACAGGCAGAGTCGGTGATCATCAGCGAGCCGGCGCACGATCGGGCCCTCAAGGAGCTGCAGACCTTTCGCAATGCCCGGGTCGCCGTCTGCATCCCGCTGCGCATCAGTTTCCAGCGTTTCGGCGTGTTGTTGCTGGGCAGTGAAGCGCCGATTGAGTTGGGCTATGAGCAACTTGCCTATTTTAACGCAGTCGCCGACCATGTGGCGATCGCTCTCCAGAATGCCAAGCTTTACCAGGACCTCAAAGCCGAGAAACAGCGGATCATCAACGCCGACGAGATAGCGCGTAAGGAGCTGGCGCGCGATCTCCACGACGGCCCCACCCAGAGCGTGGCCGCTATCGCCATGCGCGTCAACTTTATCCGCTCTCTGGTCACACGGGATCCGGAGCAGGCGATGGAGGAGTTGAGCAAAGTCGAACGACTGGCCCGCGACACCTCCCAGGATATTCGCGGTATGCTCTTCACGCTGCGCCCGCTTGTTCTGGAAACGGAGGGCCTGGCGGCCGCCGTCTGGACAGTTGTCAACCGCATCAAGGAAGATTACGACATACCGGTGCGCTTCAAAGGAGCCGAAACGGCCAGTCTTCTGGACGATCACGCCCAAAGTGTCGTCTTCTCGATCGTCGAGGAGGCGCTTAGTAATGCGCGCAAGTATTCGCAGGCCACGGAGATCAAGGTCCGTCTCTGGCGGGAGCAGGGGCTATTCGTCGCCCAGGTGCAGGACAATGGGATCGGCTTCGACATGGAGAGCGTGAATTCCAGCTATAGCGGGCGCGGCAGTCTCGGCATGGTCAATATGCGCGAGCGCGCGGAGCGAGTAGAGGGCTCGCTGCGGGTCGAATCCACTATCGGTATGGGCACAACGGTAACGCTGGTCGTGCCACTGGATAAGCACGGCCGCCAGACGCCGAAACCGGAGGCCCAGACGGAGGCCCGATCCTGAGCCGGGGCGGCTGAACAATAGAGACCACGCTTCTGATGCACCACCGGCACCACCTGCTTTCATGATGGACTGGTCCCGACGACTTCAGCTCCCGCTGCTGGCGCTGCTGTCCTTCGCCGGCTACACTCTCCTCGCCCTCAACTTTCCCCTCGTTCCCTTCTACCGCCAGCTACCCCTCTCCGATGTGCGCACCTTTACGCCATCGCTGGTCGGCGGCGTCGCCTATGCGCTTCTCCTGCTGGCACTTTTCGCCCTCTTTGCGCTGGGATATCACCGCGTCCGCCATAAAGGTACTTCGCTGCGCCTCCTGGTGCTGGTAACGGCGCTGTTCGCACTCCCCCTGCTCTTTACTTACCCGATCAACGCCAACGATATCTTTCGTTACTTTGTGCGCGCGCGCATCCTCACGGTACACGGCGCAAGTCCTCTCGCCGTTCCCCCCGCCGCCTTCCCCGACGACGCTTTTCTGCAATTTGCGGGCGAATGGGTCGATGAAACGTCGCCCTACGGGCCGGTGTGGGAGCTGACAGCAGCAGCCGTTTCGCTGGTAGCGGGAAAGCGGCTGCTGCTCGCCCTGCTGCTCTTAAAGGGCCTGGCTCTGCTGGCCCACCTGGGCAGCGGCGTCCTCATCTGGCGCCTTCTGCCGGCGCATAAAGCGGAACAACGGGCGGCGAGCACCCTGCTCTGGCTCTGGAACCCGGCCCTCCTCCTGATCTTCGTCGTCAACGGCCACAACGACGGGCTGATGCTTTTCTGGCTCCTCCTCGGATGGTGGGTGATCGTGCGGGGGCAGCGTCCGCTGACTGGCTTCCTGATCCTGATCCTAGGGCCGTTGACCAAGCTGATCGCTCTGCTACCCCTGCCCTATCTCTTTCTTGGCGTCTGGCGCGCACTGCCGGAGCAGCGCCAGCGCTGGCGCTTTCTGCTGCTGGCGCCCGTGGGGGCCGCTGCACTGGGGATACTCGCCTTCCTTCCCTTTGGCTCACCAATCGAGCTGGGGCTACGGCTGGTGCGCGAGGCCAGCGGCGGCGCCGGCTTCTCACCTCTCGCGCTCCTGGTTCTCCTCAGCCGCCGGTTGGGGACTGACCTCTCGCTCGGAGCCGCGAACGTCATCGGCACACTGCTCTTCCTGGCAATCACCCTCTGGCTTCTGTGGCGGTCCGGGCGTGAGCGTAGGCCGCTTGGCAGCGCCGGCGACATCTTCGCCGCCTACTTGTTCACCGCGGCTACCTTCCGCCTCTGGTATGCCGTCTGGCCCTTCCCGTGGTACCTTCTCGACCAAGGCCACCGGCGCGACGCGCCGGCGCCGGACGGACAGCCGCTAGAAGCACGGCTGGTCGGCAACCTGCTTTTCCTGCTACTCACTCAGATTTCCGTCGTTCTCTATGGCCATCTGCGCGTCTACCTGCTGGGCGGCAACCATCTGGCAGCGCATCTTATCGGCGTGCCGGCGACGTTTGCTTTGCCGCTTCTAGTCGCCGTCGCCTCTCAACGTAGCCGACGTTGATGTAAGCGCCGAAGATGAAGATGAAGCTGCTGACGTAGGACCAGGCGAGGAAGCCGATGATCGTCGCTACTGAGCCGTAGATAAGCTGGGTAAGGCTGAGCCGGGCGAGCAGATAATTGGTCGCATAGAAGAGGAAAATGCGCTTGGCAATCTCCCACAGCACGCCGGCGCCGATGGCCCCCGGCAGCACATCACGCCAGTCCACGGGAAAGTGCGGCAGCAAACGGTACAGGATCGCAAACAGCAGGATGCTGACGGCAACGTTCATCAGTATGCTGGCAACGCCACCAAACTGGCGCAAGGCGTGCGGCGTCAACAGATCGACGATCGAAATGAAGATGCTGTATACGAGAGAGGCGGTCAGGAGCAGAAGGCTAAGCGCTACGACGGTAAATATCGCCATCCCCCGATGATGCCAGACCGGCCGGCGCGTACCGACGTCCCAGATTCTGTCCAGCGTGCGGCGCAATACGTAGAAGATACTGGAAGCAGACCAGATCAGCGTCAGGAGGGAAACGCCGGTGATCGCCTCTTCGAGCTCCGCGATTCGCGCCAGTTGCGTCTGCAATAGTTGACCCAGTGTGGGAGCGATGAAGTCGAGCTGCGCGATAATCTCGCTTCGATCGAGAATCGGCTCCAGCCAGGTGCGGGCGAGCGTCATCGTAAACAGCACCAGAGGAAAGACGGAAAAGAGGGCAAAATAGGCGATCGCCGCCGCCGTGAAAGATGACTCCAAAGTGAAGGTGCGCCGCAGGGCAGCCAGAACGATACCCAACCAGCCGCGCCGTTGGCGCCGCAACCATCGCAGCAGCCCGCGGCTGCGCCTCCAGACCTCCAACATTTCCACTATTTCAGCACCGGCGGGCATGTCATAGGCGAGATTCTAAAGGGGAAAGGGTAAAACGCAAAGTGCCCGCGGCAAGAATTATCGGTCTGTCGTGAACCGTTCGCTCAGGTATTGTGAACGAATTCACGAGCGTAGGGTTGGCGTTGGTTGCGCGCATGTTTCGCGTACAGCAACCCGTCCCTGTCCCTCCTATAATGGTAATCGAAGGGTAAAAATCTCTTCTTCTTCTCCTCCTTTTAACGAGAGTCAGGGTTCGGCGTTCCTGACTCTCCAACAATTAGAGCGGGCCGGTCGTTACCGGCCCGCTTTTTTGTTTGGAAAGCAGCGCCAGCGGACGCCACAGCATAGGTGGGCGCCACAGCGTCGGTGGACGTATAATCTCCGGCTGTGAGTTCACTGACCCCCACTCCCCAGCGCCAGCCGCCGGACGCAACTCCCGGGCGGGCCCAGGTACTGCGCGCCGCCGGTATCGTTTCGGCTGCTTTCGTTCTCAGTCGCCTGCTCGGCTTCGGGCGGGACGTCGTTATTGCCTACTACTACGGCGCCACCAGTCTGGAAGCGAATGCCTATCGTATCGCCGGACGGGTGCCGGAGACGATCTTCTTTATTATCGCCGGCGGCGCCCTCGGCTCGGCCTTCATCCCGACCTTTGCCGCCTACTTCGCGCGCGAGGACGCCGAGGGTGGCTGGCGTCTCTTCTCCGCGGTCACCAACCTCGTCCTGTTGGTACTGGCGCTCATCTCGGTGGGCGTCGCCCTCTTTGCGCGCCCCTTTCTCCTTCTCTACCTGCCCGAACTGAGCGAGTCGCCGCAACTCCTGACCCTGACGACGGCGATGCTGCGCGTGCTCCTGCTCTCCACGGTCATTTTCGGTGCCAGCGGCGTGGTCATGGGGGCGCTGAACGCGCGCCAGCACTTCTTGCTACCCGCCGTGGCGCCCATGGTCTACAACCTGGGCATCATTCTGGGAGCAGTCCTCACCGCGCCTCCGTTCCGAGATGCACCGAACGTCATGGGGCTCGCCTGGGGCACCGTCTTCGGCGCTGCGGGACATCTGCTGATCCAGCTGCCCGCCTTGTGGCAACAGCGGGCCCGCTACACGCCGATCGTTTCGATTCGCCATCGCGGCGTCCGTCAGGTGCTACGCCTGATGGCGCCCCGCGTTCTGGGCCTTTCCTTCAGCCAGATCAACAATCTGATCATCCCCGCCCTTGCACAGTCGCTGCTCATTGTCGCCGCCATCGACTTCGCCTGGAAAATCGTCCTTATGCCGCAGAGTATTCTGGGCCAGGCGCTGGGGATCGCCGCCTTCCCCACCTTTGCCACGCTCGCCGCGAGCAGGGCGCTGCCAGAGATGCGACGCATTCTGGCCGATACGCTGCGCCTAATCCTCTTCATCGGCCTGCCGGCGATGGCTCTCCTCATGGTCTTAGGTGAGCCGCTGGTAACGCTGGCCTTTGAACGCGGCGCCTTCGACGCTGCCGATACGTCCCTCGTCAGCTGGGCTCTCCTCTTTTTCGCGCCAGGATTAGTCGCCCTGGCGATGCTGGAGGTTATTTCGCGCGCCTTCTATGCCTTGGAGGATACACGGACGCCGGTGCTGGCAGGGGCGGTCCAACTTCTCATGATGGCTCTGCTGGCCTATGCCTTTAGCCGCCTGCTCTTCCCGGCGTTCGGTTGGCCGACGCTGGGCGGCCTGGCGCTGGGGGTGAGCCTCTCAAACCTGCTGGAGACTGGCTTTCTTCTCTGGCTGTTGAAGCGGAAAATGGGTGGCATCGCCGGCCGGCATCTGCTCGACGGCATCTGGCGCGTCAGCGTCGCCACCCTACTAATGGTCTCGATGGTTCTGCTGACGCGGGCGCTGCTGATCGGTACACGCCCCGATACGGGCGCCTTCTGGCAACTGGTGCTCGGCGGGCTGGTTGCTGCCGTGGTCTACCTGCTTGCCGCACGCGGGCTGCAGATTACGGAGCTGGAGCAGTTCGTGCGCCGCCTGCCGCCCCGCCTGCGCCTCTGAGCGCAGTGCCTGAAAAGAAAAAATCCGGCTTGCGCCGGATTGTCGCTGTCTCATGATAAGTGGCGGTAGATGGCTCTAAGAGCGGTTAGCGGTTCACCGTCCCACTCTGTATCGACAGACTGGCCTCCTGGAAGAGCTCGTCGTTGATCCACACTTCCAGAGTATAGTCGCCGGCTGAGAAGCCCTCTGGCGGCTCATAGTAGATCCAGCCCGGGCCGTCATCGCCGTACGTCCACATCTCGTTGCCCCCGTTCACCACTTCTCCGTTCCGACGCCACACCCAGGCCCACTCCATTCCGTCCGCCATTCCCTCGTAGTCGAAGGTGGCGTAGATGGTAAAGAAACCCTCCCCATAGAGCCGGCGCGGAGAGATCGGATCATAGTCTTCAGTAATCTCGGCGGAGAAGACGAGCGGGGTGATGGCCGTCTCCGGCGTCAGCTCCGCCGTCGACTCAAAGTTGTCGAACTCCGCCGGCAGCGTCGGCTCCTCGCCCGCCGTCTCGGCTTCCAGGTCGGCCGGAGGTTCGCCCACGGGGGCGGAAAGGGAGACGACATCCCCCCCGAGAGAGGCGGTGCGCGAGTCAAAGGTCTCGGGGCTGTCCAACGCGATAACCGGAATATCGTCGAGATCGACCGGTCCCGAGCCCTCCGCCACCGCGATCGGCTTGGCGTTCTGCAGGACCGCCATCCGGACGACGTTGTCGACCGGACTCTCCGATGCCACAGCAACGGCAGCGCCCATCACGATAATCAGACCAACTGTCGCCCAGAAGCTGGCCTGAAGACGTCTCTCGGCCTGCTGACGCATGAAGTAGTAAGGGGAACGCTTCACCTGTCGCCAGGCTTGCACCACCTTACTGACCGTTAACAGAACAAGCAGCCCGAGACCCGAGAGGACCCAGGGGAGCGTTGCCCCGTTGACTAACGCTTGCAATTGCAAATCTTAAATGAACCTCTTCCCGGTATAATGAAATCGCTGAACGAATCCGACTGAATTATAACAAATCACGAGCGGCTATCAAGTCACAGCTCTTGATGTGTACACCTGCCCCCAAGTTGCCCCCGTTTTGACTCGTATCTCGTCAATTTGCCCTTTGAGGGAGCACAACGCGCGCTGACGACGGTAGAGCAGACGGAAGCGGGAGGAGCGCTACGCGAGTTGGTCGAAGTGAGAATTGGCTTAACGGCAGTCCGCGGATTGGGCGCTGCGCCTGCTTTGACCAACAATTGAGGCGCTGATTTAGTCTTACGTGGTCGAGCCGGTCCGGCTGCTTCAAAGTACGAGTAACATGATTGAAGTCCGAGGTCTCATCAAAAACTACGGAGCTCTTCGCGTCTTGCGAGGCATCGATCTGAAGGTGCAGCAAGGGGAGTTTCTGACGCTGGTCGGCGGGAACGGGGCGGGCAAGACGACGCTCTTGCGTATTGTCGCCACTCTGCTCAATCCAACAGCAGGGCACGTCGCGGTCGGCGGCTGGCCCCTGCCCCAATTCGCCGATCGCGTTCGTCGCCACATCGGCCTCGTCTCCCACAACGCGCTGCTCTATGGCGATCTGACGGCAGGGGAAAATCTGGACTTTTTCGCCCGCCTCTACGGGCTACAGGAGCGTGAAGCGCGCGTCACGGAAGCTTTGCAAACGGTCGGCTTGCTGGCGCGGCAGCGTGACGCCGTACGCACCTTTTCCCGAGGAATGACCCAGCGGCTGACGATCGCCCGGGCCACTCTCCACGAGCCGGACGTCCTGCTCCTCGACGAACCGTACACCGGGCTCGATCAGGAGGCGACGCGGCTCCTCGACGATTTGCTCCGGCGGGAACAGGTGCGTGGCCGGACCATCCTGATGATCACCCACGATCTGCGTCACGGGTTTCACCTCAGCGACCGTATCGCCATCCTCAGCCGGGGCGTCCTCGTGGCCGACGTCGAGCGGGAGACAATGAGCGCCGGCGACTTTTTAAACTTTTACGACGAAGTAACGACCGGCAGGGTTGCGGCGTGACCAACAAAGAGAGCCTGCTCACTCCCCCGGTGACCACTTCTCACAGCCGCTCGCAGCCTTCGGCGCGCAGCCGCGCCTACCTCGGCACGCTCGCCGCCATCGTCTGGAAAGAGGTACGGGTAGAGCGCCACACGCGGCGCACGCTGAGCGTCATGCTCGTCTTTTCCCTCGCCGCCGTCGTCGTCTTCAACTTTGCACTCGAACTGGAGCTAGACGCGGCGCGCCGCGTCTCCAGTGGTTTACTGTGGATCGTCATTCTCCTGGCGAGTACACTGGGTCTGAACCGCTCTCTCGCCGCGGAGCAGGAAGCGCGCAGCATCGATGCCCTACTGATCGCGCCCGTCGACCGCAGCGCCCTTTACCTGGGCAAAGTAATCAGCGTCCTTCTTTTCGTCCTGCTCCTCGAAGCGATCCTGCTCCCCCTCTTTATTGCCTTTTTCAACAAACCGTACTGGCGGCCCCAGGTGATTCTGATCATCATTCTGGGTACAATTGGCTACATCGCTGCAGGGGTGCTGGTGGCGTCGATGTCGATCCAGACGCGGACGCGGGACGTGCTGTTGCCGGTGCTGCTGCTGCCCCTTTCGCTGCCGGCGGTGCTCTCGGCGGCGACGGCGGTCTCCGCCTTCATGGGGCCGGAACTCCCGACGTGGAGTGAGGTCCAGGCGCCGATCGCCCTGGTGATTGCCTTTGACATTCTGATGCTGACCGCCGGCCTTTTTACCTATCACTACGTCGTTGAAGAGTAACTGAGAGTCGAGCTCTACCCACAGGACGCACGATGAAAAGAAACCACCTTAACAGGTTGACGGAAATTTTTAACTGGTCGGCGATTCTAATGGTCGCCGTCACCATGCTCCTGATCTTCTTCTGGGCGCCTACTGAGCGCACCATGGGTGACGTTCAGCGGATCTTCTACTTCCATGTGGGGGCCGGATGGGTCAGCATGGTCGCCTTCCTTATTGCTCTCGTGGGAGGCGTTCTCTATCTCCGCCGGCCCAGCCCCCTCTGGGACACCGTCGCCCTGGCGTCGGTGGAGATTGGGCTGGCCTTTGCGACGATGAACATCGCCAGCGGCTCCATCTGGGGCCGCCCGGCGTGGAATACGTGGTGGATCTGGAGCCCTCGCCTTACCTCTGTCACCGTCATGTGGCTCGTCTACGTCGCCTACTTCATGCTCCGCGGAGCGATTGAGGATGAGCAGAAGCGGGGGCGCTTCTCGGCGGTCTATGTCATCGTCGGCTTTGTCACCGTCCTCATGACCTTCTTCAGCATCCGCTTCCTGCGCGATATTCACCCTGTTCTGATTGGGGAAAGCAGCGAAGCAGCACAGGGGTTACAGGAATTTGAAAGCGGGCTCGATTCGGCCCGTATGGGCATAACGCTCACGGTCACCACACTCACCTTCTCCCTGCTCTACGTCGCCTGGCTTTTTAACCGCATTCGCCTACAGCGCATGCTCGACGAAGCAGAGCGGCTCAAAATGCAGGTGATCGATCGGCTACAACGTTCAACATGAGGCACTTTCTGGAGGCACAGTGACCGTTCTCGCTCCGCTCCTAATCTTTTCCATACTCGCCCAGATCGAGCCGGGTGATCCCGGTCGCTTCAACGGCTACCTGCTCCTTGCGTACGGCGTGATGTGGCTGATCCTGATCGTCTACCTGTTCAATTTGGTGAGCAAACAGCGCAACCTTCAGCGAGACATTCGCTTTATGCGACAGCTATTAAGCGATGATGAGGCGGAAGAGCAATCGTAAGCAGTATTACGTGCTTCGCCGGTCCGGCAGTGTACAAAGAAGGTACCAACGAGAGGCGCCTTAAGGTGCAGACCCGAAAAATTGCCGACGGAGAAAGCTGGTCATGATATCATCCTCTTTGAATGAAATGTCCCCTTTCCAGCGCATCGTGCTGACAGTCGCGCTGGTGGTGGCACTCTTCCTGCTTTTTGGCACGTTCCTGCACGACTCGCAAACGGCTGGCGGCCCCAGCTTTGGCGTGCAGAGCCAGTCGTTCCTGGTGCTGGCCCTGCTGGCCTTTGCCGGGGGCATGTTCAGCTTTGCCTCTCCCTGTACGCTACCGATTTTGCCCGCCTACTTCGCGTTTGCTTTTCAGAGCGGTCGCCGGCAAATTGCAACGAACACCGTGGCCTTCATGCTGGGGCTGGCGACGATGTTCAGCCTGTTGGGGGCCGGTGCCTCGATTATCGGCCAGGTCCTGCGCCAGAACACCGATCTCCTCCTCCTCCTCGGCGGCAGCCTGATCCTTATTTTTGGCGTGATGAGCCTCCTGGGCAAAGGTTTTACCGGCTTTGTCCAGAATGATGGTGGCGAGCGCTCGACCACGACCGGCGGCTCCTACATGTTTGGCCTCACCTTCGCCGTCGGCTGGACCAGCTGCACCGGCCCGATCCTGGGCGCCGTCCTCACCCTGGCAGCGACGACCGGCTCGGTGCTCAGCGGCGTCATGCTCCTTTTCATCTACACGCTCGGCCTTGGCCTCCCCCTCCTGATCGTCTCTACCCTCTTTGGTCGCGCCAGCCGGAAGAGCCTCTTCTGGCGCATCCTGCGCGGCAAGGGGCAGACGGTGACCGTCCCGGCGCTGGCGGTCGGCGCGGTGTGGGCGGTAATCATCTGGCGCATTCTGGTCGCCGCCGCCAATTACGTGCTCAGTCCCTTTAACACGCTACTCTCGCGCCCGCTGGCGACGTGGCAGGAATGGGCGCTGCTCGCAGTTGCGATCGCCGGCGTTGCCCTCTGGTATGCGACGGGCAACGTGCGCAAGCGGATCGCGCTGAACCTCCACTCGACGCAGTTGATCAGCGGCGTCCTCTTCATCATCCTGGGCATCCTGATGATCAACGGCACCCTCAGCCGGCTCAACAGCATTCTCGGCGCCAGCGAGAGCTTCCTGACTGAAATCGAATATTTCCTTTACGACTTCTTTGCCCGTTAGGTGAATCACCACTATGAATGATCAAAATTCTCTGGAACCGCAGCAAGATGCGGCGCAAGAAAATGCGGCGCGGGGGTCTGAGTCCGCTGCGCGCCCGCTCCTCTTTTTCGCAGGCCTCGCTCTTCTGGGCCTGGCCCTGGTCTTCGTCCTCTTTGGCGCCGATCTCTTTGGCAGCGACGTAGCAGAAGACGCCCCCACGGGCGGCGTTACAGAGGTCGAAGGGGGCGTTCTAGAACAGGTCGATCCCCTCGCCGCCGGCACACCTGTCGTCGCCTCAGCTCCGGAGAGCCGGCCCGGGAGAGCGCCCGAAGTGGGCGAAGTAGCGCCCAATTTTGTCCTCAACGATCTGCAGGGGAATGAGGTGGCGCTGGCCGATTTCCGAGGGCAGCCGGTGATCGTCAACTTCTGGGCGACCTGGTGTGGCCCCTGCCGCATCGAAATGCCGGCGCTGCAACAGGCCTTCGAAGAGCGGCAGGACGAGGGGCTGGAGATACTCGCCGTCAACCGCGAAGAGCCGGCGGAGGTCGTCGCGGAGTTCTTTTTCGACGAGCTCGACCTGACCTTCACGCCGCTGCTCGACCGCGAAGCGATCGTCGCCAACCGTTATGCCGTCTTCAACATGCCGACGACGTTCTTTATCGATCCCAACGGGACGGTGAGCGCCATTCATCGCGGACCATTGACCTCGGAGCAGATCGACGAACTTCTGGCGGAGACGATTCCAGCAGGGAGCTAAGCGCAAGAAACCCTCCGGGAAGCTGGCCATCATCACCCGACCAGGGAACTGCCTGGCGGCCTCCCGGTGATTTAGAGAGTCAAACTAGAGAGAGCTAGAAGATAGATGAAGAACAGCCCCTCCTCGCACAAAAAACCGGTCACCGGCCGCACCCGCGACCTGGTGATTGCCGTCGACCGCTTCATTCTCTGGCTGGCGCGCCACTGGGCCGCCGTCTTTACCGCCGGCGCCGCTCTCTACGTCGGCCTTCCGATACTGGCGCCGGTGCTGATGAACGCCGGGCTAAGCGGAGCGGCGCGCACGATCTACACCGTCTACTCGCCGATGTGCCATCAAATGGCATCGCGCTCCTTCTTTTTGTATGGTGAGCAGCCGGCCTATCCACGCGCGGTAGCCGGGACGGAGCTGACGCCTATCGAAGCCTACATGGGCGACCTCCCGCTCTTTGCCGGCGTGCCCCTGGACTCCTACGGACGAGACTACATGGATGCAGCGCGCGCTTTCCTGGGCACGCCGGAAATGGGCTACAAGATGGCGCTCTGCGAGCGCGACATCGCCATTTATGGCTTTGTCTTCCTGGCTAGCCTGCTCTACCTGGTTTTGCGCCGCTTCCGGCCGATCCCGGCGCTCCCCCTGTGGGCTTTTCTGTTAATCGGCATGGGCCCGATTGCACTGGACGGCTTCAGCCAACTCTTTGCTCAACTTGCCGTCGCCGCACCCGAGCAGCTGGGCTTCCTGGGCGAGTTCTTCCCCCTGCGCGAAAGCACCCCCTTCCTGCGCACTTTCACCGGCGCGCTCTTTGGCTTTGCCCTCGTCTGGTTCGCCTATCCTCACATCGAGCCCGGGATGCGCCATACGGTGGAGGAGCTGGAGACGAAACTGCGGAAGGCGGGCGTCGACGTCTGACCTTCGAGCCTCCGCCCGTCCTCCGCGCCGACAGGGGGTGGCGGCTTACGATCTGTAGCGGCGTAGGATGAGGGTCGCGTTGTGACCGCCGAGGCCAAAGCCATTCGACATCGCCACCTCTAGCGCTGCCGGTCGCGCCTCGTTGGGCACATAGTCGAGATCGCAGTCGGGATCGGGCGTTTCGTAGTTGATCGTCGGCGGGAGCAATCCGTGCTCCATCGCCTTTACACATACCAGCGCCTCCAGCGCCCCCGCCGCACCCAGCAGGTGACCGTGCATCGACTTCGTCGAGCTGACCGGCACGTCGTACGCCTCCTCCCCGAAGAGTGTCTTAATCGCCGCCGTCTCCTCTTTGTCGTTCAACTGCGTGCTGGTGCCGTGCGCGTTGATGTAGTCGATCTCTTGCGGCGCCATCCCGGCATCTTCGAGCGCCCGTTGCATCGCCAATACGGCGCCAGCACCATTCTCTGCCGGCATCGCGACGTGGTAGGCATCGGCACTAGTGCCATAGCCGGCTATCTCTGCGTATACATGAGCGCCACGCGCCCGCGCATGCTCCAGCTCCTCCAGCACCAGAATCGCCGCGCCTTCACTGCATACGAAGCCGTCGCGCCCGGCGTCAAAGGGGCGGGAAGCCCGCTGTGGATCTTCGTTGTGCGTCGAAAGGGCGCCCATCACGTTAAAGCTTGCTAGCGCCAACGGCACAAGGCACGCTTCCGCCCCGCCCGCTACCATCACGTCGGCTACGCCGCGCTGGATCATCCGCGCCGCCTCTCCCAGCGCGTTGTTGCCGCTGGCGCAGGCAGTGGCGATTGCCATATTTGGGCCGCGGAAGCCATAGTGGATGGAGATGGTCGCCGCCGGCGTGTCGGGAAGCATATTGGGCATGAAGAAGGGGCTCACCCGGTGGGGGCCTCGCTCGTTAAAGCTATCCACCGCCTCCACGATACTTCCCAGCGCTCCGACGCCGCTGCCCAGAATGACGCCGGCCCGGTCCCGGTCCAACGCCTCGCTCCCATTGTCCAATGCGGCATCACCCAGCGCCTGCCCGGCGGCAGCCAGCGCCAGGTGCGCCACCCGCTCCATGCGCCGCGCCTCACGGCGACCGAAGAGGGCGACCGGGTCGAAGTCCCGCACCTCTCCCGCAAACTGTGTTTTCAGCTCGCTGGCGTCAAAGTGGGTAATCGGCCCGATCCCGCTCTCCCCACGCGCCAACCGCTCCCACGTGCGCTGTGGATCATTGCCCAATGGGTTGTAGGTTCCCAGGCCGGTCACGACGACGCGACGACTGCTCATAACTGCCTCCTTATCCCTTCTTCTGCTCGTTATAACCCGTAATGAAGCCGAACGTTACTATATATAACCTCCGAACAATCTCAACGTAACAGTTTAACCCGATTCTTCGTTATAGCGTATAGAAGCGAAAAAACGGTTGTGACACAACGCATTTTGCAACAAGAACAGGAAAGCGGGCTCGTACACCGCGCCAAAGACGGCGACGGCGACGCATTCGCCCAACTGTACGACGCCTACATCGAGCAGGTCTACCGATTCGTTCACTATCGGGTGGGCGAACGCCAGCTGGCCGAGGATCTCAGCGCCGACACCTTTCTGAAGGCGTGGGAGCATCTCGACCGCTACGAGGAACGCGGGCTGCCGTTTGGCGCCTGGCTCTTTCGCATTGCCCGTAACACTGTCATCGACCACTACCGCACCCGCAAAGCGCAGGTGCAGTGGGATGAAACAGTCTTCCAGATAGAAGATCCCGATGCACCCGACGTTGCGGAAGCGGTCGGCACGCAACTGGCGGCCGAACGGGTCATCGGCGCCCTCGATGCCCTTACCGACGATCAGCGCGATGTATTGATCTTAAAGTTTCTCCAAGGGATGAACACGGCGACAGTGGCCGACATCATGGAGAAAAAGCCAGGCGCTATCCGCGCCCTGCAGATGCGCGGCCTCCAGGCGCTGCAGACGATTATGGGAGTCACTGATGAAGTCGCAGACGTTTAGGCTAGAAATCGTTCTGGAGAGGTGCCTGGAGCGGATGGCGCGCGGGGAACCACTGGAGGTCTGCCTGTCCGACTATCCGGAACATGCCGACGAGCTACGCTCGATGCTGCAGGCCGCCCAACGGCTGCAGCAGGAGCCGACGCCTGAAATTTCGCCCACGGTCCGGCGTCGCGCGCGCGCGCAACTGCTGGTGCATATGGCAGCGCACCCCCGCGCTGCCGGCCGCCAACCGCCGACGCCAGCCGGCGCCACCGGCGTGGCGGCGGTGCTGCGCCGCCTCCTGCTCGGTGCTCGCCGGCGCCCGCTCTGGCGACCGGCGTTGGCCCTGGCGACTATGGTCGTCGTACTGCTGGTCGGCCTGACCGCCACTGCTCAGGCGGCGCTGCCGGACGATCCCCTCTATGGCTGGAAACGCGCCAGCGAGCGCGTGTGGGAGCGCCTGCACCCCGATCCGCTGACCACAGACCTGCTGCTCGCCGCGCGCCGGGCCTCCGAACTGGCACATCTCTCCTCCGAAGAGGAAACGGCGCCGGAGACCTTAGAGGCAGCGGGCGCGTCATACGCGGCGGCTGTGCAGGAGCTGGAACAATATCGTGGCCCGGAAGCGGAGGTGCGCATTCAGCTGGCCCTCCGCCGGCAGCGAGCGTTGTTGCGCGCCGCTGGCGTAGAAATGCCCGCAGTGTCGCCGCCGCCAGCTGAGCCCCCGTCCGCACCAGCGCTGACACCCTCCGAGGACATAGCACCCACGGTAACGCTCCCTCTTCCGACCGCGACGGCGCTCGATGATACGGTGCCGGAAGTGACACCCGCGCCGCCGGGCGTGCTACCGCTGCCGTCCCCGACGCTGGCGCTGCCGGCTGTTGAGCCGAGCCTGCTGCCGACAGCAGGCGGCTCTGGCGGCGCTACCCCCGCGCCAACCGGAGCGCCGGCGGCGACGGTCACACCATCGCCGACCGCCACGCCGCTTCTGCCGCCGGTCGATGAACTGCTCACGCCCACAGTCCCATGGCTGCCCTGATTACAAGTAGATCGTACAGCTGTAAGCAAGATTCCAACAGGCAATTGGCGGATCGATCGTAACAGCCTCCCTCCTTGCTTCGTTGTCACAGTTGAAAGGCACAGACGGGGTATTCCAACCCCACACAAGATAAGGAGGTTTAGATGTTTACTGTGAAGATCGCTGCAACTCTGTTCCTGGTTCTGATGCTGGGCGCCGGCGCGGTAGGCGTCGCCGCTGTGGATACGCGGGCCCAACTTCAAGCGGAAGCAGCCGATGTCGAAGCAAATGTCACCGAAACAGTTCGCGACAGCCTGTGCCCGGAAGCGGCGACGCAGCCCGAAGTGAACGCGCAAGCCCGTAGCAAGGCCGGTGTAGTCGCGGACGTGGAGACAGACGCCGTCGATCTGAACGCGACTGTTGCTACGCAGGCGGAAGCCGATGCAGCGGCGGAGGCCGGCTCTTTCCTCGATCACTTCTGCAGGCCGACCATCGAGGCCACGGTAGAAACGGTCGCCGGCTCTGAGCTCGACGTACGCGGCGCCCTCGACAGTGCGATAGACGCGACCCTTCAGGCGGGCGCGGATCTTGAAAACCGTGTCGAGGCGGCCTTGAATGGAGCGACGGAGGCTGCAAGCGACCTGAACCGACGATATGAGGCCCAGAGCGACAGCGCCACCAAGGCCAGTACTGGCTTGGACGGCGACGCTGGCTTAAGCGCCAGCACCGGCGTCAGTATGGGGAGCAGCGCCGAAGGCACGATCAACGCCAATCCCGCCTCCTCGGATACCGGTAACGCCAACCTCGACGTGGATGCTGGCCTCGATAGTGACGTCGACGCGGAGGGAGAGGCCGCTGCCGGTATTGAGAGTGACGGCACGTTCCACCTCGACCTGACTCCCTGAATGAAGATGGGGCGACGAGCGCACACTAGAATCGGGCGGGGAGCCCACGATTATCCCGATTCAACCAACTGGCATGACAGGCAAGTGGAGAGCCAGCGCACACGCTCCGTTTAGCGCATTGCCTCTCTGTCTCTCTCAAACCACCGCTCAATTAACTCCCCCAACCGCCCATGCGGCTGCCGAATGACGGTGCATTCCGGCAGCGCGTCGAGAAAGGACTGCCCGTAGCGCTTGGTCAGCACCCGCTTGTCCAGTATGACGACGAGCCCCTCGTCGTCGCGGCGGCGAATCAGGCGCCCGAAGCCCTGGCGGAAGCGGAGGACCGCCTCCGGAATCGAGTAGTCGAAGAAGCCGTTCTCGAATGTCTCCGAGCGGGCGGCAAAGACGGGATCGGACGGAACGTCAAAGGGCAGGCGAGCGATCAAAACCGCCTGTAGCGCGTCCCCAGGCACATCCACCCCTTCCCAGAAGCTGCGTGTCCCGAGTAGCACCATGCGCGCGTCCGGTTGTTTGAACTGCTCGAGCATCTGCTGCCGCGATGCCCCCTCGCCCTGGGCCAGAAGCGTGATGTCGGCCTCTCGCAGAGGCTGTTCGATGGCCCGCGCCGTCGCCCGCAGCTGTCCGTAGGAGGTAAAGAGAGCCATCGTCCGCCCGCCAAGCGCACGAGCCACGGCGACTATCGCCTCCTCCACATAGCGCTGGTACCCGGGCTGGTTCGGCTCCGGCATATCGCGCACCAGGTACAGGAGAGTGTTGCGCGCGTAGTCAAAGGGGGAGCCGACGGCCCGCTCGCCTGCATCGTGGGCGTGCAGCCGGTCGCGGAGATAGGCGAAGTCGACCTCGCCATAGCCACCGCGCCCCGCCGTGCGCAGCGTCGCCGACGTCAGCACAACCGTCTCCTTCTCCTCAAAAATATGCTTCTCCACGAGAGGGCCGATGTGCAGCGGCGCCGCGTGCAGGGCGACGCGGCCCTTGAAGACGTCGAGCCAATAGATCATCCCCTCCGCCGGTTCGGCGATAATGTTGTTGAGCTGCTCTCCCGTCTCGCCGATGCTCCGCCCCAGGCTCTGCAGCGCCACTGCCAGATTCTCCCCTTCTTCCAGATCGAACGATTCGAGGATATCGGCCAGCCCGCCGGATAGCTTCAGGAGTCCTTCGGCCAGCGCCTTGAAGTGAATGTATAGATTCTCCCACGCCATCTCGACGTGTTCCCACTCTGCGCGCCCGCGCAGCGTCGGCACCAGCCGCACCTGTTCCGCATACTGGCCGCGGCCTGAAATATAATCCTGCAGGAAATAGTCCAACGTGTCGAAGAAGTCGCCCAGGCGCCCGTTCGCCTGTCCGGCGGCATCTCGTAGCCGCGTGGCGTAGTCGTCGATAGTGCTGCTGACTTCCGGGGGAAAGGCCGCCCGCGCCCGGCTCTGTAGATCGCCGACCATGCCCACCCGAGGCCGGATAATCTCCTCCAGCAGCGACTCCAGAAAGCGGCGATCGGCGCGGAAGCTCAGGCCATCGGTCACCGCACTCTCCAGATGGTGCGCCTCGTCTACGATCAGATCCCGGTAGGGCGGCAGTACGCGATTGCCGGCAGCCACGTCGGCCAGCAGCAGCGAGTGGTTGACCACGAGGATATGCGCCTGCTCTGCGCGACGGCGCGCCATGTGCAGCGGGCAACGCTCCTCACGGCAATCTTCCATCCGGCAGCCGTCATTGTCGGCGCTCAGCCGCCCCCAGGCCATCTGCTCGCCATAGGTGCGCACTGAAATCTCGTTGACGTCCCCCCGCTCTGACTCGGGCAGCCAGACGAGAATGCGGGCGTAAAGCGCCATCTCGTCCGCATTGGAGGGGCCGCTGTGGCGCATCTGCTGGAACAGACGCGTACAGAGATAGTTCCGCTTCCCCTTAAGAATCGTCGCCCGCAGGTCGAAGGGGAGCAACTGGCGCAACTGAGGCAGATCCTTCTCGATTAGCTGGTCCTGGAGGTTAATCGTGTTGGTGGAGACGACGACACAGCGGTCGTTCTGGTGGGCCCAGAACGCCGCCGGCAGCAGATAGCCGATGCTCTTACCTGTGCCCGTTCCCGCCTCGACGATCAGGTGCTGGTGTGCGTTAAAGGCATCAGCCACCGCCGACGCCATCTCGACCTGCTGCTCCCGATACTCATAGCCGGGAAAGGCGCGACTGAAGTTGCCGCCCGGTCGCAACATGCCGGTCACCGCTTCTACGTCCACCGGCTCTACTTCCTCCCGCGGATTCAGCGTGTGCCCTTCAATCTTGGGGGGCTTAAAGAGCCGCGGCAGCTGACCGCGGCGCCCGAAAGCGCTCCGGCCGACCTTGCGCAGCGCCTGCTCGAAGAACAGTGTTTCCGGCCAGCCGATGCGGCGCCCGGCCTCCACAATTTCGCTCAAAAGGGCGTAGTCGATGGCCTGCGCCCGCTCCTTCAGGGCGTGAAAGAGCGCCACCGTCAGCCGGGCATCGCCCAGCGCACGGTGCTCGCGGCTGCCCCTAGCCTGAGACAGGTCCAGAAGGCGCGAGAGGTCGATCAGGTTGTAGCGACCGGCTGCGGGCAGCAATATGGAGGCCAGCGTCACCGTGTCCAACCGGTGCTGGCCCATCCCTATCCGCTCCTGCTCTAGGAACCCCATGTCAAAGTCCACGTTATGGCCGACGATCACATAGTCGCTCAACAGACGCTGCAGGCGCCCGCGCAGGCTGAAAAGGCTCGGCGCATCGCCCAGCATCTGCTCCGTGATGCCGGTTAGAGTGGTAATGAACGCCGGTACGTCACGCCCTGGATCGACCAGCGACGACCACTCGTCTACGATCTCATCTTCGTCAAAGACGACGGCCGCCACTTCGATGATCCTGTCCGTATATGGATCGAGACCGGTCGTTTCGATGTCCACCGCCACGTATCTCTGGCTCATAGTGTGCTTCCCTTAACTGGTTCAGACCGTCCATGCTACAAAGGCCATATTATAGCACAGATATTCTAAACGTAACCTCTTACCGCGCCAGGTGAAGGACTCGCCCCTTGACGTCGCCGACATTTGACGTCGGGGTATGTTTCGACAAAGATCGAGCCTGAACGGACACAAACAACGGAGCTTATAACCATGCCTCGCCAACTGCGCCTGATGTGTATCCTTGCCCATCCTGACGACGAATCGCTGGGTACCGGCGGCATCCTGGCCCGCTACGGAGCTGAGGGGGTCCAGACGTACCTTCTGACGGCGACGCACGGCGGCATGGGGTGGTTTGGGGCGCCGGAGGATAATCCTGGGCCGGAGGCGCTGGGCCGGCTACGAGAGCAGGAGCTAGGGGCTGCCGCGAACGTCCTCGGCCTGAAAGAAGTGAACCTTCTCGGCTATCAGGACGGACAGCTCGATCGTGCTGACCCCGCCGAGGTCACTGCCCGCATCGTCGCCCACGTGCGCCGGGTGCGCCCGCAGGTCGTCGTGACCTTTGATCCCTACGGCTCCTATGGACATCCCGATCATATTGCGATCAGCCAGTTGGCGACGGCAGCCCTCGTCGCCGCCGCAGATCCCGACTATGCAAACGCTTCAGACGCCGCCCATACTGTAGACAAACTATACTACTTTGTGGTGACGCCAGCGCGTATCGAAGCTTATGAAGCCGCTTTTGGGACGCTTATGATGGAGATAGACGGCGTGCAGCGCCGACCGCCGGGCTGGCCTTACTGGGCAGTTACCACCCGCATCGACACGGCGGACTTTGCCGAGCAGGTGTGGCAGGCGACTGCCTGCCACCGCTCGCAGTTGCCCAATTACCAGGCGCTGCGCGACCTCCCGCCGGAGAAGCGAGAGTATATCTGGCAGACCCAGTCGCTCTATCGCGTTTACAGCCTTGTCAACGGTGGGCGGGGAGTAGAGCGGGATCTATTCGCCGGCCTTCGATGAACGCTAACGATCCGGGGACGGACGCCCTCGCGGGGCGGACGGTCCTCGTCACCGGCGCCACCGGCTTCATCGGCGGGCGGTTGGCCAGCCGGCTGGCTCGGGCCGGCGCTCACGTTACCGGAACGGGGCGTAATCTACGAGCCGCCGCCCACCTGGAGGAAGAGGGTGTCCGCCTGCGCCACGCCGACCTGCTCGATTTCAGGACGATGGCTGAACTCGTACGCGGGCAGGAGTTGATCTTCCACGTCGCCGCCTGGCTCGGCGAGCGCCACGGCGGCCCAGAGATGGCGTGGCCGATTAACGTCTATGCGACACGCACGCTGGCCGAGCAGACGGCGCGCGCCGGCGCGCGCCGTCTGGTGCTCGTCAGCTCCATCGCCGCCTATGGGCCGCCGAAGAGCGCGACAATCGACGAAAGCCAGCGGGTCGACCCCCTTCAGCCAGATAGCTATGGGCGGACGAAGGCTGAGGGCGAGCTCCAGGCGCGGGAGAGCGCCCGCCGCAACGGTCTGCAATTGGCTGTCGTGCGCCCGGGCATGGTCTACGGTCCCCACAGCTACGGTTGGTCGCTGCGTATGTTCCGGCTCGTACAACGCGGCGTGCCGGTGATCGCCGGCGATGGCACGGGGCATGCCCACCCTGTCTATGTCGACAACCTGATCGACGGTATGCTCCTGGCAGCGACCCACCCTGAAGCAGTAGACGAGGCCTTTAACTTTGTCGACCGGCCCCTTCCCTGGCGGATATGGTTCGAATGGTATGGGACGATGGCCGGACGCCGGCCGCGACGACTTCCCTTCTGGGTGGTGCGGCTGGGCCTGGCCGCCGCGGTTCGCCTCCCTCTCGACCTCTCGATCGGTCGTGAATTGCTGGACTACTACACCGCGAGAGCGGTCTATCCAACCACAAAGGCGGAACGCCTCCTCGGCTACCGGCCCCGGGTGTCGCTGGAGGACGGCATGGCGCGGACGGAAGAGTGGCTGCGCGAGGCAGGCCATCTCTGAACCCATTTATGCTACAATAGCGCCATGCTCTCACTCTTCCCGCTCCTGCTGCTCCTCCTCTTCTCCATTCTCCTCGCCACCTTTCTCTACTGGCTGCTGGTGACGACAGAGGGCGTTTTTCTGGGACGGCGGATGGTCGTCTGGCTCTACGATCTGACTGCCCACAAGTACGATGCGATCAAGGAGTATGATCCGGACGACGAGCGGCTGCTGGTAGCGCGCCCGGTTATGCATGCAGTGCGCCACCTCTCCCAGCCGCTCATCCTCGACGTCGCCACCGGCACCGGACGCGTGCCAGTCGACCTGCTGCGGGAACCGGCCTTTCGGGGTCGGCTACTGGCGCTGGATGCAGCGCCGCGTATGCTTGCAGTGGCACGCCGGCGGCTGGCCCCATACAGCGGGCGCGTGCAGCTGGTGCAGCATCCCGCCGTTCCCCTGCCCTTCGCCGACCTCACTTTCGACGCTGTTACCTGCCTGGAAGCGCTGGAGTTCTTTCCCTCGGACCGCGCAGCACTGCAGGAGATGGTGCGCGTCCTGAAGCCGGGCGGTGTGCTCCTGACGACGCGCCGCTGCGGCGCAGAAGCGCGCGCCTTTCTCCACCGCTACCGCAGTCCGCATAGTCTCCACGCCCTGCTGCGGGATGCCGGCCTTGAAGGAATCGAAATCTTTCTCTGGCAGGTGAATTACGATCTGGTGCGCGCCTGGAAACCGGAGACGGCGTGATGCAGAACCCGATGCTGGCGCCGGAACAGCTCCTATTTGCCTATGCGCAGGGCGTCTTTCCCATGGCTGACGACGACGGCGCCATCTACTGGTATGATCCCGATCCACGCGCCATTCTCCCAATCGACGACTTCCACACGCCCGCTCGTCTGGCGCGAACGGTGCGCCAGAAGCCTTTCGAGATCCGTCTCGACAGCGCCTTTCGATCGGTGATGGAGGCCTGCGCCACCCCTGCACCCGGCCGGGAAAAAAGCTGGATCAGCCCGGAGCTGGTGGAGGCATATGTCGTCCTGCACCGGCTCGGCTTCGCCCACTCCGTCGAGGCCTGGCAGGATGGGAGGCTGGTCGGCGGTCTGTACGGCGTCTCCATCAACAGCTTTTTTGCTGGCGAGAGCATGTTTAGCCACGCAACGGACGCCAGTAAGGTGGCCCTCGTGCACCTTGTCGAGCGGCTCCGGCAGCGGCAATTTCAACTACTGGACATCCAGTTTATGACCGAGCACCTGCGCCAGTTTGGCGCTGTGGAGGTCCCGCGCGCCGAGTACAGGCGCCGGCTGGCACGCGCACTCCATCACCCAACCCATTTCACCTCGGCGCCCCCGCCCCAAAAGGAGGAAAGCAATGGAACACAATGAGCAGGAGATCTGGGACTTTGTCCACCGCCATCTGCGCAGCATCTTTACCCACGATCGGGACACCTATCGTGAGACGACGGCGGAAGAGCTGAGTCTCTATGAATGGTATCTCACGCCGCACCGGCAGGACGGCCTGGACTTTCACTTTTTTATGATCGAGCATAGCTGGGCGGGAACGGTGGACGCCTTCCGCTTTGATCTGCTGGAGCCGCGGCTACAGCAGTACGGAGACAGCGCCATCGTCAGCTACACCTTCATGCTCACCCGCCTGCAGGACGGCGCGCTTAGCCACCAGACACATAACGAAAGTCGGGTCCTCGTCCACAAAGAGAGTGGCTGGCAGGTTGTCCACGTCCACAAATCGCCCGCCTGGCGCTCGCCTCACTCCCCACCGCAGACGGGCTCATAAAGGTCGAGGCCGGCTACAGCGCAGATAGCGCAGTAAGGACGCCAGCGTCCTGATATCTTGTTTACACTTCTATGGTATATCTAGTGTAGCGTGGCGTGAAGATAACAGCCGCCAAAGGAGGTAGCCGCATGCCACACGGAACCCGATCATTACTCGACCGCGATCTGGCAAAGATTTCCGATCTGGTCCAGCAGCTGACGAGCCGCGTGCTCACCGCCCTCGACCAGGCGATGGAGGCGCTTTACGAACGGGATGTCGAGCTGGCGAAGGAAGTGGTGCGGAATGACGAGCAGGTAAACCAGCTTCGCTATGAGATTGAGGAGGAGTGTCTGCGCGTCCTTGCCACCCAGCAGCCAGCCGCTATCGATCTCCGCATCGTCGTCGCCGCCACCCACATCGCGGGCGAACTGGAGCGGATCGGCGATCACGCAGCCAGCATTGCCGACGTGGTCGATCGTATGGCCGGATTAGGGCCGATCGCCAACCTGCACAAGCTGCCCAAGATGGCCCGCCACGGCCGGTGCATGGTGGAGGACAGTACGCGGGCGTTTCTGGAACACGACGCCGATCTTGCCTATAGCATCACGCGCCGCGAGTACAAACTGGACAAACATTACTCCAGCCTCTTCCACGAGGCGATCCACCAGATGCAGGATGAACCCTACGTCGAGCGCGCCACCTTTCTCCTTTGGGTCGGGCGCCACCTGGAGCGCGTGGGAGATCGGGCGACGAACATCGCCGAGCGCGTGATCTTCCTCACCACCGGCAAGTTCGTCGAAATCCAGTAACTACCCAGCAGCGAGCGCAGCGGCGCCCGCTGTCGCGCATATACTGCTGTGGGGAAGCCATCCGTAGCGGTTTGCTTCCCGAGACCCTGCGTGCTGTTTCCTTATGCCAGGATGAGCTTCGTGATCTGGATCACGTTAGCCGGCCCTCTCCACCCCTATAGTAGAGGTACTGAGTTCGTAACCAACCAACTCTAGCTGAGTGGAGGAGAAACCGATGATCGCTCACCTGAATGGCGCGCCGGCAACGGCAGCGCGCACCCTTTTACTGGCCCTCTTCGTCCTACTGCTCGCCGCCTGCGGCGCAGCCGAGGGTGAGGGCGAAGCAGTCTCTGCCCCGGTCGAGGAGCCGGCCATCGCCAAAGACGACGATGTCGACGCGGATATCGTCGCCGGCGCGGAGGAGCTGGACGTTGGAGAGGAGGTAGCAGACGAGGAGCCGCTGGTGGAAGAAGAGGCAGATGTTGTAGAAGAGGAGACGCCAGCGAGTGACGCGGCAGCCGCCGACGAGGACGCACGTTTCACGCCGAGCGGGAAGCGCATTCTCACCGAAGATACACGCTCTCGCGGCCTGAAGCGGCTCACTGATTCCTGGAATACGAACTGGCACCTCCACACCATCGACTATGACGAGCTACTCGCCGGGGGTCCGCCCCGCGATGGCATTCCGTCTATCGACGATCCGCAGTTCATCCCCATCGTCGAAGCGCTCGAATGGCTCGCCCCCAATGAGCCGGTTATTGCCCTGGAGATCGACGGCGATGCGCGCGCCTATCCGCTCCAGATCATGACCTGGCATGAAATCGTCAACGACACCGTCGGCGATGTGCCGGTGGTTGTCACCTTCTGCCCGCTCTGCAATTCGGCCCTCACCTTCGACCGCCGCATCGAGGGTGAAGTCTACGAATTTGGCACCTCCGGCCTGCTCCGCCACTCCGATCTGGTGATGTACGACCGCACCACGGAAAGTCTGTGGCAGCAGTTCACCGGTGAAGCGATTGTGGGGACGCTGGTTGGGGAACAGCTTGACTTCATCGCCTCCTCGATCGTCAGCTTTGAAGATTTCCGCGAGGCTTTCCCCGACGGCGTCGTCCTCTCCCGCGACACGGGGTTCAGCCGTTCCTACGGAGAAAATCCGTACGTGGGCTACGACCGTGCCGACCAGAACCCATTCCTCTTCCGTGGCCCGCTGGACGAACGCCTGCCCGCCATGGCCCGGGTGGTAACCGTCTCCACTGAAGAAGGGGACGCCGCCTACCCGTACAGCGTGCTCGAGGAAGCGCTCGTCGTCCACGATCAGATAGGTGATCAGGCACTGGTTGTCTTCTGGTCGGCAGGTACCAGCAGCGCGCTGGACGCTCGCGTCATCGCAGAGGGTGCCGACGTCGGCGCCACCGGCGTATTCGCACCCTTCGTGGACGGAGAGCAGCTAACCTTCAGCGTCGAAGATGGGACGGTTGTCGACGACCAGACAGGGAGTATATGGAACATCCTCGGTCAGGCGACCGAAGGGCCGCTGGCGGGCGAACAACTCGCCGCCATTCCCCACGGCGACCACTTCTGGTTCTCCTGGGCCGCCTTTAGACCGGAGACGAAAATCTTCCAGCCTGACGCCTGAACCATCGGCGTGCCTTTCTTCGCCATAGGCGTACAATAAGAGCGGCTGGCCCGCAGCGGGCCAGCCGCTCTCGCCATTTCTGAAAGGACAGGTACCGATGAAGAATCTGTGGCACGATCTCCCGACCGGGCCGAATCCACCCGACCTGATCAACGTTATCGTCGAAATTCCTGGGAACACGCGCAACAAGTACGAATTCGATCACGATGGCGGCTTCATCCGTCTCGATCGTGTTC
>JAWVYW010000006.1:0-53862 GCA_033722535.1 Promineifilaceae bacterium (SeqCode)
ATGACTGAGTAACAAAATGAGCGAGCCCGAAGAGGGTGGGGAACGTGACGAATGGCTGGCGCGCCGTCTGGAAGAGCTTCGCCGGCAGCTTGAATCTGGCGCGTGGCCTGAAGGCGCGCGCCGGTTGGCCGACGAGCTTCGGTGGCTCGACCGTCGCCCGGCGGAGACCCCAGTCGACGAGACATTTCAATTTGCTCTCAGCGATGCACTTGAAGGTGTTGACATCAGCCAGCGCTATCCCGACTTCTATCGCCAGCTTCTGGCGGACCCCGCCTTGCGCAATCAGTTTCTGGAAGCAATCGAGATCATACTCGCCGACGAAGCGGGCACGCTAGAAACGCTCCCTGATTCCCTTATGATCGACCTGACGTTTTTGCGAGGCGCTGCGCCTTCTACTCCTGCGGGTTCAGCGGCTTCCCAGTGGCGCCTAACGTGGCAACGGACGGCGCGACAATTGGAAGCAGTGCTTGGCGCCTTCTCTTCACCGGAACTGGTGCTGCGAGACGCCGGCGCACTTCCCGAAGATGATTACGTGACGATCCTCGACGAGACGCGAGAGATGGCTGGCCAGGAGATCGCTCTTCTGCTCGGGGCGGTCCGGCAGCCGGCGGATCCAACTACGCTTCACCTCTCTCTGATTGTCTCCGCCGATCCTGAACCCGCAGCGCCCTTGCACGCCGAGATTAGGTGGGGGCGTTACGAAACAGAGACAGTGGTCAGCGCTGATGGGCTCGCCGAGTTACCGCCGGTACCGCTCGCTGCTGTTACCGACGAGACAGGCGGCGTGGGAGCGGACCTGCAACTCGTTATCAGCAGTTACAGCGAGTAAGTATTCCCCATGGCGCACGCCCCTACCGCTCGGCTGCTTCCATACCGACAACTTGCTCGACGCGTCGTCGAACTCGCTGCAACCGGCGAAGGGGACCCCTGGGTCAGCTTTGGAGTGGAGCCGCAACTACATGTCCTTCCCGCCAGCGTCGCCGCCCAGCTACCGCGGCTGACACTCCCCCTGCTGTCTGCACTTGGCGAAGAGGCAGAAGGGCTTGCGCGGCAGCGACCAAAGCTGGCGTGGCTAACACTGGCGCTTGCACAGAGAGCCGCAAGACAGGCGAAAAGTCCACAGCTTTACGCGCTTGCGAGCTGGCACGTGGCGCGAGCGGGCAATGAGTGGGTCCGGCCGCAAGTGGTCGCGAATGCCGTTGCCGAGGCGCTTCCCCTATTCCGGCGGCTGGGACTCCCCGGCTGGGTAGCAGCCTGTATATGGCAGGAGAACGCACTCCCCTGGACGCGCCCCTCGTTTGAGGCAGCCCGAGATGCTTTGACTCACGCACTGGCGGAGCTGGAAGCGGCAGCGGTAGACAACCCGGAGTTCTCTCTGTTTGGATTACGCTGCCGCCTCGACCTGGCGTACGCACAGCTGCTGACCGGCGCCTATGAAGCGGCGCAGCGAGATGTTGAGCGCTGCCGCGTCGCCTTCTCCGAGAGCGGCGACCGGCTGTACCTCGCGCGCTGCAACTTTGTCCAGGCGGCCCTGAGCTACCGGCAGGGAGATGTCACCAGTGCCCTGGCATGTGCGCGGGACGGGCTGGAGACGTTCGAGAGCTGTTCGTCGGCCGCCGACGTAGCGCGCGCAACCTGTCAGATAGCGATAATCGAAAGTAAGCGGGCGCTTGAACACGAGCGAACGTTGGCCCTCCTGGACGAAGCCGAGGCACGCTTTACCAGCCTCGACCTCCCTCTCTGGATAGCCCAGTGCCAGCACAGCAAGGCGCGTGTTCACCGCCTGCTCGGCCACCTCGAGGTGGCCCGCAGCGAGCTGGAAGGCGCGCGCACCATTTATGAGGAGTTTGATATTCCCGGTCTCATGGCCGATGCGTTTCTCGATAGCGGCTGGGTAGAGATGGCCTTTGGCAACGTGGCCTTGAGCCGCGAGTTGTTGGAGAAGGCACTGGCGGCGAACCGCCGCATCGCTTCGCCCCTGGGCGCTGCCCTCTGTCAGATGCACCTCGGCGACGTTTACCGTTACATGGGGCGCTACCAGCAGGCTTTGACCATGCTGGAACAGGCCGCTGCCACTTTTTCCGATCTGAAACAGGTAGGAAGTGAAACAGAGTGCAATCTGCGCCTGGCGACGGTCTGGGCGACACTGAACGACGCGGAGCAAGCAGATCTGTTCCTCGACCGGGCGCTGACAAACGTAGGCGCTACCGGGCAGAGCGGGGTGAGCGCCTACATCCAGCTTCGCCGTGCCGCTACGCGTCTCCAAGCTGGAAATGCGGAAGCAGCGCTGCCTCTGCTTGCCGAAGCGGACCAGGCAGCAAAACGTGGTGAGAACCGCCTACTAGAGTCTATTGTCCAACGTCAGATGGGGGCGGCCCTCTGCGCCGCCGGTCGTCACGAGGAAACACCTCCCTATCTGGAGGCAGCCTCTAAAAGTTTCCGGGAGATGGGGCTGCCCGAGGAAGAGGCCGCTACCGCACTCGCCTGGGCGCGCTATCACGAGCAGGCAGGCAGCGCGAGCGAGGCAGGGCGTTACTACCGGCTTACGCTCACGCACGAAGAGCGGATCAGCCCAACCTTCGTCTGGCAGGCGTATGACGGTCTGGCGCAACAGGCCGCCGACAGCGGCAACCTGGAACGGGCGCTCGTCCACTATGAGCGGGCAGTCGAGGCGCTTGCGCGGCTGCGGCGCTGGTTTCTACAGCCGGGGCTGGCGGGTGGCTATCTTGCGCAACCGGCGCTCATGCTCGAGCGGGCGATCTCTCTCGGCGCTGCTGCCGCACAAGAAAGCGGAAGCGACTCCGCTCAGGCGGCTGAGCGGGTCCTGCGCTTCATCGAGACAGCAAAGGCAGGCGCAATCGCCAACCAATTGGTGCAGCGGTGGGCCGACGCCACCGGCAACGATTGGGCAGACGGAGATGACGCGCAGAGATCGGACGAAAAGCGCTCCTTACTCGCCGCCGAAATCGCTTGGTTGCGCCACCGGCTAGAGGTCGTGCGCCAGGCGGACCGTCGCCTACAACAATCCGAGGAAGAGATCGAGCTTGTACGCCAGCTACAGGAGAAAATCGCGCAGTTCGATCTCGAAGCCGGTCGGCTCGAGCGTGCTGCACACAGTGCATCGGGCGGGGCCGCCGGTGCCAGATTCTCTTTGTCAGCCTTTCGTGCTGCGGCCGGTCGTGCGCTGGGAGAGAAGTGGGTAGCCCTCGACTACTATCTCTCTGATCAGGCGTTGACGACGGTTCTGATAACCGCCGAAGAGGTACAGGTGCTCTCCCGACGGCGAACGCCCGCCGTGCGGATCGCACTGCGCCAGTGTGCTCAAGCCGCACAGGCCGGGCGCAGGCTACCAACCCGGCATCTACAGAATGTGGGGCAGTGGCTTTTCCCTGGCGCCGTTCGCGCCCACCTTCATCCAGATACGCCGCTGCTCATCGCACCGCATGGCGTTCTGCACCGGCTTCCGTGGGCGGGCCTCATCCCGGCTCATTCAGAGCAGCCCCTCGTCTACCATGCCATTCCGGCGATCGTTCCATCCCTTACTACGTTGCGCCTTCTCTGGCGACGGGCAGCGCAGGCAGACGAACGTGCGATGCCGATGCAAGGGGGTCTCCTGCTTGCAATCTCCGACTTCGGCGACCGCTATCCCTCGTTACCGGAAGTGCGTCGTGAAGCAAAAGGAATCGGCGCGCATGAAGACCTCGTCGCCGCGATGCTCATCGATCAGCAGGCTTCGTGGCCGCGCCTGCAGGAAGCGGCCGGCGCCAGCGGGCTGCGGGCATTTTCTTTCTTGCACATCGCGAGCCACGCTTTCCACGATCCACTGAGTGGCCGTTACAGCGGCATCGCACTCGCCGATCGTGACGTGCTCCTGGACGACCTCTGGCAGTGCGCGCCGCTACCCCCGCTGGTGACGCTTGCGGCCTGTAGCGGCACGCGCAGCCGCGTGTTTCCCGGCGACGAGCACATGGGGCTGACGTCGACCTGCCTCACGGCCGGCGCTGGGCGGGTGGTGGGTAGCCTGCGCCCGGTACAGGATCCTCACGCGGCCGATTTTATGACCAGCTTTTATGAGCACCTCGCTGCCGGCCACGGCGCCGCCGGAGCCCTTGCATCGGCCGGTCGGGTCGCCGCTAGTTGCGGTGTGCCATTCGAAGCGTGGGCCTCCTTTATCTGCGTGGGCGCTCCCTGAGACGCTCCATTTTTCGTTTACGAGCAGTCACCCTCCGTATCAAGATGCAGATTGTGCGCCGCGTAGAGCGTGTACACGAGGCCCATCGGATTGTGCTTGGCCAGCAGCGAGCGCCGCATCCCGAGGAGCGCCTCCCCCGCGGACGCGCCGGCCAGAAAACGGCTCAAAAACTGTAACGCCACCTCCGTCGCCAGCGGCGTCCATACGTCGATGTCGGTGCCAATCATGCCAGCGGCGCCGCGGGCGATCAGCTGTTTCAGGAAGGGAGATGGAGCCTGGGGGCTGAAGCTGGCCGTGCGACAGCCATTGAGAAAGACCAGCGGCCTGCGCGGCCAGGGCTCGGGGTGTGCCGCAAAGTTGGGAGCAAGAATTAAGTTATTCTGCGCTCCTCCTTCCTCGTCGGTGAAGTCCAGACACGCGTTGTACCAGCGATCGTGAACGTAAGCGTGACAGTAGAAGTAGATCATATTCAGATCTTCTTCCTCCAGGCTCTTTAAAATTTCGTTCCGATTCGTCTGGAAGCCTACCCAGTCGACGGTGACTGCGTCGAGCGTCTCGCCAATCTTTTGCAGCGCCTCGACATGCTGTTCGACCTTTGGAAATCCGGCGTTATAGCCGACAACCAGGCGCGCCTTTCCTTCCGCCGGGATACAGGTCGCCTCTTCTTTGACCGTGCCCGCATACGTCTGCTGTGGGGGCAGCTCTACCACGTGACGATAGCCCCAAAAATGGAGGGGACAGACCACCGATTCGGCTACCAGCGGCTCTTTGCCCTCTGCCTCGCGCTCCGCTGCCCGATCCGCGTGCAGCAGGCACTCGGGGTGGGTACCGCAGGCTCGGACCGGCAGCGTACCATCAGTCTCAGGCAGCGCGGCGAGGCACACGTCGTCCGCCTCGTCGTCGTGCATCTGAGCAAACGGATCGTAGGGGCGATCGTAGACAACGCCCCAAGGTATCACCTTTTCGGTAAGAATTTGTGCCACGTGAATGACCTGGTCCGGCGTATCCAGGCGCTCGGCAAGCTCTTTGAGCAGCGCCACGTCGCCGCCGATGACCTCCGTGTACAGCGAGTAGCCGACCACCGCCAGCTCTTTTAGAGCGTCGCGAAGCTGCTGCGGCGTGCCGCTATTGTCGAGGTCGAAGGTATACATATCTACCCCATGCTGCTTCTCTGTATCGATCTGGTGAAAGACTTCGCGCACACTTTCAATCCGGCGAGGCAGATCGCCGCTCGTCACCACATCAAAGCGCTCCCCCTTTATGGAGAGTACGCTCTCGCCGTTGAGATCGTTGGCGACGATGCTTAATGCGCGCCTGTCGCGGCTTTCAGCTGAAGGCAAATCGGTGGTAACGCTATATTCCAGGCGCGCCAGGTAGCCGACGTCGCCGACGACGTCTTCCAACAGGTAGTCGAGATCGGAGGTGCTTTCTCCAACACCGGCAGCCAGGTCGCCCTCCACCTCAACAGTTTCCTCGTCCACCGTTTCACTCCCACGCGCATCCAGCGTCAGCGCCTCTGCCAGCATGCGGCGCCTCTCTCCCTCTGCGGGCAACGGAGCCTCCGCCGCCGGGAGCGTCAGTGCCGCGAGGCGGAACGACTGGATGACGTCGCTTTCGAAGTGAACGGTGAAGCGCAGGCGGGAGACGCCTTTTCGGAGGGGTGTGACGGGAAAGTAGATGAGCTCGCTGAGCGTTTCAGGATTTCGCGGAAGCCACAGCTCCTGCACCGGTTCGGCAGCCACGTCGAAGTCCAGAGCGGTGACGGCGACCTGCAGCCAGACTCCCTCCATCTCCGGCTGCCACTTGAATACCTCTTCTACCAGCGCCGTCTGCCCTACGACGCGCACTGCTTCATCGCGCGGTCCAATCTGGATCCCCAGGTAGTACGGCTCTCCGACCGTCAGGGCCGCGGTCGACTGCTCGAGGAACGCGGGTTTGCCATCCTCTCCCGGCTCGGCGAGGTGCGAATTGACGTAGCGTTCCCGCGGCTCCTCGGCGGCAGCCTTTGCCGTGCGGGCGGCAGTGTGCACCGCCTCCCAATCTGCCGCCTTCTCTAGGCCGGTTGCTTCCCGGGCCGCGCTGACCGCGCCCGCCATTGGGAGTAGCCCTTCGCCCTCATGTTCATGGAAGGTCAGACTATCCCACCTCGAGCGCAGTTCGTCGAGCCGGAGAAGAAGATCGTCCGCAGTATGCGGCCTCTCTACGCGCCCCAGCATCTCCTCCACCTCCAGCGGAGGCGCTCCCTCCATCGCCATCTCCACTTCCATCTCTTCCAGCCACCCTAAAATTGCTTCGCCGACGGCTGAGACCCGCAGCGCCTCTGCGCGCCCGCTGCCGACAAAGAGCGCGTGCGGCGGGCGCAGCGCGTAGAGATAGGCAATGTCAAGGGGATTGTCATGGACGAGGGCGTCGTAGAAGATAAAGAAATCTGGAGCGGCGGAGGAGGAGGCTACGAGCACCGCCGGCCCACCCCGCCCGACGAGTGCCGCGCCCAATCGCCGTGCCACAGCGAGCGTCCCCTCGCGGGCCTGCACCACAACCAACCGCGTTTGCCACGCGTTGGCCACTCTCTCAAGCCATGCGAGCGTCCCGGCACTGTCCGCGCGCCCGCTCAGAAGATGCTGCTCATCCTCCAGCGTCGGCAGGTGGTCGAAGTGAAGCACCTCGCAGGTGGGCCAGCCCTGCTCCCGCCGCCACTCCTCCAGTTCGTTGAAAGTCACCGTCCGCGCCAGGACCGCCTGGTCGATTTCAGCTGGATCGTGCCCGCCGAAGATCTGCTCCATCATCTCGCGCAGGGTGGGCGCGCCAGGCGCCGCGTCGACGTGCAGAAAGCGCAGGGGAACAGTCAGCGGTACGTTGAGGGACCGCGCCGGCACAGAGGAGGCACGTCCCACAAACTCGCCCGGCAAGTGGAGCGTCTCAAGCACCTCCGTCTGCCACAACGCCTCCCAGGGTAAAGCAGAAAGCGCACCATCGCGCACGTCCAGCAACAGGCGCTTCAGCACGCGCTCGTAATAATCGTCTGGAATCGGTGCAAGGCGCCATCTATTCCAGACAGTGAGATCCGCCGTCAGCCCGAGCGCCTCCGCCAGCGGCCGGCGCTCTGTCGCCGCACCCGTTGCGGTTTCCTGCTCCACCTGCGCGATAAAGGCGGGTGAAAGTTCTCCGTGATACTGGCCACTCGCCGAATGAAGCTCCACCGTTGCACCGCCCTCGCGGGTGGCGCGCACAGTAACTCTGACGTCAAACCGGGTAAAGGTGAGGGCGGGCATACTCTTTCCTCCTGACTCCCCTGGACACGAATCGCCATCAAGCGCGGCAACGCTAGTATAGAAAAGAGTAACACACAAGCCCATTTCTGAGAAGAAGGTGCCCGTCGCCAGCCAGTGGATTGTCGGGAGTTTCGCAGTGCGATAAACTGTCCCCGTCTGGCACGACATTCATCATCGGCCCATCCGTGGGGGACACGGAATGCAGCTTTTGCGCTCTACCAAATTCCATATCTGTTGCGGGCTTGCTTTATTCTTTCTCGTTCCGATCCTGTACCTGGCGCTCCGGCCATCGACAGCACCGGCGGCAGACAACCGGCAACGCATAGAACTAGTGCCGGTACGCCGCGTGCTCGCGGATGGGCTGCTGCGTCCCGTGGAACTGGGAGCCGTGCCCGGGGGCGCCGTCTTGGTCGCCGAGGCCGGCAGCGGTGCAGATGATCACAGCGCCGGTGTGACGCTCGTCGCCGCCACTGGTCATGCCGGTCGTCTGATTTCCGGGTTGCCGAGTCGCGAGCGGCAGGCGACCTTCGACGAAGGCCCTCTCGTCGGTGTCTCCCCTACGAGCAAGATGATCTACGTCGGCCACTTTGGTTCAGATCGCCTGTGGCGCTATGCAGTCCCCGCGGCGACTTTCGACCCTCCTCGTGATCCACTTTCGTTAAGTAGTCTATCTCTCGTTGCGTATGGCGAACGCCCGAACCGCGCACTGGTACCGGCCGGTTTAACTTTTAATGACCGCGGGACTCCTGTCATCCTCGACGGGCCGACGGGCGCTATTCTGGAAGAGAGGCGCAGCAATGCTCTGGTTCTGCTGCACACGCTGCACACGAACGGGACGGCGTCAGTGCCCACTGCGATCGCCCGCTCTGAGACCGGTGAATATCTGGTCACCTTGAGCGACGGTTGTCCCTCGACCAACGGCCGCCTCGTGGCCGTCGACGACCAGGGGAATGAAAGGACCGTGGCCGCAGGACTGCACGCACCCGTCGACGTTGCCCAGGGAGCGGATGGAACGATATGGATTGTCGAGCTGACGACGTCGAGCGCCGCAGCGTGCCGTGGTGAACGCGCCGAACGGAGCGGCCGGTTGAGCCGTCTTGGGCCAGAAGGCCTGGAGCCGATCCTGACCGATCTCGACGAGCCCAGCTCTGTTCTTCCGATGGCGGATGGCAGCCTCGTCGTCGCCGAGCGGCGCGCGGGCCGCCTCTTGCGGGTTACGTTCCAGCCGGCGTCCGCCCTGCTCGTGAACGATCCTCCTGAGTTGGGGCGTTCCGTGCCGCAGCTCGACTACGACGCTCTCTTGCGCGCCGTTGTCGCTCGTGAAGAACTTGTACCGCATCCCGGCATTGAGCACAAAGAAGCGCCCTCTGCCCTGACCGAGCTGGGACAACTACTGTTCTTTGATCCGATCCTCGGTGGTGATCAGAACATTGCCTGCGCCACCTGCCACCACCCAACTCACGCCATGGCGGACGGGCGCGTGCTCCCGATTGGGGTCGGCGGCGTCGGTCTAGGTCCCGGGCGGAGCTTCGACACCAAGACGCCGACCGGCTCTGAGAGCGGACGCGCGGCGACTGTCAACCCGTTCCTCGACGTCTATGTGCCGCGGAACAGTCCCACCATCATCAACGCGGCGCTCCTGGAGGTACAGTTCTGGGATGGGCGCGTTTCCCTTGTAGACGGCGTCGTCCGCACGCCGGAGCACAGCGTCGATAGCCACTTTTTAACAGACGTTCTCACCGCACAGGCGCTCTTCCCGGTGACCAGCGAACACGAAATGGCCGGCATTACGCTTGGTGGGCAAACACCGGATCAGGTGCGCCGCACGTTGCACCGCCGCCTGCTGGGGAATGCAGATTATCGCCAGCTATTTCTCGAGGTCTATGGTACGGCGGCGCCGTCAA
Source organism: Promineifilaceae bacterium (SeqCode) (assembly GCA_033722535.1). Lineage (GTDB taxonomy): Bacteria > Chloroflexota > Anaerolineae > Promineifilales > Promineifilaceae > JAAYYY01. The sequence continues at coordinate 9,369 of JAWVYW010000006.1, forward strand.
TGGTCGACATTAGCGCCGCGCTCGCTGCTTTCCAGCGCCAGTTTATCTTCACTGCAGCGCCGTGGGATGCCTATCTGGCGGGCGATGAAGCCGCCCTCACAGAAGCGCAGAAACGGGGCGCGCTGCTCTTCTTCGGCGTCCTCAAGCCGGAGGTGAACTGCGCCGCCTGCCATAGCGGCGATCTTTTTACCGATCTTCAGTTCCACGATCTGCTCGTTCCGCAGTTAGGGCCGGGGAAAGGGCATGGGTTGGACGGCCGCGAGGACTGGGGGCGAGGCGGCATCACCGGCGATCCCGCCGACCGTTATAGCTTCCGTACGCCGCCCCTGCGCAACGTGGCTCTCACAGCGCCCTACTTCCACAGCGGCGCCTATCCCACGTTGGAAGATGCCATCTGGCACCACGCCGACATCTGGCGCGCCGGGATGTATGATCCCGGGCGCTATCTGAGCGGCGAGCGGGTGCTATATGGTGATGTACGCCCCTTTGTCGCCTCTGACCACGCACAGACAGCCGCGCGAACCCTGCGGCGGGGCCTGCCCCTGACCCATGGCGAGGTAGATGATCTCGTCGCCTTCCTCCACGCACTGACCGATCCCACCGCTCGAGATTTGAGCGACTTCATTCCCGAACAGGTACCGAGCGGATTACCGCTCGATTGAGCCGCGTATACCGCGGCGCCTCCCGGCGCCGCTCTAGAGGACTGGTCGCCGCAGGAAGCGGTCCAGTTCCTGCGCCGCCGGCTTCACGTAGGCCGCTGCTCGCTTCCGCCAGAGCGCACTGTCCGAGGCACGGCTGGCGACGGACAGGGCTACCATGAGCGTGCGCGCTGCGCGAAACGTGGGCAAGAGCGCCTCCTCATCCGCACTCAGCGGGCGAATTTCCCGATAACCGCGAAGATGCGCCGCGCACAGCTCAGAATAGTCTTCCCGCCCATGCAGTGCGTGCTGGGTAACGGCAAGATCGTAGAGCAGGTGGCCCCACCCACAGTCGTCAAAGTCGATAGCGCGCACTTCCCCCTGATGAAATAAGTAGTTGCCGGAATGGAGGTCGGCGTGAATGAGGTTGTAGACCGTAGCCCCGGAGCGCTAATTTCGCACTCGCTCTATCTACTACACGAAAAACAGCGTTGTGCCCGTACTTGACCGCCTCGATAGCGTGGACATTAAGCGGATACGCTTCGAGCGCCGTTTCGGCGATTCGGCGGAGACGGCGAAACTGCGCCTGGTCAGTTAGCTGCTTGAACGGTTTCATAAACAGACTTTGAGTTGGTGCACGAAGCCGCTCTGCTGATTGCTGCAACGATAATGGATATCGTTACGCTTCACAAAGACACAGTCGTTCCGTGGTACGTAGCCGCCGCTCTGCTAGAATAGAGCCTGATGCTCAAATATCTGCCGATCAGTGCCCTGTACACGCTGGCCCACGCCGAAGGGGAAGGTGCCAGAGCCGCCTATCAGTACTTTGTAAAGCGCCTGGCCCTTAGCCGCTGGCTGGCGCGCGCCGGCCGGCCCCAGCGCATCCTCATCGCCGGACTGCCCGAAGCGCTTGGCTCCAGTCTTGATTTTCTCCAACTTGCCGCCGAGTGCGGCGCCCGCGTCACCGTCGCCGACGAGCGACCGCGCGTCCTGGCGCATCACGTTCGCGCGTGGCACGCTGCCCAGCGACAGGGGCGGCTGCGCGCCGTCGCACCGGCTCTCGTCCAGGTGGATAGCGTTGCCGAGCTATCTGCCTTGTCTCCGGTCTATGATCTCTGCGTCTCGTCCGGTGTCCTGCACAAACTTGCGGGACCTGCCCGCGCCCTATATACAGCGCGCCTCCGCCGTCTTGCCCCGGCCGTTGCCCTGTTTGCGCCCAACGCCGATAACGTGACCCACCGGGGCCATGGCGTCCACCGCCGGGAACTAAATGAACTCATCGCCGCCACGGCAGCGTACCCCGGCCGCCCGTTACCGGCAACGGGTTACGGAGACATGCTCCCCTACCCACCGACCGGCCACGGGGTGGACGCTCGTCACCCTTTGGCCGAAGCGTCACCTCTGGCGACGTCGGCAGTGAATGGCCTCGAGCTTTACGCGCGTATCGAGCCGCTTCTCCCCCTCTCCCTCCGTCGCAGCCGCTCCCACCTCGTCTACGCCTTTATCGCCAGCTGAGCCACATGCCTCGTCTATCGCTCCTGTGTCCGGACAACGTTGGCAACTGAGGTCGAATTTAGCTGCTCTATGCGCCGCCGCCTCGACACAACCCTGAAGATCGCAGTCACAATCGCCGGCATGGCCGTCGTGCTGTGGCAGGTGGAGCCAGAAGCTGTTGCGAGGACTCTCCTGAATGTCCAACCCGCTTGGCTCCTGCTATCCGTGTTGCTGATCAATATCGGACTCTTTGTACGCGCCGCCCGCTGGCTGATTCTCCTGCGGTCGCTACAAATGAAGCTCTCTTTCTGGCGCCTGCTCGCCCTCTACTATGCCGGCAACTTTTTCAACACTTTCCTGCCGACCAGCATCGGGGGCGATGTCATTCGCGTGGTCGAAGTTGCCCGCAGCATGCCGGGCGGTGTCGCTGCGGGCGCCGTGGTGGTGGATAGACTCACAGGTCTACTGATGCTCTTTCTCCTCGCCCTGATCGCTCTGCCATTTCGGCCACCCACCTTTCCCGAATCACTGGTACCGCTCATCGGCGGGATCTCTTTTGCCGGGCTCGTGGGTGGCGCGCTGCTGCTGGAAGGTACAATTGTACGGATTCTGATCCGGCGCCTGACGCGCCTTTTTCGCCACCCACTCCGGCGCCGGCTTCGGCTACGCCGCCTGTTACGGCCGCTCGCACCTACTGGAGACACGGCAATTGCGCGCTTTCTGAATGCGCTGGAGGCACTCCAGCCCCACGCTATCGCCGGGGCGCTTGCGACGAGCCTCCTCTTCAACCTCGTGCTTACACTCTGGTGGTGGGCTGCTGCCCGCTCGCTCGGTTTCTCGATTCCCTTCGTCTACCTTTTGCTGGTAATCCCCATCCTTTCCATCAGCACGCTGGTGCCCTCGATCGGCGGGCTCGGCGTACGGGAAGCTGTTGCCGCCCCCCTTTTTGCCGCGCTCGGAGGCGTGGCAGGCGCCGCCATCGCCGCCGAGGCTATCGGCCCCACCCTGAGCCTGCTCGTCTTCCTTCTGGAACGCCTCGTTGGCTTCGTCGGAGCGCCCGTTTATCTGTGGCTGCTGCGACGGGAAGAGGTGGACGGCGCCAGCTCCTGAGCGCCGCGCTCCCCCACGACGGTAGAGGCCAAAGGGCGGTATGCCTGAACGCCGCGCCGAAAAGGCTCTCTGCCGTAGATGTGACAGTCACGCAGGACTGCCCTATAGTCGTCTACTAGAAAGACGGCTCTGCCGCACCGCAGAGATGGAAGTTCCCCAGGAGTAGCCGATGGCAGAAGAGCATCTCTCCAACGCACAGCGCTTTCTCAGCGCATACAACGAGATTGACGAACAGCTACACGAACTTGCCGGTGAAGATCGCTATCGCGGCTTTCGCCAGATGGTCGACCGCCAGGCTCAGGAACACCCGGTCGTGCGCGCCTACGCACAGGATCTGCGTGCGTTCGGGGAGCTGCGGAATATCATTGTCCACGAGGAGCGCGACGGGCAGCTGATTGCCGAGCCCAACGGGTGGTCTGTCCGGCGGATAGAGACGATTGAACTATTGCTTCGTGATCCGCCGCTGGTCTGCCCTCACTTCGAGCGGGACGTCTACACCCGCTCGCCAGACGATTCCCTCAGCAGCGCCGTACGTGCCATCTATCGCCAGGGCTTTTCTCAGGTGCCAGTTTTCGACGATCGCGACTTTGTAGGGCTATTGAGCGCCAAGACGATAGCCCGCTGGTTGGGAGCGCACGCCGACGACGGCGAAGCAGCCTTGACAGAGACGATGGTCGGCGCGGTATTACGCTACGCCGAAAGCGAAGAAGATTATCAGTTTGTGAGCCGGGAGACGACGGTGGTCGATGCTGTGGTGCGCTTCCAGGAGACCAATCGCCGCGGGCGCCGTCTCCGCGCGCTGCTGATCACGGACGACGGCCGGCCCACCGAGCAGTTGGTCGGCATCATGACCGTCTTCGATCTCCCCCAGGCGTACGCCCTGCTCGGCCCTATCTTCGACTAAGGGTCCCTCAGTCGCTACTGTACCCGTCGCTTCTTGAAATAGTGGCCGCGCTCGCCGCCTTTTATCTACCGCTTGACATTCGCGTGCACCAGTCGCGGATCCAGCGCATCGCGCAGGCCATCGCCCAAGAGATTGAAGGCGAGCACGGTAATCATAATCATAAAGCCGGGGAAGAAGACGAGATGGGGCGCGCTAAAGACCTGGCCGCGTTCGCTGGCGAGCATGAAGCCCCACTCCGCCGTCGGAGGCTGCGCGCCGAGACCGATGAAGCTCAGCGCCGCCGTGTCCAGAATTGCCGTGCCGATGCCCAGCGTCGCCTGCACAATCAGCGGCGGCAGGGCGTTGGGCAGAATGCGGTAGAAAAGAATGCGCATGTGGCTGGCCCCCAGCGCGCGGGACGCCTCCACGTACTCTTCCTCGCGCACGCTGAGGACGCTGGCACGTACAACGCGCGCGTATTGGGGAATGGTCACAACCGCAATCGCAAGCATGGCGTTGACCAACCCTGGCCCCAGCACGCTTACGATGGCAATCGCCAGCAGCAGGAAGGGAAAGGCCAGAACGACGTCCAGAATGCGCATGATCACATCCCCCACCCAGCCGCCGAGGTAGCCTGATATGGCACCGAGAAGGGTACCCATGAAGATCGCAAAGCTGACCGTCAGAAAACCAACGCGCAGCGAAATACGAGTTCCGTAGATGATCCGGCTGAAAATGTCGCGGAAGTTGCTATCGGTCCCCATGATGTGCTGTGGCTGGTCTTCGGGGCACCCCAGCAGATGGACGCATGGCGCGGCACGGCGCATCTCGGCCGCCCGGGTATCGTCCGGGTCGTACGGTGCAATCCAGGGCGCAAAGATCGCCGCGAAGATAAGAATGCTCAGCAAGATGAGACCCACGATCGCCGACCGCTGGCGCATCAGCCGGCGCCCGGTCAGGCGCCAGAGGCTATTTGCCTTATAGCCGCGAATATCACCTTCAGCCGCATCGTCAAGAGGTAGTTCAGTAACCGCCATAATCGTTCTCCGCTAAGAAAGGTCGTGACATCGAGAAACCTCCGGGAGGCGCGCCTCCGGGAGGCGATTTTGCGCCGCTAGTCGAGCCGGATGCGCGGATCGAGATAGGCATAGCTCAGATCGACGAGAAGATTGATGAGCACGTAGCCGATGGCGATGACTATCACGAAGCCCTGAATGATCGGGAAGTCTCGCGCCGTAATCGCCTCAAAGAGCGCCAGCCCAACGCCGGAAAGGTTAAAAACGGTCTCGGTGAGAATGGCGCCACTCAATACCAGGCCCAGCTGAAGGCCTGTGATGGTGACAATCGGCAACAGCGCATTGCGGAAGGCGTGCTTCAGAACGACGCGGCTCCGCGTCGCTCCCTTGGCGCGCGCCGTGCGTACATAGTCCAATTCCAGCACCTCAAGCATGCTGGAGCGCGTCATGCGCGCGATGATGGCCATCGGAATAGTGCTCAGCGCCATCGCCGGCAGAATCATGTGCTGCACGGCATCCCAAAAAATCTCCCACTCGGCAGCCAGGACACTGTTGAGAATGTACATATTAGACACAAACTCCGCCAGGGCGGCGAAAGCGCCTTCCTCAGGCACTGATAGCCCCCATGCCTCAAAGAACGGCGTCGGAACCATACCGGCCGAGATACGCCCGGTGGGCGGCAGCCAGAGCGGCGTGTCTTTAAATTTCAGAGCAAAGAGATAGGCCAGCATCAGGCCCAGCCAGAAGACCGGCATTGACACGCCAATGTTGGCAAAGATCATCGTCAGCACGTCAATGGGTGAATTGCGGTTGACCGCCGAAATAATGCCTAGGGGTACGCCTATGGCAACGGCGATCGTCAGTGCGGCGAGGCTGAGCTCGACCGTTAGCGGCAACCGCTCGAGCAAAATGACCGTGATCGGCCGCCGAAAACGTAGAGATTCCCCGAAGTCACCCTGGGCAAGATCCGTCACGTAAACGGCAAACTGTACCGGAATTGGCTCATTCAGCCCCTTGAGCTCGTTAAATCGCTCGCAGGCTTCCACGGTCGCCTTCTCACCCAGAATAGAGCGGCAGGGATCGCCCGGGATGAGGCGCGCCAGTACAAAGGTGACCATCAGCACGCCAAAAATAACCGGAATCGAGGCCAAAATACGGCGAATTGTGTAATGAATCATAAGCTTGTTCTCAGAATGCTCGCAGCCGGACCGCGCAACGGCAGCACAGTCAAACAACAAAGGCGAAGTGGTCCGGCAGCTGCCGGACCACCTCGCAACGATCACACGTCCAGAAGCAGAGGTGTCAGGTTCAGGCTAAGCTTGAGATCCTACTCGGCGTCGATCAGACCCCAGAGGTAGGAGTAGTACTCGAACGCACCCGTGTTACCCACGTGCAGCGGGTTGTCCGGGTCCAGCCCCAGTGCGTAGGAAGCAACCACGTCACTCGCATCGAATTCGGAGCCGTCGTGGAAGACGACGCCGTCGCGGAGATCACAGGTCCAGACCGTCAGATCGTCGTTGGGTACGCACTCTTCGGCAAGCAGCGGTCGGACTTCCACGCCGCCAATTTCGTAGCCATAGAGCGGCTCCATAACCTGTTCACAGGCACGGAGGCTCTCGCCGTCAGTCTCGTCGGCGCAGAAGAGGCTGATCGGCTCGGCGTTTTGCATCCAGACGAAGGTGTCGCGGTCGCCCGGCGACATCACGGCGAAGAACTCATTCCCCAACGGGCTGGCATGCGGGTCTTCCACATCTGCCAGGAAAGCAGTCGCGCTCGCGCCGTGGGCAATCGGCACCATCGGCACCAGTTCGCGAATGGCGTTGTTTGCTTCCACGTAGAACGGTTCCGCCTCGGCGGGGTCGGCGATTTGGGCGCCCTCGCGTAGCGGTTCGAAGATCTCGGGGAACGTCTCGCCGTACTGCGGGTTGGCCTCGCTGAAGTGGAAGTCCAGGAAGTTTGTCACGTGCGGGTAGTCGGCACCCCAACCAAGCAGGTAGAGGCCGTCGAGGCTACCGGACGTTGACTCGGCGATGAAGGTACCAGATTCCATCACCTCGATGTTGGCTTCGATGCCCAGGTTCGCCGACAGCTGCGCCTGGATCTCCTGGGCCACATTCACCGGCTCAGGCAGGTACGAGCGGAACACGTCACGGAGGAAGATGGTCGTCTCGAAGCCATCTTCATAACCGGCCTCGGCGAGCAGCTCGCGCGCCGCTTCCGGATCATAATCATACCACTCCTCGCCCACACACGCGTTCGGGATATCGCAAGGGGTGAAGAAGGCAGCCACTTCAGAGCCACCGGGGTAGAAGTTGTCGACGATCCGCTGGCGGTCGATGCCCATGGCAATCGCGCGGCGGACGGTCGGGTCGTCGAACGGCTCGAACGTGTTGGTCATCGCCAGGTAGAAGACGTTCAGGCCCGGGCGGTCGATCAGCTGCAGATTGGGGTCGTTGGCGATCGTCTCGTAGTCGCCAGGGGCGGGGTTGTCGATGCCGTCGACAGTGCCAGCCTGCAGTTCCAGCAGACGACCGGTACCCTCGGAGCTCCAACGGAAGACCAGCGTCTCAGTCTCTGCCATGTCCCCCCAGTAGTCGGGGTTACGGGTGAAGATGATGCTATCTCCGCGGTTCCACTGTTCGAACATGTATGGGCCGGTGCCGATGGGATTTTCCAGCAGCTCGCCGGTGCCACCTGTTTCCTCCAGGTACTCAGAAGGCCAGATGGCGAAGGCGGCGAAGGCAATCTTCTCCAGGAAGGCCGGATCCGGGTTGCAGAGGGTGAACTGAACCGTGTCGGGATTCAGCGCCTCGATCGCCTTGATCGACTCGCCGCCTTCACACTCGGGGTTGACGAGTGCGACCGGATCAGCCATATCGCCTTCGACGTCCTCTGCTTCGTCTTCTTCTTCTTCGACGTCCACATCTTCTTCTTCGTCGACGATATCAACGTCTTCTTCTTCGTCGACGACGTCTACATCTTCTTCTTCTTCTTCGACGACGTCTACATCTTCTTCGTCGAGAATGTCCTCATCCTCGCCCTCGTCGATGACCTCGCCTGTATCTTCATCGATATCGTCTTCGGCGATGTCCTCGACTTCTACTTCATCGGCGATAGGCTCCTCATCAGCACCGCAGGCGACCAGCAGAAGGCCGCTCATGAGGAGCGTGATGAGCAACAGGTACCATCTCTTTCGTTGCATATTTCCTCTCCTTATCCTTTTCTATCGTAGTGGTTGCACAAAACAGCCACTGCTTCCGGACAGCGTGAGAGAGATCGTAACATAGCTTCAGATAAGTGACAACTAGGTGACGCTTTACACCAGGGGAAGCTGCTTGTGCCCTCCTTCTCCGTGCCCGGGTCAGCGTGAAAGTGAGCGGAGGAAGCGACTGTTAACTATCGAAGTAGGCGCCGCGTTCGAGAATGGCGTGGACCACGTCGACCAGCCGCTCGGTGTTGGATTTGCTCAAAAAGCCGGAGGCACCGGCAGCGCGGGCCGCCTGCACATAGAGCGCCTCGTCGTGGCCCGACAGCGTCAGCGTCGGCATCCACGGCCACTGCTCGCGGATCTCACGCACCAGGCGAAGACCATCCATATCTGGTAAGGAGATATCGACGAGGACGAGGTCGGGGTGAACAGACGGAATGAGCAGCAGCGCCTCTTTCGCACTCGCCGCAGCACCACAAGGCCACAGCCCGGGCGCTTTTTCCAGCAGCCGCAGCAGCACGTTTCGCATGGCATGATGATCGTCGACGACGAAGATGCGGTAGGGCTCTTTCATTCACCTCTAGTGCAGGGTGGCACCTGTGCTTCGTTCTTGCGTTGCACACGGAGGCCGCCGACCCTTCTCTGGCTGCACGTGAGTGTAGCATTTCCGCCGCGTCGTGACAACGTGCGCTAGCGAGAAACAGCGTGTGGGGACTGACAGTTTGACCGTCTCGCGCTATAATGCCCGCTATGAAAAATCGACAGATTGCCGACATCTTTGAAAAAGTCGCCGACATGATGGCCATCCGGGGCGATAACCGCCACCGGATCCTGGCGTACCGTAACGGCGCGGAGAGCATTCGCGGCCTGGGGCGTGATATCAACAGCGTCTATGAAGCCGGCAAGCTGGAGGAGATCCACGGGATCGGCGCGACGTTGGCGGAAAAGATCGAAGAGATGCTAACCACCGGCAGGTTGGAGTATTATGAGCGCCTCGCAGAGGATGTACCGCCCGAACTGACCGACCTCCTGCGTGTTGAGGGATTGGGGCCAAAGCGAGTCAAGACGGTCTACGACAGCCTCGGCGTCACCACGCTTGAAGAGCTCCGCACTGCTGCCGAAGAAGGGAAGATACGTACCCTTTCGGGCATGGGTAAAAAGACAGAAGAAAAGATCCTGACCGCGATCGAGATCCTGGAGCGGTACGGCACCGATCGCACTCCGATCTGGACCGCCTATCCTGTGGCGCACGAACTGCTGGACGAACTCAAAGCGCTACCTGGAATCACCCGCGCCGCCGTCGGCGGCAGCTTGCGGCGCATGGAAGAGACGATCGGGGATATCGACCTGCTGGTCGCCGCCGACGATCCTGAGCCCGTGATGGAGCGTTTCCGTGACCTACCGCAGGTGGAGCAGGTAATCGTGAGCGGCCCCAGCAAGACGACGGTCCAGCTGCATAACGGGCTCCAGGTTGATCTCCGCGTCTTGCCGGAAGCGCGGTGGGGAACGCTACTCTCTTACTTTACCGGCAATAAAGCCCACAACATTCGCTTGCGCGAGATGGCTCTCCAGGAGGGGCTGAGCCTCAACGAGCACGCCTTCAGGCCCATCGTCGACGGCGAAATCAGCGACGAAGGGGAAATCTTATGCGCGGATGAAGCGTGCGTCTACGAAAAGCTGGGGCTGCCCTACATCCCGCCGCGCCTCCGCCAGGATCGGGGCGAGATCGAAGCGGCTCAGGAGGATATGCTGCCCCACCTTGTCGAGCTGGAGGACATTATCGCCGACCTCCACATGCACACCGAGTGGTCTGACGGACGGCTATCCGTGGTCGAAATGGCGCAGGCGGCAAAAGAGCGCGGGCTGCAGTATATTGCCATTACCGACCATTCGGTAAGCCTCGGGATCGCCGGCGGTCTCTCAGTCGAACGCCTGTGGGAGCAGGCCGAAGCGATCCGCGCAGCGAACGAGAAGCTCGGACCGGACTTCCGCATCCTCCATGGCACCGAGATGGAGATTCGGGCCGATGGCACCCTCGACTTCGCCGACGACATACTGGGCCAGCTCGATTTCGTCATTGCCAGTCTTCACGTCAGTCTCAGCCAGCCGCGAGAAGAGGTTATGCGGCGCGCCCTGACCGCTATCGAGAATCCGCACGTCGACATGCTTGCCCACCCCACCGGCCGCCTGTTACCCGACAGGGCCGGCGCCGACCTCGACATGGAGCGGATCGTAGCGGCGGCCGCGCGAAACAATACCATCCTCGAAGTCAACGCCAATCCCCATCGTCTCGATCTCCGCGATTCCCACGTCCGTCTGGCGACCGAGGCGGGCGTCAAGCTGGCTATCAACACCGACGCCCACAGCCCACCTGATTTCGGTCTCCTGCATTACGGTGTGGCGACGGCGCAGCGAGGCTGGGCCACACCAGATGACGTGGTGAATACTTGGCCTGTGCAAAAACTGCTCGACTTTATAGAGGGATAATGGCGGTAGATGGCTCGTTTCCGCAAACCTGACGATCCTCGTGAAAGTGCGCCCCCAGCGCGCCGCCTGCCAGGCGACCGCGACGGCGTGCCCTGGGTGCCGCTTGGCCTCGGCATTGTCGTCACCGTGATCGGCGTCGCCATGGCGCTGGTCCTCGTGGGCGCCCTCCTGCAGCCCGACCCGCTCGCCGTCGCCGTCCCCACGCCGACGATCATCCATCTGACCGCGCCGCCGACGAACTCGCCGACGCCGACCACCTTCGCACCCACGTCGACACCTATTCCGACCTTCACCCCCGCGCCGACCCGTGACCTGGCGACGGCACCAGAGGATATAACGGTGGGCTACTACGCTCGCGTTGCTGGAACAGGAAATGCCGGCCTCTCTCTGCGCCCGGAGCCAGCTGCAGAAAGCGCCCGCATGGTTGTTGACGAGGGAACCCTGATGTCTGTCATTGGCGGCCCGGAAGAGGGAGGCGAGTACATCTGGTGGCAGGTGCGCCTGCTCGACGGTGTCGAGGGGTGGGTCGCCGGACAGTTTCTGGCGCCCGCCGCCGCTCCAGATGCACCGTAACTGACCTGTCCCCGCGCGCGTCGTGCGCGTCTACCATGGAAGAGATAATGTCCCCAGCCGAACGGATCCAGGAATTGCGCCAGCTAATCGACTACCACCGTTACCTCTACTACGTCCTCAACGCACCGGTTATGAGCGATGCGGAGTTCGACCGTCTCTTCGAAGAGCTCGAACAGCTTGAGGCCGCCCATCCGGAGCTCATCACCCCCGACAGCCCGACCCAGCGCGTGGGAGCCGAACCGCTCGATGCCTTTCAGAAGGTGGAGCATCCGGCGCCTATTCTGAGCCTGCAGAGCGCATCGTCGATGGATGAAGTCTACGCCTGGCGAGCCCGCATCGGGCGCATGCTGCCGGACGAGAGTGCAACCCCGCTCGACTACGTCGTGGAGCCCAAGGTCGACGGCCTGACCGTCGTCCTCACCTATGAGAATGGCCTCTTTGTCCAGGGCGCTACCCGCGGCAACGGGCAGATCGGGGAAGACATCACGCAGAATCTGCGCACGGTCATCGCCCTTCCCCAGCGGATACCGATTGAGCCGGACAGTCGTTTACCGCGTCCCTATTCGCTCGCTGTACGGGGAGAGGTGTTCTTTCCCCTGGACGAGTTTGAGGCGTTCAATAAGAAGCTGAGCGAGGAAGCTGAGCGCCCTTACATGAACCCGCGCAACGCCGCCTCTGGCAGTCTGCGACAACTGGATCCGCAGGTGACGGCGTCACGCCCGCTCAGCCTCTATGTCTACGATATCATTGCCTGGGACGATACCGAAGAGGGATTGGAGATCCCCGCCCAGCAGTGGGAACGGCTGGAGCTACTGAAAGATCTCGGCTTCCCAGTATCTGGCGATCTCCTCTATTGTGACAATCTGGAAGCGATTGCCGATGCTTATGACGCCTGGCAGGAGAAACGCGCGCGGATCAACTACGAGGTCGACGGCGTGGTCATTAAGATCAACGACCAGCCGCTGGCGCAGAGCCTCGGCTACGTCGGTAAAGATCCCCGCGGTGCAATCGCGCTCAAGTTTCCTGCGCAGGAGAAGACGACAAAGCTGCTCGACGTGCAGGTCAATGTCGGCCGCACGGGCGTGCTGAACCCCAACGCGATTCTGGAGCCGGTGGAGATTGGGGGCGTCATCGTCCAGAAGGCGAGCCTCCATAACTTCGACGAGATCGCGCGGAAAGATATCCGCATCGGGGATACCGTCATCGTCAAACGCGCAGGAGACGTGATCCCCTATGTCGTCGGCCCAGTCGTCGATCTCCGTGATGGCAGTGAGGAGCGAATCGCGATACCGGAACAGTGTCCCTTCTGCGGCGAACCTGTAAAGGGCACGCCAGGCGAAGTCGGCGTATACTGCGATAATCCGGCCTGCCCCGAACAGCTGGTACGGCGGGTCGAGTATTTCGTCGGTCGCAGCGCAATGGACATCGAAGGCTTCGGCAAAGAGACCGGTGTGCTGCTGGTGGAGAAGGGGTTGCTCGCAGATATCGCCGATATCTACACTCTGGAACAGGATGAACTTCTCGCCTTGGAGGGCTTTGGCGAAAAAAAGGCGGAGGGCGTCGTCGCCGGCATCGAGCGAAGCAAAGAGCAGCCGGCGCGCCGGCTGCTCACCGCCCTCGGCATCCGGTTCGTGGGTAGCACCGTCGCCGACCTGCTGCTCGACGCGCTTGGCAGCATCGACGCCATTGCCGCAGCGGATCAGGAACAGCTGGAACACATTAGCGGCATCGGCCCGCGCACAGCGGCCAGCGTCGTGCAGTGGTTCGACGACCCCCGGCACCAGGAACTGCTAGAGCGGCTGCGTGCGGCCGGGCTTAACTTTGAGGGAAAGGAGGGAGATGAAGCGGTGAAACAAAGTTTGGAAGGGCTCGCATTCGTCATTACAGGTACGCTGCCGAACATGACCCGTCAGGAGACCAAAAGCTTCATCGAAGCGCGCGGAGGCCGCGTCACGTCGGCGGTGAGCAGCGCCACAGACTTCCTGATTGCTGGAGAACATCCGGGCAGCAAGTACGAGCGGGCGCAGGAAGCCGAAGTACCGATCCTGGATGAAGAGGGGCTGCTAGCGCTAGCCGAAGGTGGTCGCGACTGAGGGTTGCTCGCCGCTGTCGAAAATCGTATGCCTGAATTTTTTAACGTTCTCCCCCCGGATGAGGCGCGTGCGCTCCTCTGGCAGCACCTGACCCACCGGATGGAAGCGGAGCGAGTGCCGACGGCCCACGCCCTCAATCGCGTGACGGCAAAAGCGATTTTCGCCCCCCATCCTCTTCCCTCCTTCCACCGCAGCACAATGGACGGGTACGCGGTGCGCGCAGCGGACACATTTGGTGCCTCGCAGAGCCTGCCCGCCTTCCTGCAGGTCACCGGCGAGGTCGCCATGGGCGTACGCCCCACGCTCACAATAACCACAGGCGAGGCGGCCATCGTCCACACCGGTGGAATGCTCCCGATGGGCGCGGATGCCGTCGTCCAGGTGGAGCTGACACAGCAGACGGGTGACGCCTCCGGTTTCCCCCATGAGATTGAAGTTCTGAAGGCAATCGGCGTTGGGCAAAATGTGCTTCAGATCGGGGAAGATGTAGAAGAAGGAGAAGCGCTCTTTCCCGCGGGGCATCGCCTGCGCCCCCAGGATCTGGGCGGATTGCTTGGTCTAGGCATCACCGACGTCGCCGTCGCCCGCGCCCCTCGCGTCGCCCTCCTTTCGACCGGAGACGAGCTGGTGCCGCCCGACCAGACGCTGGAAGCGGGGCAGATCCGCGACATCAACAGCTATACCATCGCCGCCCAGACGCGGCAGGCTGGCGGTGTTCCCATCTTCGGCGGCATCATCCCCGATGTACCTGAGCAGCTACGGGCCGCTGCGGTCGCGCTCTTCGCAGAATGCGACATGCTCGTCATTACCGCCGGCAGCAGCGTAAGCCGTCATGATCGGACGGTCGAGGTGATCGCCAGTCTGGGCGAGCCGGGGGTGCTGTTGCACGGCGTCGCCACCCGCCCCGGCAAGCCGACGATCATCGCCGTCGCGGACGGACGGCCTCTGCTGGGCCTTCCGGGCAATCCAGCCTCCGCCATGATTCAATTTTCTTTGCTGGGGGCGCCCGCCGTATGGCGGCTACAGGGCGCAACGGAGGCACCGCTCACAGGCGCCGTCTGGGCGACGCTAGCTCACAATATCGCCAGCGAAACAGGCCGCGAAGATTACGTACCGGCGCGCATAGAGCCCGCGCCACCCGGCGAGCGGGAACGGCACATCGCCGTGCCCCTCTTCGGCAAAAGCAATCTGATCTATACGCTTGTCGGCGCCGATGGGCTGATCAAGGTCCCGCTCAACCGGGGTGGCCTGGCGGCGGGAGAAATGGTGGAAGTGCGCCTCTTCTGAGGCAGGTGAATCTCGCGCTACAGGAGCAACCGCACCGCGGCGATAGCCGCCGCGTAATCTGGTTCGTCCCCTATCTCGCGCACGTACTCGGCGTGCCGCACGATGCCCTCCTGATCCACGACGAAGACGGCGCGTTGCTCCTGGCGGATCTCCTCCACGTGAGTGCCGTAGGCGTCGGCGAAGCCAAGGTCGATATGGTCGGAGAGAACGTCGATCTGGTCCGCCCCCTCCTCGCGCCGCCAGCGAGCCAACGTCGGCGGCAGGTCCACGCTTACGGTATAGACCACGACCTCATCGCCAAGCGCACCCGCCTCCGCGTTGAAGCGGCGCGTCTGTAACGAACAGACGTCGGTATCGATTGCCGGCACCACCGATATCAGCCGCACCTTGCCATCAGATTCCGCCAGGGAGATCTGGCGGAAGTCAGGAGAAAGGAGGCGAAAATCGGGAGCGCGATCGCCGGGCTGCAACTTCTCCCCCAGCACAGTCAGCGGGTGTCCGTCTAGCGTGACATCCCCTTCTCTCTTCGCGAGCGACGCTTTCCGGGGCATTCTCCCTGGCGCGGTACCTGGGTTACGCGGGCGTCTCGCCCTCGTAAACCTCTACCTCTGTTGCCTCCGGCCCCTTCTTCCGTTGTTCGACATCGTAAAGGACCCACTGCCCTTCGTCCAGGCTTTTCGGATCCACGATGGTGCTCGTCTTGTGGAAGAAGATATCTTCTCCGCCACCGCGGGCAATGAAGCCGTAGCCACGGGCGTCGTTATACCACTTGAGGCGGCCCAGATACTTGCCCGTCTGCGGATCGATCTGGATCGTCTCTGGCATGACCTCGTCTTCCTCTTCCGCAACCGGCTCTTCGTAGCTGGTCTGTTGCGGCGTCGGCAGCTTATTCAATTCGTCCAGCGACGAGGGCTCCACCGGTAGCCCTTGTTGATGCAGCTTGCGCTTCATCTCTACTGTAAAGACAAACTTATTGCCCTCTGCATCCGTCGCCCACTCATCGCGAAAATTCATCGTTCTCCTCTCTTCTTCCGCAGTTAAGCTCGTTCCTGTAAACACCTCATTGGCGCTCCTTGGCGCCGAAAGCGGTGCGTTTCATCTTTCATAACCCAGCGACAGTTGAGTTGCGTCGCCGGTCGCTTCGTCGGGGAAAGCGGGCTGCTCGGAGAGACGCACAACACCGGTTACCCCATTTCGCGGCCCGATGGCGACAACCGGCTGCGGTTTCACTGAGCGGCTGCCGATAGGGGCATCGCCGAGGCGCACATCTCGCGCGGCGCCGAGCAGCGTCGTCACGATCAGCACGTCTTCCTTCGCCCCCACGACAGCCGCAGCTACCTGAGCCGCATCTTCGGGAAGATAAATGTTAATGACGCCTTTGCCGTACCGACCCTGTAAAGGATATGCCTCGACCGGCGATGCCTTGGCGGCGCCCGTGTCGGCGATAGACCACAGGTAGTGCCCATGACGCGCCAGCGCCACGGCAACCACGCCGTCGAGTTCATCTTCCAGTCGTACGCCGTAGACGCCGCCGGCAGCCAGGCCCATCGCTCGCACTTCATCCTCGGTGAAGCGGATCGCCTGACCACCTGCTGTCACGAGAATAACCTGATCCCTACCGGTCGTCAAACGTGCCCAGCCGAGGGCATCATCCTCCTCGACTTTCATCACCATGAAGGGATCGGTCGTGGCGCCTGGCATCTCTTCAAGCCGGACGCGCTTGCAGGTGCCGCCAAGGGTGGTCAGGAAAAGGAAGCCATCTTCCCGCCCCGAGGGCACCACCAGGGCATCTGCCAGATGCTCACGGCGGGTCAGGCCGCTCATAGCGGCCCAGTGCGTCCCTTCGCCCAAGTTCCGTGCCCGTGGCAACTGATGAACGGGAACGCTCACCGCCTCCCCGGCGGCTGTAAAGAGATAAAGTAAATCTTGCGTGTTGGCCGCCATCAGAAAACGGGGCAACTCCGGCGGGCGCGGCGGAACCGGGGCTCTCTCGGGCGAGCTGGTACGGGCCACTGTTCCTTCGCGGGTGATCATTATCCAGGTCTTCTCGTCGGGTAGGAGATCAGCCGCCATTACGGCGTCATCGGCGCTGCCGCCGATAATCTGCGTGCGCCGCGCATCGGCGTAGCGGGAGCGGACCTCGTGCAACTCCTCCCGCACCCGCTGCCGCATCAGCTCAGGCCGTGAAAGCAGCTCCTCCAGATGGTCGATCAACCGCTGCTTCTCTTCAAATTCGTCATTGATTTTCTGCCGCTCCAGCGACGCAAGGCGGCGCAATGGCATGTCGAGGACCGCCTGCGCCTGCACGTCCGTCAAGCGAAAGCGGCGCTGCAAATTGTTGCGTGCGGTTTCAACGCTCCGCGAGCGGCGGATGACGTCGATAACGTCGTCCAGATGGGCGAGCGCGACCAGCAGGCCCGCGAGGACGTGCGCACGCTGCTTGGCGCGCGTCAGATCATGTTCGCTCCGCCGCCGCACCACCTCCAGCCGGTGCTCCAGGTAGTGACGCAGCGCCTGCTTCAGCGTCAGCACGCGCGGGCGCCCGTCCACCAGCGCGATCATGATGATGCTGAAGGTGCTCTCCATCGGCGTCAGCCGGAACAGATCCATCAGAACTGCTTCCGCCTCCACCGTACGCGTCGTCTCAAGAATGATCCGCATACCGTTGCGATCGCTTTCGTCGCGCAGGTCGGTCAATCCCTCGATCTTGCCGTCGCGGTGCAAATCGGCGATTTTAGCGATCAGGTTCGTCTTGTTGATCTGGTAGGGGAGTTCGGTAATCACCAGCCGCGACTTATTCCGCTCCATCTGCTCCACGTGCACCCGGGCGCGCACTGTTACGCGCCCCCGGCCGGTCGCATAAGCATTGAGCAGGGCGTCCTGCTCGCTCTTGCCCCGGCGCCGAAAGACGATGCCGCCCGTCGGGAAGTCCGGTCCCTGGATGAACTTCAGCAACTGACTGACGGAAAGCTCGTCGAGCTGTTCCCACTCCTGCAACATAAAATCAAGCGCGTCGACCACCTCTCCCAGATTGTGTGGCGGGACACTCGTCGACATGCCGACCGCGATGCCGCTGGAGCCGTTGATCAGCAGATTGGGCAGCGTTGCCGGCAGCACCTCCGGCTCGCGCATCGTATCGTCGAAATTGCGCACGAAGTCGACGGTGTCGCGATCGAGATCCTCCAGCAGGTCGGCTCCCGCCGTGGTCATGCGCGCCTCGGTGTAGCGCATCGCCGCGGCAGCATCGCCGTCGATGCTACCAAAGTTCCCCTGCCCCTCTACCAGCGGATAGCGCATGGCGAAATCCTGTGCCATACGGACCATCGCATCGTACACGCTCTGGTCACCATGAGGATGATATTTGCCCAGTACTTCGCCGACGACGCGCGCGCTCTTGCGGGACGGACGGTCCGGGTAGAGGCCCATGTCGTGCATCGCGTAGAGGATGCGCCGCTGTACCGGCTTTAAGCCATCACGTACATCGGGTAACGCACGCGCGACGATGACGCTCATTGCGTAGCTCAGGTAGGAGTCACGCATCTCCTCGTTGATCGAGATCGGTTTGACAGTGCCAATATTCATAGTTTTCATTCCAGAATGAAGTGGGTGGCGATCAGAGTGCAGGCGACACGAAAGCCGTCTAGACGCTTAAATCGCGCTAAATATAGAGGAGGGGCAGGAGCGTGTCAACCGGCGAGCGGCGACAGGCGCGGCATCAGCGCCAGCGGAGTGGGGCTATGAGGAACTCTGGTTGGGAAGGGAAGGGAGAAGGAGGGAGGACGCGGTGGGAAGCGCAAAGCGCCGCTTCCCACCAGGTTAAACACGGTACTAGCGGTGCGTCTGGGACGCGCGCATCATGCCACCGCGCGCCGGATCGGCGGGCGAATGGCGTCCCCGCCGCTGGCGCCGCTGCCCCTGATCGACCTGCTCCTCGGCAACGGGCCGCTCGCGCCCCGGGTCCCAGTGGGTGTAGCGAACAGGCGCCTCTTCTTCGGCGCCACTGAAGTAGAGGTGCATCGCCATGCAGCCGGCACAAAGCCGGAAAGCGTCATTCCACGGGCCGCCAAGAGCGTAGTGGAAGTAGAGATCGCCCGCGATAATGGCGCAGCCGCGGACGCAACTGTGTTCCTTGCGTGCGCGCACTTCACGCCACTGGCGGCCCCGACGGGCGCCTTCTCGGATCGCCCACAGCTGGCGCGCCGCCTGTGGGGGATGGTGATCGGGATCAGAAAAGGCATCGTAAAGGCAATAACTGAGCGGTTGTGGGCGAGGTGTCGGCATCTTTTTCTCCTTAGGCAGAACGGTAGCGCGGACATCGATGACGCTCCACTGAGGGAACGATTGTGTCTATCTCTTAGAACATCTGTTCTAATATTATAGCACAAAAATCGCCGTCCTACATAAAAAGGAGGTGAAAAGATGGGGTTATATAATGCGTGAGAGGCCGCCAGGCGGTCGGCTAAAGAGTAATAACCTGATCAGGCGGATTGCCGGCAAGCGCGCTGTAGAGATCGGGGAAGCAGCCGACGGTCACCCCGGCAACTGTATTGCGCGGCTGGCACTCGGCGGGCTCTTCCCTCCCCGCGCCAGTTGCCGGGTCACACCAGCGCGGCGCGCCTTCGGCCAGATTACGCTCCAGCGCGCACATATCGCACATCATCAGCAGCATACCCTTGTCGACGGCTACCTTCGCCAGGCGCTCGCCGACCGGATCTCCCTCCCGGAGCACGAAGGTGTTGTCGTCAAAGAAAAACATCCCCACTACGTCGACGCCGTGCGTTCCCGCTTCCAGTTGCGGTAAGATCATCTGGGCGAGTTTGTAGCTGGCGGCGCGAGGCGTTGCAAAGACGTAAGCGACTTTCAACGGTATGCTCCTTTTCCCAGGCCGGGAATCTTCTCACCATACATCAGGATTCTCTATGTAAAGCTCGTCTCCCTCAACCCGCGTTTCATACGTCGGAATGGGTACAACGGCCGGAAACTGGCAGACGGCGCCGGACCGGATATCGAAGCGGGCGCCGTGACGCGGGCATTCCACCTCGTACCCTTCGAGATCCCCATCCTCGAGCGGACCGCCATCGTGCGTGCAGAGATCGGCGATGGCATAGAACTCGCCGCCCACGTTAAAGACGACGACGGTCTCTTCTTCAAAGTCGACGTGCCGTCGCTCCCCTGGAGCAATATCGGTTACTTTACAGACGCGAACAAAATCAGACATAGGAAGATCACCGCTCTCTTCTACAGGTGGAAACCAACTGCCTCATTATCCGCACGCCGTGCCAGAACACAAGAGTGATGAGCGCGCGAGCCGGCTGCTCAGTCGCCGCGCAGCTCTTGTGGATCGGGAATGCCATATGCGCCCGCCTTTAACACCTTTAGCGAAAGGAGTGCGCACTTGACGCGCGCCATGCTGAGCGGGACGCCTATCAGCTCTAGCAACCGTTCCTTGGGGAATTCGCGCACCTCGTCGACGGTCAGCCCGCGAATTTCCTCGGTGAGCAGAGAGGCCGATGCCTGACTGATGGCGCAGCCCTGCCCCTGCCAGCCAACGTCCGCCACCCGCCCCTCGTTGTCCAGGCGCACTGCAATGCGGATGACGTCGCCACAGAGGGGATTGTCCTCCTCGTAAGCAAAGTCGGCGGGCTCTAGATCACCGTAGTTGAGCGGATTCTCGTATAGATCGATTATCTGTTCCCGATACATCTGGCTGCTCATTACGCTCTCCTCTGCCAGTTCACTCAGACGCCGATACGAAAGACGCGCTTCGCCCGCTCCAGCGCCTCCACCAGCCTGTCCACCTCATCGCGCGTCGTGTAGAGGTAGAAGCTCGCGCGCGCGGAAGCGGGGAGATTCATCTTCTGGTGGAGCGGCATGGCGCAGTGATGACCGGCACGGATGGCGACCCCTTCCTCGTCGAGAAGTTGGGCAATATCATGCGGGTGAAGTCCTGGCACGGCGAATGTTGCCACGCCCCCTCTCTGGTTCGGCGGTGGACCGAAGAGAGACAGCCCCTGCACCTCGCTCAACGCTTCCAACGCATAGCCCGTTACCGAGCGTTCGTGAGCATGCACATGTTCCATCCCCACTTCGCTGAGATAATCTACCGCAGCGCCCAGCCCGACTGCCTCGGCAATAGCCGGCGTACCGGCCTCAAACTTGTAGGGCAGCTCATTAGGGATGAAGCTATCAAATGTTACGCGGCGGATCATGTCGCCGCCGCCCAAAAATGGCGGCATCGCTTCCAGTAGCTCATGCCGCCCGTAAAGGACGCCGATCCCGGTGGGGCCGCACATCTTGTGCCCGGAGAAGACGAGAAAGTCGGCGTCCAGCGCCTGCACGTCGACCGGCAGGTGGGCGACATGTTGCGCCGCGTCTACGAGCGCGAGCGCGCCGACGCCATGAGCGGCGGCAACCAGCTCCTGGACCGGGTTGATGGTGCCCAGGACGTTAGACATCGCGCTGAAGGCGAAGAGGCGCGTTTTTTCGCTCAGGAAGCTACCTAACCTGTCCATATTTAGCGTCCCGTCGTCCCGTACCGGCAGCCAGCGAATGGTAGCCCCCTTCTCCGCAGCCAGCATCTGCCAGGGGACGATGTTGGCGTGGTGCTCCATCTCTGTCAGCAAAATCTCGTCGCCGGTCGTGATATTCGCGCGCCCCCAGCTCTGGGCGACGAGATTAATGCCTTCAGTCGCGTTACGCACATAGATGACTGACTCCGGCTCCGGCGCATTTATGAAGCGGGCAATCCGCGTGCGCGCGCCTTCGTAGGCTGCGGTTGCGCTTTCACTCAGCTCGTGGATGCCGCGATGGACGTTGGCATGCTGCTTCCGGTAATAGCCGTTCATAGCCTCGATCACCTGTCGCGGCTTCTGAGAACTGGCCGCACTGTCGAGATAGACCAGTGGCACGCCGGGCCGCACCTCCCGGTGAAGAATCGGAAAATCCTGTCGTATCTGTTGAACGTCGAGCATAAGCAACCTTTCTAGTAATTGACCATCGGCGATTATAGTACTAACCCGGGCAGCGGGCGGGTGTCAGATGTCAGCCCTATCGATGCCGCCTGTCACATCTTCCCTCGCTGTCTGCCACAGCAAAAAGACCCCACCGTCGCGGCAGGGTCTTCTGACATTAAGCATCGCCGTTAAAGTGATTTGGGCGGACGGCGATGGCGCCTATAGCGCGCTCACTGCTGTGACGGATTCTCGATAGGGACGTCTACCAGGTTACCCCACTCCGTCCACGAACCGTCGTAGTTGCGTACGTTGGGGTAGCCGAGCAGATAGTTGAGCACAAACCATGTGTGGCTGCTGCGCTCCCCGATCCGGCAGTAGGCAATGACGTTCTTGTGCGGCGTCAGGCCCTGCTCCTCTTCGTAGATCGCTCGCAGCTCGTCGGCAGATTTGAAGGTGCCGTCCTCATTGACGGCGCGGCTCCAGGGTACGTTCACCGCCCCCCGGATGTGCCCGCCGCGGAGAGCGCCTTCCTGGGGGCTGCCCGGCATGTGCAGGAGCTCGCCGCTGAACTCCGCCGGGCTGCGGACGTCCACCAGCGGCTGGTCATCGTCAAGGTGATCCAGCACCTGGTCTCGGAAGGCACGGATCTTGTAGTCGGCGCGCTGCGGCGCACGGTACTCGCTCCGGGGGACCTCCGGCGTCTCCTGGGTCAGCTCGCGCCCCTCATCAACCCATTTTTTACGGCCGCCGTCCATGATCTTGACGTTGTCGTGGCCGAAGAGGCGGAACACCCAGAGAGCATAGGCCGCCCACCAGTTGTTCTTATCGCCATAAAAGACGACGGTCGTATCGTTGTCGATGCCCTGGCGGGCCATCAACTCCTGGAACTGCTCGGCGTTGATGTAGTCCCGGCGCACCGGATCGTTCAGATCCGCAACCCAGTCGATGTGAACCGCGTTGGGAATGTGGCCGGTGCTGTAAAGCAGAACATCCTCATTCGATTCCACCAGGCGGACCTCGTCGGTCCGGTCGAGGTTTGCGGCAACCCACTCCGTACTTACTAGCACGTCCGGGTTGGCATAGCCTCGATCATTGTGTTGGTGATGACTCATCCTCTCTCCTCCTCTTTAGCGCAGCTTGTCCAGTATGCGCTCTTCAATCCGCTCGCGCACCCCTTCAAAGGGGATACGCTGCATGACTGGGTCAAAGAAGCCGAGGACAACCATCTCCATCGCCGTTTTCTCCTCGATACCTCGACTCATTAGGTAGAAGATCTCCGCCTGATCGAGCTGCCCGATGGTCGACGCGTGGGTACAGCGAACGTCGTCGGCCTCGATCTCCAGCCCCGGAATGGAATCGGCCCGCGCATTGCGGTCCAGAACCAGATTACGGTTGGCCTGGAAGCCGTCGATCCGCTGGCTGCCCGGCAGCGCCTTAATCATGCCCTGCCAGACACAGCGGGACTTGTCCCGCAATGCGCCCTTGTAGAGCAGATCGCTTACCGTGTCGGCGGCATTATGGTTCTGTTGCGTGTCGAGGTCAAAGTGCTGCCGCGCGCTGGTGAAGAAGAGGCCGCTCATGCGTGCCCATCCTCCCGGCTCGTCCAGTTCAACCGTCTGAAAGGATTTGGTCAACCGGGTGCCCATCATGCTGGCGACCCAATCGAGGCGGCCATCGCGCCCGACGCGACCGCGTTCGTGCGTGAACTGCCAGGTGTTGGTGCCCAGGTCCTGGAGCGAAACGTAAATCAGGTTCGCGTTGTCGCCAACCAGCAGTTCGACGACCCCATTGTGCAGCGCCTGACCCTCGCCGCGCTCGGATGCGTACTCGTCAAAGAAGACGGCTTCCGCCCCTTCCCCCAGTACGACGAGCGTGTGGGTGTACGTGCGACCGCCGGGCGCCCAGAGAGCGCTGTGGAGCGGCGCAGCTACGCTAACGCCAGGAGGCACGTAAAGGAACGTACCACCACGCCAGAAGGCAGCGTGCAGGGCCGCGAACTTCCCTTCCTCGGGACGCACCACCTCGGTCATGAAGTACTTGCGCACCAGGTCACCGTGCTCGCGCACAGCGGTGTGCATGTCAGTGAAAATGACACCCTGCTCTTTCAGTTCCGCACTCAGCTCGTACTGCACCGTCTCGCCGTCGAGCAGGACAAGTGAACCGCCGGGCCGACCCTCGGTCAGCGGGGCGCCGAGATAGTCAGGGGCTGCCGTCTCTGTCCCATGTCCGTTGCCCTCAGCGGCGATCTTCTCCACCGTAGGCGGGCCGACCTCGTCCAGCTTGAAGCGGCGAATATCGGTGCGGCGCCAGGCCTCGTTGTTGGTGGTGGGCATCGGCGTCGCCGCGAAGATATCCCACGCCGCCAGCCGGAAGTCGCGCATCCACTCTGGTTCGTCCAGCGCGCGCGAAAGTGCTTCAACCGCCTCGCGCGTGTAGGGTGCCGTTGTTTCCTCTGTAGTCGTTTGCATCTTACTCATTAACCGATCGACCCTTCCATCTGCAGCTGAATTAGCCGGTTCATCTCAATGGCGTACTCCATCGGGAGCTCCTTGACCAGCGGCTCGATGAAGCCGTTGACGATCAGCGTGTTCGCCATCTCTTCGTCGATGCCGCGGCTCATCAGGTAGAAGAGCTGCTCCTCGCCGACCTTGCTCACCGACGCCTCATGGCCGATCGTCACTTCCTGCTCGTCGATCTCGATGTAGGGATAGGTGTCCGAACGGCTCTCTTCGTCTAGCAACAGCGCGTCGCAGACAACATTCGACTTGGAATCGTACGCCCCCTCGTGGACCTTTAACAGACCCCGATAGGAGCTGCGACCGCCACCCTTGCAGATCGACTTCGAAATGATGCGGCTGGTCGTGTGCGGCGCCACGTGGACGACCTTGCCGCCCGCGTCCTGGTGCTGCTCCTTGCCGGCGAAGGCAATTGACAGCACCTCCCCGTGAGCGCCCGGCTCCATCAGGTAGACCGCCGGGTACTTCATCGTCACCTTGGAGCCCAGGTTGCCGTCAACCCACTCCATCGTCGCGTTTTCATAGGCAACCGCGCGCTTGGTCACGAGATTATAGACGTTGTTCGACCAGTTCTGGATCGTCGTGTAGCGGCAACGCCCGCCCTTGCGCACGATGATCTCCACCACGGCCGAGTGCAGCGAATCGGAGCTGTAAATCGGCGCGGTGCAGCCCTCGACGTAATGGACGTAAGCCCCTTCGTCGACGATGATCAGCGTCCGCTCGAACTGCCCCACATTCTTGGCGTTGATGCGGAAGTAGGCCTGCAACGGCATCTCAACATGCACGCCCGGCGGCACGTAAATGAAGCTACCACCAGACCAGACAGCCGTATTCAGGGCGGCAAATTTGTTGTCGTTGTAAGGAATGATCGTCCCGAAGTACTCCTTCACCAGCTCCGGATACTGCTTAAGCGCCTCGTCCATGCCGAGGAAGACGACGCCCTTTTCTTCAAGTTCTTTCTTGATGTTGTGGTAGACAACTTCGGACTCGTACTGAGCGGCCACACCACTGAGGAACTTCTGCTCCGCCTCAGGAATACCCAGCTTGTTAAACGTATCCTTGATGTACGGCGGCACGTCCTCCCAATCATCTTCCTGGCGATCGGCGGGCTTGATGTAGTAGTAGATGTCATCGAAGTCAATCCCGTCCAGGTCGGCGCCCCATGATGGCATCGGACGCTCCTCGAAATGTTCGAGCGCCTTCAGACGATACTCGAGCATCCACTCCGGCTCACCCTTCATCATTGAGATGGTACGCACCATCTCTTCAGTAAGCCCCTTTTCCGCCTTAAAGACGTAATCTTCTTCGTCGGAGAAGCCGTACTTTGACGCGTAATCGGCGTTGACGACGGCGACAACTTCCTCTTCAGTCAGGTTATCGCGTTCAATTAAATCAGCCATTTAAGCCTCCTTCAGAATGTCGTGCTTTTCACGGAGCCAGTCGTAGCCTTTCTCTTCTAGCTCCATGGCGAGCTCGGGACCGCCGCTTTCGACAATGCGACCCTGCAACATAACGTGAACTTTATCCGGTTCGATGTAATTCAGAATCCGCTGGTAATGGGTGATGATCAGCATGCCCATATTCAGCTCCTGCTTCAAGCGCAGCGCTCCCTCGGCCACGATCCGTAGCGCGTCGATGTCCAGACCTGAGTCAGTCTCATCCATAACGGCAATCTTCGGCTCCAGCGTCGCCATCTGCAGAATTTCGGCGCGCTTCTTTTCACCGCCGGAGAAGCCCTCGTTAAGGTAACGACCGGCAAATTTGTGATCCATATTCAGCAAATCCATCTTTTCCTTCAGCAAGCGGCGGAAGGCGGGGATGGAAATACCCTTGTCGTCCGCGCGCTCGCGCGCGTTCAGCGCCTGGCGCAGAAAGTTGGCAACCGTCACGCCGGGAACGGCGACCGGATACTGGAAGGCGAGGAAGAGGCCAGCGCGCGAGCGCTCGTCCGGCTCCATTTCGAGCAGATCCTGGCCGTCAAAGATGACCTGACCCGCCGTCGGTTCATAGGCAGGGTGGCCGGCGAGCGCATACGCCAGTGTGCTTTTGCCCGATCCGTTCGGTCCCATCAGGGCGTGGATTTCTCCCTGCTTTACCAGGAGGTCAATCCCCTTGAGGATCTCTGTGTCCCCTACGGCGACGTGTAAATTTCGTATCTCTAGTGCAGCCGTCATCTATCGTTCTATCTCCTTGTTGTTCAGTAATTGCGTCGAACAAACAGTTTGTGTTTCTCGGACTCTTTGAGCCTCTTGTGCTGAATTCTCTTGACGAGCAGGTGCACTTACTGCCTGCACCTTACCTCATAGCTTAGGGGGCTGATATATGTTGTGCGTAAACACACGTGCTTGTTTCCCCGACAGGGCCCATTGTGGCACCCAGCGTAACCGTGCCTGAGTATAACATAGCGCTCGGAACGCGTCAATATTTATCATAATAATGATAAAAATACCGCAAATTGACAGCCCAAAGGCGTTTTGATAGAATCGAAGAAGCACTCAGGGTGAGAGGGAGCGACGTGTGTCGAGGAGGAGTACACCGGATATTTTATCGTGAAACGGATAACAGGCAACAGCGATAAGGAAAGCACGCGCGACATCATTCTGCGCACCATCAAGTCCAAGCACCAGGCGACGGTGAATGATCTTGCCGAGGCAGCCGACGTCTCCCCCGTGACGGTGCGCCACCACCTAAACGCGCTCCAGGCCGAGTCACTGCTCAAGACCGAAAGTGTGCGGCGCAAGGTGGGTCGACCGTACCATGTCTACAGCCTGTCGGAAAAGGGCCTCGAGCTCTTTCCGAAGCGTTATGCGCGGCTGAGCACCCGGCTGATTACTGAGCTGAAACAGCGTTTTCCGCCGGAGGTCGTCATCGACCTTTTCCACAACGTCGTGACGCGCATCGTCGAAGAGCACGAGGGTGCCCTTGAGGATTTGCCACTGGAGGCGCGTCTGGACTATCTGGTCGATCTCCTGGCGGAGGAAGGCTTTCTGGCCCGCTGGGAGGAGGAAGATGGCTCCTATCGCTTGATAGAGTACAGTTGCCCCTACCTCTCGCTTGGTCAGCAGCACGATGAAATTTGTGCCTTCGATCGAGAGCTGATTGTGACCGTCCTGAATGCTGACGTCGAGCAGCATAGCTGTATGCTCGACGGCGCCCCTTGCTGTAAATTTACGATCATCACGCCGGAGGGCGAGCAGGAAGCAACGGTCGCATAAGTGATAAAGATACGAATCTGATCCCGGAGTTTTGAACGAGGATAACTCATGTCATCGACAACAACTGACGAGACCAAAGAAGAAATCATGGAAGCACTGCGCGCCGTCGTTGACCCGGAGATCGGGCTCAACGTGGTCGAGCTCGGCCTGATCCGCAACCTGGACCTCGACGAGGCCGGTAACGTGCACATCATCATGATCATGACCACCCCATTCTGTCCCTATGCTCCGCAGCTGGTCGAGCAGGTCCGCGTGACCGCGAACACGGTGATCGAAGGCGAGAGCAAAGTGGAGATTGGCACCGAGCTCTGGGATCCCTCTCTTATGGAGGAAGGCGCAGGCGGCGACTGGGGGCTCTTCTAGCGGCGACGGAGAGCCGCTTCCCGCCGTCTCTGCCCGCCGCTCAGTGGAGTGATCAACCTCTACGACTACACGCGCTCCGAGCTAACGGAGCTCCTCGCCGCCTGGGGCTACAGCGCCTACCATGCCGAGCGAGTGTGGGACTACCTCTATCGCGAGGGCGTCACCTCTATCGACGCCATGGAAGCGCTACGCCCAGACCTGCGCGCCCTTCTGGCAGAACGGGCGACGTTGGCGCAGCCAGAGGTACTCCTGGAGCAGGTCAGCCGCGACGGCACCCGTAAGTTCTTGCTCCGGCTCAAAGATGGCCAGATGATCGAGACGGTGCTGATGCCCTATCGTAACCGCTACACCGTCTGCATCAGCAGCCAGGCCGGCTGCGCAATGGGCTGCGTCTTCTGCGCAACGGGGCAAATGGGCTTCGAGCGCCATCTGACGCCGGGGGAAATTGTGGGCCAGGTTCTGGTGGCCCTGCAAGCCGCCCAGGAGGCCGACACACCGCACCAGCTGCGCAACATCGTCTTCATGGGCATGGGCGAGCCCCTGCACAACGAAGCGGCCACGATGAGCGCCGTGGAAATCCTCACAGACGATAAGGGGCTTGCCATCGGTCCGCGCTATATTACCGTCAGCACGGTCGGTATCGCCCCGGCGATCCGCCGCCTGGCGGAGAGCGAAATCCCTATCAACCTCGCCGTCAGCCTGCATGGCGCGACGGACGCTGAGCGAGGGGCCCTTGTTCCCGTTGCCCGGCGCTGGGACCTGACAGAGCTCCTCGCCGCCTGTCGTGAGTACACGCGAAAGCGTGGCCGACGCATCTTCTTTGAGTGGACGCTCATTGCCAACGAAAATGATACGCCAGCGCAGGCACACGCTCTCGGTCAGTTGCTGGCAGGGATGGATGCCCACATCAACCTGATCCCGCTCAATCCGACCGGCGCGTACGGCGGCTCACCGAGCGAACGGGAAGCCATCAGCCGCTTTCAACAGATCCTGCACCAGTACGACATCCCGAGCACGGTGCGCCAACGGCGGGGGATCGACATCGACGCCGGTTGCGGGCAACTCCGGGAGCGGGCGCTGGCAGAAGGTGCTACGGCCCCCTGACCTCATCACCTTCTCGCTCTTTCCAGCCAGCGAAAGAGCAGCGACCAGACAAAGCCCCCCCCAACCTTGGCGGCAAACTGCCCCAACACGATCAGCGGTAGAAAGCTTCCAAAGGCCAGCGTCGGAAAGAGCACCGAATCGACAGCTGCGCTGGGTACATTGCTGCCGTTAATGCGCAAAAAGCGCGGGTAGCGGTAGAGCAGATGGTAAACGACGGCGTCGACCGTCGCCGCAGCGGCAAAGGCGACAAAACTGGCCACGGCGACCGGACCCGCCTCACGGTTCAACAGCCATGATAGTAAGGAACCAGCGGCGATTAGAAGCGCCATCTTCCACGCCAGCCCCTCGCCCCGCCAGGCATCGTGAAGATGGTCGCGTGCCGTCAGGTCTAGGCCAATGAAGAGGAAGGCGACAATGATCACCGATTCGGGTCCGAAGCGCGCGACCAAAAGGTTGGCCAGCACAATAGCAATCAGGTACAGGGCGACGTAGAACATCGCCTACGCCTCATCTCCCCGCTCGATCTCGGCCACCGCGGTCAGCTGCATCCCGCCGCGAATGTTTTGGATCAGCTTTACCTTGCACATGTGGGGACGAAGCACGTCGACGAGGTCCTGCGCGATCGTGCTGGCCAGCGTCTCGCCAAAGATTCGCTCCTCGCGGAACGACCACAGGTAAAGCTTGAGGCTCTTGCTCTCCACGCAGAGCTCATCCGGCCGGTATTCAATCTCCACACGGTTGAAATCCGGCTGCTCTGTCACCGGGCAGAAGCTGGTCAGCTCCTCGCTTGTAAAGCGCACAGTGCTCACGTGTCGCGGCGCGGGGAAAGTATCCAGCTCTTTACTCGGCGCCGTGACACGGCGTCCAAGGGCGCGGAAGTCGTACTCATCTCTTGCAGACATGGGGTCTTTACTCCTTGTTTTGTTGAGGCGGGTAGGCTGCGACCGCCACGTGAAAATCGATCGTCGCGCTGGCCGTGGAAGCCAGTGCAACGTATATCATAGCAGATGAGGAATGGGTGCGCGATCTCCACGCTGCCCGCATGCCATTTGTATCCTGCACTGTATCCCCGCCTGTATCCGATGGTATAGACCGTGCTGAAGGCCTGCCCTATGATCGGCAGCGTGCGTTCTCTGCGTTCCGGTAGAGGACCAATGAACTGCTGCCGCGCGGCCAGAAGCGGCAGCCAGCCACAGCGCGAGGCTCCTATGCACGACACGACAGTCACCCTCGAGGTCAACGGAGTAGAACACTCCCTGACGCTCGACCCCCGCCGCACGCTCCTCGATGCGCTGCGGCATAACCTGCGCCTTACAGGTACAAAGAAGGTCTGCGAGATGGGCGATTGCGGCGCCTGTACGGTTCTCGTAGACGGGCGCGCCATGTACGCCTGCCTCCTGCTCGCCGTCGACTGTGACGGGCGGGAGATCAAAACTATCGAGGGGTTGGTCCGCGACGGCGAGCTCGACCCGGTTCAACAGGCCTTCATCGAAGCAGACGCCTTGCAGTGCGGCTTCTGCACACCAGGGCAGATAATGAGCATCCACGGGTTACTCAACGAGAATCCGCGGCCCTCTGAGGACGAGGTCGTGCGCGCTGTCAGCGGTAACCTCTGCCGCTGTGGCGCCTACCGCAACATTGTGAAAGCCGGACAGCGGGCAAGCGAGCTCTCTTCGGCCTCCTGAGAAAGGGCGGAAGTGGAGCACTAATTCTACGCAAGGAGAAGCCTCTATGCCGATTGAACACATCGAAACGCTGCGCGAAGGCGAGGACCAGAAAGAGAAGCTAAAGGTGGTGGAGCGAAGCGGCGTCGAGCCATGGGGGCGGGACGCCTCCCTGAGTGTCGTCGGAGAGCCACATACACGCGTCGAAGGGCCGGAAAAGGTAACGGGGCGCGCCCGCTATGCCTATGACATCCGCCTGCCGGGCCAGCTCTACGCGCGCGTCCTCCGCAGCCCGCACCCGCACGCCCGCGTGCGCCGCGTCGACAGCTCGGCGGCGGAGGCGCTAGAAGGCGTCCACGCCGTCCTTAGCATGGAGAATGCGCCGGACATCCGCTGGTACGAGAACAGCAAGCTGTTTGACAGTACCGTCCGTTTTGTCGGCGAGGAAGTGGCCGCGGTGGCCGCCGAGAACGAGGAGGTGGCGCTCGACGCGCTGCGCCTCATCGAGGTCGAGTATGAGCCGCTGCCCTTCGTCACGGACATGCTCGCTGCTCTAGAACCACACGCACCCGCCGTTCACGAAGGTGGCAATCGCGTGGGCGAGCCAAAATTGTACGAGCGGGGAGACGTGGCGACGGGCCTTGAGGAGGCAGACGTCATCGTCGAAGGCACGTTCTACACGCAAACTGCGCTGCACAACTGCCTGGAGCCTCATGGCTGTACCGCCTCCTGGGACGGCGATAGCCTTACTCTTTATGAATCGACGCAGGGTGTGTTCGAAGTCCGGGAGCAGGTGGCAGAGAAGCTCGGTCTGCGGGAGGACCGCGTGCGCGTGGTCAAGCGCTACATGGGCGGCGGCTTTGGCAGCAAGCAAATCGCATGGAAGCAAACGGTCATCGCGGCACTGCTCTCCCAGCTAACCGGGCAGCCGGTACAGCTGATGCTCGATCGTGAGGCAGAGAACCTCGCCGCTGGCAACCGCAATCCGACCCACCAGCGGGTGCGGCTCGGGGCGCGCAGCGACGGCACGCTCACCGCGATCGAATTGGAGGCGACCCTAGGCGTGGGTGCCTACATGGTTGGCGGCGAAGCCAGCAACGTCGGCGGGCCGTACCAGCGGCTCTACCGCTGCCCCAACGTCCGCACCCGAAAGACGGCGGCCTATATAAACGCCGGTCCCAGCGTCGCCTTCCGCGCGCCCGGCTACGTCGAGGGCGCGTGGGCGCTAGAGCAGGCAATGGACGAGCTGGCGCGCAGGCTGGATGTCGATCCGGTGGAGCTGCGGCGCAAGAACTACGCCGATTGGGACCAGAAGAAGGATCGTCCCTACACCAGCCCCGAGAGCCTGCGCATCGCCTACGACAAGGTCACAGAAGCCTTCGGCTGGGATGGATACCGGCGCCTGCCCGCCGACGGCGCAAAGCGACGGGGCATCGGCTTTGCGGCTCACGAGTGGGGCGGCGCAGGCCACGCGCCGGGCTACGCGTGGGTCAAACTCAACAGCGATGGTACGGCGGACGTCGTCACCGGCACACAGGACATTGGCACCGGTACGCGAACCGGCCTGACGCAGGTCGCAGCGGAAACGCTGGGATTGCCGATGGCACAGATTACGCTCCACCTGGGGGACACCGCCCAGGGTCCCTACTCCCCCGTCAGCGCTGGCAGCGCCACGCAGGCGACACTGGGTCCCGCCGTGCGCGCCGCAGCCGCCGATGCACGCGAACAGTTGCTGCAGGCGGCGGCTCTCTTGCTGGAAGTGGAAGATCCGGAGACGCTCGACATCCGTGACGGCATTATCTTTATCGTGGG
This sequence comes from Promineifilaceae bacterium (SeqCode), assembly GCA_033722535.1. Lineage (GTDB taxonomy): Bacteria > Chloroflexota > Anaerolineae > Promineifilales > Promineifilaceae > JAAYYY01. The sequence goes on from JAWVYW010000006.1 coordinate 41,785, forward strand.
AGGGCGAGAATATGGTCGCAGCGAGGTCGAAGTGCGCGAAGTGATGGGGCGCATGGCCCCGCACATGATCCTCGGGCAGGGCATGCGCGGCCCCAACCCCGAGGACAAGTCGGTGCGCACCTTCGGTGCCCAGTGCGTCGAGGTCGAGGTCGACGTTGAAACGGGCGAGGTCACCGTGCTGCGGGTGGCAGCTAGCCACGACTGTGGGCGCGTGATCAACCCGACGATGGTCAACAGCCAGGTGCTCGGGGGCGTGACGCAAGGCATCGGCTTTGCGCTTATGGAAGAGCGCATCCTCGACGATCGGCTCGGATTCGTGCTCAACCCGAACCTGGAGCATTACAAGGTGCCGACCGTCGCGGACGTTCCTCCGACAACCCACAACGCCGTCGATCGCCCCGACCCCGAGGCGAACCCCACCGGCGCGAAGGGTATTGGCGAGCCGCCCATCATACCCACGGCCCCTGCCATAGCCAACGCGATTTACGATGCGACCGGCGTCCGCATCCGCGAGGCGCCGCTGACACAGTGGCGCGTACTGCGGGCGCTCCTGGAGAAAGGGAAAAGCGACACGAATAACTCAATGGAGAGGGAGAGACGCTGATGTACCCTTTCGAATACCAGCGCCCACAATCGCTAGAAGAGGCCTTCCGCTTCTTGAGCCGTGACGGAAGTGAACTCCTCGCCGGCGGCACCGATCTGCTGACGTTGATGAAGCAGGAGATCGCCGCCCCGAACTATGTAGTCGATATCAAACGGCTCGAAGCGCTGCCGCGTGAGATCCAGACGGTGCGGGACGGAGGCGTAAGGGTGGGCGCCCTGGCAACGCTAAGCGACGTGCAGAACAGCGCGACACTCGCAGGACCCTACGCGGCCCTCGCTGAAGCGGCGGAAGTGGCTGCCACACCCCAACTACGCAATATGGCGACCGTCGGCGGAAACCTGTTGCAGCGACCGCGCTGCTGGTACTTTCGCAACCCGCACCTTCACTGCTGGCTAAAAGGTGGCGACGATTGCTTTGCCCGCGACGGTCGCAACGAGTACCATGCCATCTTCGACATCAGCCCCTGTGTCGCCGCCCATCCCTCTGATCTCGCTCCCGCTCTCTTGGTCCTCGACGCCGAGGTTCACCTACAATGGACGGACGGCGAGCGCCGGGTGGCGCTGGAGAACTTTTTTGCCGCGCCAGCAGAGGAGCGGCGGCGGGAGACGAGGATCGGTCGCGATGAACTGCTCCTTTCGGTGCGGATCCCCGGTCTGCCCGCGGCAATGCGCAGCACCTACGTCAAGGCGATGGCGCGAAAGGTGTGGGCCTTCGCGCTTGTCAGCGTGGCCGCCGCCGTCCATGTGCAGAGCGGCCAAATTGAGGACGTACGCATCGCCCTGGGAGGCGTGGCGCCGGTTCCGTTGCGCGCGCGGGCGGTGGAATCCGCGCTGGTAGGCCAACCAGCCACGATAAAGCAATTCGAGGAGGCGGCTGCGCTCGCGGTGGCTGATGCACAACCACTGGAGTACAATCAGTATAAGATCGCGCTGGCCCGGCGCCTGATTGTCCGGGCGCTACAGCGCGTGACGGACGGGCGGGAAGCCACTTAACCAAGCGACTACCGAACTTATCCCAAGATGGAGGGAATGGAGATGGAAATCGAACGCAGAGGGACGATTAACGCGCCTGCCGACCAGGTATGGGAGAGCGTGAAAGATTTCGGAACAATTCACGTCTGGTCAGCGGTAAAGAGCGCCACCGTCGTCGGCGAGGGCGAAGGGGCCGTGCGCAACATCGAGCTGCCGGACGGCAACTTTATCGACGAGCGTCTGGAAACGCTTGACGAGGAGAACCGTCGCCTGGAGTACTCAATACTCACGGAAAGGGTGCCGTACAAAGATTATCTCGGCGTCATGGAAGTTGTGGATCTGGGCAACGAAACGTGTGAAGTAATCTGGTCCTGCACATGCGAGCCCACCATCCCCGAGAAAGCGGCCGAGCGGAACATGGGCGGTTTCTACGAAGCCGGCATCGCCGGCCTCAAGCGGCTCCACGAGGGTGAGATCACACCCGCCGACCGTAACGAGCCGTTCCATAGCGAGTAGCCCCGCAAAGACGAGCGCCCACAGGCAGGCGCGTCAGCCTCGCCTGCCTGTGGGCGCTGTTGCTCTCCCTCTACACCCCCTCGCACAGCCTAGCGCACCATCGTCTCTGACCAGCTCTCGATCCACCGCTCGCGATTTTCGTCGATGAGTTCCGGCGCGACCGTTGCCGGGTCATCCGGCACCGCAGCAAACTCTACGAACTCCGCCGGTAGCTCGGCGTTCTCGTTGACCGGGAAGACGAACATGTGTAGCGGTATGTCCTCCTGGAACGGCTCCGACAGCATGTAGTCGACAAGGGCCTCGGCCAGTTCGCGCTGCTCGGTTCCTCCTAGGATCCCGACAAATTCAATCTGCCGGAAGCAGGTGTCAGGCGCGACGACGCTGGCACTCGGCGCCTCTTCCGGACGCGGGTCGGCGAAGATCACTTCTGCCGGTGGGCTCGACGCGTAGCTCACGACCAGCGGGCGGTTGCCGTCGCCGGCGACGCTGAAATGACCATAGTAGGCGCTGTTCCAGTCATTGACGACCAGGACGTCATTGTTCTCGAGATCGGCCCAGTAGTTGAGGTAGGTGTAATTGCCGTCCGTGCCATAGTTGGCGATCGTCGTCAGGAGAAAGGCAAGCCCGGGGCTGGAGGTCGCCGGGCTCTCTACCACCAGCAGCCCCTCATAGGCGGGGTCGACCAGATCGTCCAGACTATCCGGCGGCTCAAGACCGCGTTCCTCGAACCAGGCGACGTCGTAGTTAAGGCACACGTCGCCAAAGTCGACGGGTAGCATCCGGTGGCTCTCGTCCAGCTCAAAGCGATCGGGAATCTCCGCCAGCAGGGGCGATTCGTAGGTCTCAAAGATGCCGGCATCCAGCGCGCGGCTTAGGAACGTATTGTCCACGCCAAAGAAGACATCGGCGAGGGGGTTGTCGGCGGCGAGAATGGCCTGGTTTAAAGCAGTCCCAGTATCCCCAGCAGGAAGGAGCTCGAGATTGACATCGTGCGCCTCTTCAAAGCGCAGAATCGTCTCCTCGCTGATGTCAAAGCTGTCGTGGGTCATCAGCGTGAGGGTAACGGCTTCATCGGCCTCGACCACCTCCTCCTCGAGTACCTCCTCCTCCGCCTGGTCGAGATCGTCGTCCAGATCGGCCGCGGGAGCGGCGATGTCGACGCCGGTCTCCCCTTCAAGTTGCTCTTCGTCGTCGGCTCCGCAGGCCGCCAGGGCCAGCGTAAGCAACAGTAGTAAAACAGTCAAAACTTTGCGAATCATGTTGTTCTCCTTATGCGAATCGGTCGTCGCCACGCTACCTATCCGGGCGTGCGCTATCGCTGCCATCCCTGCTGGGTATGCACCAGCAGGAGGTAGCCGTCGCGGATACGGACGCGCGCGCGGTCATTCAAAAGCACATTGCTCAGGCCTCGAGCCGGCCCAAAGCTGAGCGTCTCGTCACGAAGCGGCCAATGCAGGCCCGCAGTCACGGAGATGAGCGCGTCGCCCCCGAGCGGAATCAGCGAGAGCGTGTCGCCCGCCTTACCCATAATCTCCACCTCGATGGGATCAGTAGCGCCCGTCGTGCCCGCCACCCACAGCTCCTGATGGGCCGTGAGAAAGCGAATATCCTGATTGCGTAGCGCCGGATGCATCAGCAGCAGGACATTGGCGAAGATCTGGTCCAGGCGACCCCCGAGGCCGGCGATGATCCGGACCGGTTCCCCGGACTGCTCCCGGGCATAAAGGAGGGCAAGCTCCAGATCGGTCTCATCCTTAGCCTCCGGGTGGCGCAAAAGGCGTGTTCCCGCCGCTGCCCACGCTGCCTCGGCAGCGGGCGGAAGCGAATCAAGGTCGCCAATGACGACGTCCGGGCGGTGCCCCAGCGCCAGCAGGTGGCGTGATCCGCCATCGGCGGCGATCGTCATCGTCGCCTCCTCGAAGATCGGTTCGAGCCAGCCGGAGCCGTGCTCCAAATCGCCGTTGGCAAAGATCAGAATCATGGATCAAAAAAGCCGCCCCGGGAAGGGCGGCCTGGTCGCTGCTTCAATACGCTCTGTGGCATCCCTCCGCCGGCATTACCCGGATCAGGTGTGCAGGTCGGCAACAAACAGTCGCCCTCTCAGCCGGTCACTCCGGCTCCCTGTGCATCTTACAATTGTTCCTACTCATTATAGCGCAGGACAAGCGCGCTGCAACTCGCCCCGTTCATCTGGGCTTTCAGCCGCCTGGTGAGGCGTTTCGCCTTCATTGCCCATTCTCCTTTTCCCACTTATCATCGCCCCATGGACGACAAAAACGAGAACGACGGCTTTTTCAAGGAACTACGGGCCGACCTACAGGAGTTACGACTGCTGGTGGGCGATGCGCTGCGCCAGGGAGCCGTGGCGCTTCGCAACCGCCTCCGCCGGATGCGCGGCGCGCGCATAGACTATGTTGTGCTGCCTATCTCCGGCACGCTGCCCGAGCGCTCGGGTCCACCGCGCAACTTCATCCAGAGACAGCTCCCCCTGCCTCCAGAGCCGCTCAGCATACAGGAACTCAACGACCGCCTGCGGCGTATCGCCGAGGCGGAGAACGTCCGCGGCGCGGTCTTTCTTCTACAGGAGATGACCGCTCCTGGGCTCGCGACGCTGCAAAACCTGCGTCGTTCGATCGAGCGGCTACACGAAAATGGCAAGGAAGCGATCGTCTACACCCCCTATCTCGACCTCGCTCACTACTACGTTGCCACAGCCGCGGACGCCATCGTCGTCCCGCCAAGCGCCAACTTTGAGGTGCTGGGGCTTTACGTAGAACTGGTCTTTCTCCGGGACGCGCTCGAACAGATCGGGATTCGCGCCGATGTGCTTCAGATCTCCCCCTATAAGACAGCGGGTAATATCTTCGACAAAGCGGAGATGACACCCGAACAGCGGGAACAGTTGGAGTGGCTGCTCGAGGACAATTTCGACATGATAACAGCCGGCATTGCCGCCGGTCGCTCCCTCACCCAGGCAGCGGTGCAGGCGCTCGTCGACCAGGCGCCCTTTCCCGCTACCCGGGCGCAGGACGCGGGCCTGGTGGATGCTATCGCCTACGAAGATGAACTTCCCCGTCTCCTGGGGCGGCGCCTGGCGCTGGCGGCTGACGACGAAGCTGAGGAGCAGGCGCCGGAGGGCGGGGGCGAGGCAGAGGGGGAGGAAGTGGATGGGGACGCCCCCCACGCGCGCCTTCTCGGCTGGAACCGCGCTCGCCGAGTGCTTTTCGAGCGGGCGCGCCGGCCCACAGAGAGCTTTGTCGGCGTCGTGCGCCTCGAGGGTACGATCATCACCGGCAGTAGCCGCCGCCCCCCGGTCGAGCTGCCGATCCCGTTCATCGGAGGCGTAATGGCCGGTCATGAAACGATTAACCGTCTCTTGCGTCGCGCCGAACGAAATAGGCGGATGGCTGCGCTCATCTTTTACGTCGACTCCCCCGGCGGCAGTGCGCTGGCATCGGACCTCATCTGGCGCCAGATTCACCGTATCGCCCAGAAAAAGCCGGTGCTCGTATACATGGGCAACGTCGCCGCTTCCGGTGGCTACTACGTTGCTGCCGGCGCCGACCATATTATGGCGCAGCGGGGCACGCTCACCGGCTCGATCGGCGTGCTGGCGGCGCTCCTGAGCACTCACGAGCTATACGAAAAACTGCATCTCAATCGGGCTGCTCTAAAACGAGGTAGGCACGCCGACCTTTTCAGCGGCAGCGATCCGCTGGACGATGAAGAGCGAGAGTTGCTATGGAGTCAGCTCGTGCACACATATCGACAGTTTTTAGCTCGCGTTGGAGGCGGGCGTGATCTGGCGCCAGAGGTTGTCGAACAGGTGGCAGGCGGTCGCGTGTGGACCGGGCGACAGGCGGCCGCGCGGCGTCTGGTCGATAGCCACGGCGACTTTGTCGACGCCATCGAGCAGGCGGCGCGGATGGCCGGCATTGTGCCTGATGATGCGCATCAGATTCCGGTTATCAATTTCGACCCCCGGGGTCGTGGCTACCTCAGCCCCCGCCCCTTTGAGACGGCAACCCCCGAGTTGCAGGCGCTGGTCGACAGCCTGACGTTGGAGGCGTGGCGGGCGTGGAATGGGCGCCCACTGCTGCTGCTTCCCTACGCGATCCGCTGGCGCTGACCACGCTCCCCGGCGGCCGAGGCCGGTTATATAACTGGGGCACAAATTAAGATACAGTTCCCGGCAGCCACCCGAGAGGCGGTTTTTAGCTGTACCTTTTCCCGTTACAATGAAGAGGACGACTTGAACTGGAACCGCGACAACAAAGGAGGCGGATCATGGAAGACACAACGATCAAGAAGATCGACTCGCGCCACTCTCCCACAGGAGACGCGGGGCAGAAGTATCTCGTAGCCGGAATCGGGGTTGCCCTGCGCCTCTGGGAGGAGAAGCAGCCCCAGGACAAAGACTATGACAGCCATCCTTACGAGACGGTCGGCTACGTTATCAGTGGTCGCGCCGAGTTGCACTCGGAGGGGCAGACGGTAACGCTCGAACCGGGCGATGCGTACCTCGTTCCCAAAGGAGCGCGCCACAAGTACAAGATCCTGGAGCCTCTCACGGCCGTGGAAGCGACTCACCCCCCGGCCCGCGTCGACGATCGGGATGAGGGCTAGCCCTCCCACCAGAGCGCTCCCGCGTGTACAGGCGGTCGGGCGCTACATCCGCGGAACAAATTACGCCGCCAACGCGTCTATAACTATGTAGACGCGGCTATACTTGGGAAGAAAAAGCCGACCGGCTATCTGGAGCAAATCGTCAGGTAGCCGGTCGTGCTGACTGGTATAATAAGAGGCAGAGAGGCGACCTGCCCGCAGGAGTCGAGACGGCGATGTCCCGGAAGCGTGTGGTTACAGAACGAAAAACGAATGTTTATCAGCGCGAGCCCTCCCCCTCGCGCGCTGTTCCCGCGCCTATTCACGTTCCCGCGCCGGCACGAGCGGCTCGACGCTCCTGTGCGCCGCTGTTGTTCGTCCTATTGCTAGCGAGCGGCCTCGCCGTCCTCGCTGCGGGTCTTTTCTTCTTCTATCTCAGCGACATCATCATCCCCGGCGTGCAAACCGTCGGCGTCCCCCTCGGCGGCGAAAGCATAGATCGCGCCACCGAACGACTGGAACGGGACTGGGCCGAGCGGCGGGTCACGTTGACCCACCCAGAACATCCCCAACTTCAATTGCCGATCGAGCAGCTTGGGTTCCTCCTGGACGCGCGGACGACAGCGGAGCGGGCTCATCGCCAGGGCCGGGATCCGAACGACCTGGCGGAGACGCTGGCGATGATCCGCCGCGGCGAGGAGATGGAACCGACCTGGTATTTTAATCCGGCGGCCGCGCGCGCCGCGCTTCAGGCGGCTGCTCCCTCGATCCAGCAGCCGCCCACCAACGCCTCCTTGCGCTTTGTGCAGGGAGAGAGCGGCGTACGCGTCGAGGCGGTTCCCGCCCAGGTCGGCAGCACAATCGATGTCGACGCTACCGCTTCATGGCTGCAGGCAAACGCGCATCGCGTCGCCCGAAACGGAGAGCTCCCTCTGGCGATGCGCCCCGTGGAACCGGCAGTGACCGACGTCGATCAGCTCGTCGCCGCCGCCAATGCGCTCCTGGATAAACCACTGAGTATCACAACCTTCGATCCGATCCGCAATCAGCGTCAGCAGACGGCTCTTCCGCCGTCTGTGTGGACCGCCTGGATCGAGCCGGTGGTCGGCGATGGCGGGCAAAGCGTTGACTGGACGGTGGACACCGACGCCGGCATTCGCTATCTCCAGCAGCACCTGCCCGCTGTTGGCTCTGAGCGGTACCTGGACGATGCCGAAGCAGCGGCGGCGCTGCGTAGGGCGATTGAAGGGCAACAGTACCAGATGCACCTGCGGGTCTATCATCACGATCGCCAGCACGTAGTGCGCTCTGGCGAGACGCTCTCCAGCATTGCCCGCGACTACGGCATTCCCTATCCCTGGATTCAGCAGGCGAACAGTGGATCGGGCGACGCTCTCTACGTGGGACAAACTATTATCATCCCCTCGCCCGACCGGCTCTTGCCGTTGCCGATTGTCGAGAACAAGCGCATCGTCGTCAGCATAGCCGAGCAGCGTATGTGGGCCTACGAAAATGGTGCCGTGAAGTGGGAGTGGCCGGTGAGCACCGGGATCGACGAAAGTCCCACGGCGCCCGGTATCTTCCAGATTCAGAGCCACGAGCGGGAAGCATACGCCAGCAGATGGGATCTTTGGATGCCGTACTTCATGGGCGTCTACCGGCCGGTTCCCAACAGCGACTTCATGAACGGCTTTCACGGCTTTCCGACCCGCAACGGCTACAATCTGCTGTGGACAAACAGCCTCGGCCGGCAGGTGACCTACGGCTGCATCCTCGTCAGTAACGTTAATGTCGTCCAACTGTATGACTGGGCGGACGAGGGCGTGGTGGTGGAAGTGCGCCAGTAAACGAGCGCCTGCAGCGTCCGCGCCACGTGCGTTGCCCGCTCCCCGCGGCTCCGCTAAAATCAACGCCAGATCGCCAACCGCCACCATTGGGAGAGGTTTCCTTCGATGACGCAGCCAACACACACCCGCCAGTGGCGCGCGCCGGAAGAGCTCAAAGCGCGCCTCCAGATTGACACCGCGCTCGTACGCCGGATTCTGGTTCGTTTTCTACAAGACGAGCTGCATAAAGTCGGCTTTGAGCGCGCCGTCCTCGGGCTCTCCGGGGGCCTGGACTCGGCCCTTTCCTGCTATCTGGCTGCCGAAGCGCTGGGACCGGAAAATGTGCTCGCGCTGCGCCTCCCCTACGCGACCAGCTCCTCGGAAAGTCTGACCGACGCCGACGCCGTCATCGAATCGCTTGGCGTGCAGAGCGAAACCATCGAAATCACGCCGATAGTCGAACCGTTATTTGAGCGCTCGCCAGAGATAACATCTTTGCGCAAGGGTAATATCATGGCCCGCGTGCGCATGACGGTCATCTACGATCGCTCGATGGCGTTTGATGCCCTCGTCGTCGGGACCAGCAACAAGACGGAGCTCCTGCTCGGCTATGGCACGATCTTTGGCGATCTGGCGTCGGCGGTAAATCCGCTGGGGGATCTCTACAAGACGCAAATCCGGCAGCTTGCGCGCCAGATGGAGCTACCATCTGCGGTGATCGAGAAAGCGCCCAGCGCCGATCTGATTCCGGGGCAGACAGATGAGGGGGATTTTGGCTTTACGTATGAGGATGTCGATCCCCTCCTCTACCTGCTCGTCGACGAGCGCTATTCCCCGTCGGAAGCGGTCGCCGCCGGCTTTGCGCCGGCCTTTGTCGACGCTGTCCTCAAAATGATGCGCGTCAACCACTTTAAGCGCGTGATGCCGCTGATTCCCAAGTTGAGCAGCCGTACGGTGACGCACGATTTCCGCTATCTTCGTGATTGGGGCACATGAGAGTCGGTACAGGTAAAGGCGCATAATGTCCGGGGACGGGAGAACGAAACTGTTGTCGATGCGAGGGAATACGGCGCGCCGGGTTGCTCGCCGGCCTCCGCACTCGCACTTTCTACTTGCCCTTTCGCTGCTGATGCTTGTCTTTCTTTCGGGGGCGCTGCTCCTCCGTCCGGCTGCCTCCGCCTCTTCGTGGACGGAGAAAGTGGATTCCTCTGTCGTGGCAGCCGCGGTGGAAGGTAAGCAGGTCGAGTTCCTGCTGGTGCTGCATGAGCAGGCGGAGCTCGACGCCGCCAGCGACTACACCACCAAGCACGAACGTGCCGCCTACGTCGTCCGTGAGCTGATGGCTGTCGCGGAGCGTAGCCAGCGCCCCCTGCTGGCGATGCTGAAGGCTGCGGGCGCAGAGGCGACGCCATTCTGGGTGGTGAATATGATCAAAGTCCGTGGCGATGCCGCGCTGGTCGAGGCGGTTGCCAGGCGCCCTGATGTAGCCCGACTCCACGGCAACCCGTGGATGCGCGTCCTCGAACCGCCGGCAGACCCGCTCCCCTCCGAGAATTTGCCTCCCGCACCGGAAGCGCCATCCGCAGACGCCCTCGCTCCGGCTGCCGTCGAGTGGAACGTCAGCCAGGTCCGGGCGCCGGAGGTGTGGGCGGCGGGCGTCACCGGCGAGGGCATTGTCGTCGGCGGGCAGGACACAGGCTATGAGTGGGAGCACCCGGCTCTCAAACAGCAGTACCGGGGTTGGAATGGCATCGCGGCCGATCACAACTATAACTGGCACGACGCCATCCACGAAAACCGTGGGTCCAACCGCTGTGGCATCGATGTGCTCTATCCCTGCGACGACTACTCTACCAGCCACGGCACCCACACAATGGGCACCATCGTCGGCGACGACGGCGGGAATAACCACATCGGCGTCGCCCCCGGCGCCCGCTGGATTGGCTGCCGCAACATGGACAACGGCTATGGCACCCCCGAGACGTACATCGAGTGCTTCCAGTGGTTCCTCGCGCCGACTGATCTGCAAGGGCAAAATGCGGATCCTACGCGAGCTCCGCACATCATCAACAACTCCTGGGGCTGTCCAGAGTCAGAAGGTTGCCCTGACGATCTGCTCCAGACAACGGTCGACAATGTCCGCGCGGCCGGGATCTTGGTCGTCGCCTCCGCGGGAAATGCGGGCTCTGCCTGCGGAACAGTCGAACATCCTGCCGCGATCTATGATTCTGCCTTCTCTATCGGCGCAACATACGCCGATGGTACAATTGCCTCTTTCAGCAGCCGCGGCCCGGTCACCGTCGACGGCAGCATGCGCCTGAAACCGGATGTGGTCGCGCCGGGCGTCGCCATTCGCTCCAGCGTCCGCGACGGCTACGGTTCGAGCAACGGAACCAGCATGGCTGCCCCGCACGTCGCCGGTCTGGCGGCGCTGCTGCTCTCCGCGGAGCCCCGTCTGATCGGTCAGGTGGACCTCGTGGAGGAGATCATCCGCGAGAGCGCCGTCCCCCTGACGACGAGCGAGAACTGCGGCGGCATCCCCGGCAGCGAGGTCCCCAACAACACCTACGGCTATGGAGGCGTCGATGCCCTCGCCGCCTATGAATTGGTCGCCGAACTGTTCACGCACCGTCTGGCGCTGCGCAAAGCGGCGACGCCGGCAATGATTGGCGCCGGCGATCTTCTCACCTACACGCTGCGCCTCACCCATACGCATGCCCTGTCGAGCGCGCACGCTGTTGTGCTCACCGACACCATTCCCCTCAGCACTACCCTCGTTGCCAGCAGCGACGCCTACACGGTCACGAACGGAGTCGTCTCGTGGTCGCGCCCGGCGCTCGACCCCCGCGAGACGTGGACGGTACAGATGGTGGTCCGCGTGGACGCACCGCTCGACCCGCTGGCGCTACCGCCGACGATAGAAAACAGCGCCTACGGCGCCCACGCCGCAGAGGCCACGGCGCCCGCCGCACCGCCAGTCGAGACGCCCACGACTGTCGTCGCCGTGGCCCTTGAACCGGACCACACGACGAGCGTGCGCAACTGTTCTCCCGCGAGCTACACCCACACGCTCACCAATACGGGATCGATTACCACCACGTTCAACCTGACTAGCACCAGCACCGCAGGTTGGACGACGCTGCTCTCTCCCGTCGCGACCACCCTCGGTCCGGGCGCTTCGCAGACGGTCACAGCAACGCTGTTGCTGCCGTGCCCGAGTTGGACGTCGGTGACGGATATAACCACCATCACAGCCATCGCCGAAGGCGATCGCGCGGCAGCAGACAGCGCCATGAATACGACGCAGCTACAACGGTGGCACACGCTGCTGCCGGTGCTAAAGCGTCCATGAGCGACCACACACAGTGGATTGTATAGTCGTCGCCGGTGGGCGTCTCTCGCCGGGAGAGCCACTCTATCCGTATGGCCCGAAGCAGCCGAAAGCACTCCTGGAAGTGGGAGAGCGCACGATGCTGGAGATGGTGGTCGTCGCTCTGCAGGCATCTGAATACGTCGACCGGGTTGTCGTCGTTGGCCTGGAGGAGGAGGCGGTTGG
>JAWVYW010000007.1:0-50438 GCA_033722535.1 Promineifilaceae bacterium (SeqCode)
ACGAACCGTGATCCTTCTCCACGAACTGTTCGATGGCCGGGCGAATGTCGCCGAGGCGGAAGTGCGGGCCGTGCCCCGGGTAGCAGACCGTATTGTCGGGCCATTTCAGGACCTTGTTTTTTAACGTGCGAATCGTCGTCTCGAACTCCTCGGGCGACCACGTCTTGCCCGGACCTCCTTCGAAGAGGGTGTCGCCGACGATAGCCGTCTCTTCATCCTCGACGCGAAAGCAGATCTGATCGGCAATGTGCCCGGGCGTGTAGTGCACGCGCAGCGTGTGCTCGCCGACGTCGATGGTGTCGCCGTCGCGCAGCGCGCGGGCCAGTTTTAGATGGGCCGTACCCCCGGGATAGTCCACGCCAGCAAGCTGGTGCGCCATCAGGGGCACGTTCAGCCGGCTTCCGACGGCATCCAGAGCGCCAATGTGATCGGGGTGGGTGTGGGTCAGTAGAATAGCAATCGGCCGGCTCTCGCCCAACATCGCCACCAGTTTCTCGGGGTCCGCGCCGGGATCGATTAGCACGCTCCCCTGCGTCTCTGGGCAGATCAGCGCGTAGCTGTTCATCGGCCACGGGCCGACCGCCTCTTGACGTACAATCATCTTTTCCATTCTCTCTTCTCCTGCATCAGATAAGATAGGTAGATTGACGCGCCGCTCAGGGAAGGCGGTCCAGAAAGTCCCACAGCGCTTCATTGAAGGCGACCGGCTGCTCCAGGTTAGGGAGGTGGCCGGCGTCGGCGATGATAACGAGATCGGCGTCGGGAATCGCATCGCGCATGGCGACCGCTTCTTGGAGGTCGACGATCTGATCGTTCTCGCCATGCACGATCAGCGTCGGCACGCTGATTTGCGAGAGTAGGGGTGTAGAATCGGGGCGCGCCTTCATCGCTTCCAGAGCGCCGACGATGCCCTCCGTCGACGTGCTCTCGATCATATCGGTGACGAAGTCGACCAGCTCGTCGTCGTTAGAATTTTCCGGCGCCAGCAGACTGGGTACCATTTCGTCGGCGATCGCCTCCGGACCTTCCTCTCTGACGAGGCGAGCCATGGCGTCGCGGTTGGCGCGTGCTTCGGCGCTGTCGGCGCCGGCGCGCGTGGACACCAGCACCAGGGCCGATACCCAGCGCGGAAAGCGGCGGTAAAACTCGAAGGCTACGTAGCCGCCCATCGAATGGCCGCAGAGGACGACGGGCTCCTGCACCCCCAGCGCGTCGAGGAGGCCCATGCAGTCGTCGGCCATCATCGTCATCGAGTACGGTTCGTCTCCCGCCTCCGAGAGCCCATGCCCGCGGAGATCAGGGGCCAGAAGGCGCGCCGTGTCGCCCAGATCGTCGATCTGCGCTTCCCAGAGGTTGCTATTGAGGGGAAAGCCGTGGATCAGCAGCAGCGTTGGGCCACTACAGCTATCCTGATAGGCGAGCCGGAAATCTTCAGAGGTGGGTTGAGACATGGGTCATATTCTCCTGTTATAGATTTTTGGTGTCCGCTCGCTGGTGCCTCCATTCGGGCGTTGCAGGCGGATCAGAGGCAATTTAGCGCCCGACGCCGACGGCGCCGCCAAAGGCAGCCGACATCTCCTGGTAAATAGCGGTGATACTGGCCTCGTCGCCCTGGAAGTAGTTGCCATTGGCGCTCAGCGCGAGCTGTTGCAGCAGCTCCTCGTCGGCATCGCCGCCGTAGGCGATGGTAAAGACGGTTGCCCCAGAGGCGCTCGCGGCGGCGGCGGCTTCTTCGGCGGTATAGAGGTAACTGGCGGTGTCGTTGCCGTCGGTCAGCACGATCATTGCATCCGTCGTCTCGGTACGCGTGTTATCGGCAACGAGCGTAGCGCCCTGACCAATGGCGTCATAGAGTGTGGTGTCGCCCTGCGATTCGAGATTCTGGATCGCCTGAATGATGGTCGCGCGATCGTCGCCCACACGTTGATCGCGAATCAGCAGCTGGGGCTCGGCGGAGAAGGCGATGAGGGTCAGCACATCGTCCTCACCCATCTGTTCTACGAACTGCACTGCCGCACGGCGCATGTTGTCGATCTTATCTCCATACATACTACCAGAGACGTCGAGCAACATCACGAGATTGACGTCTTTACGCGCCGACTGCCACAGCTCCTGAGCCGCAAAGAGGGCGTCGACGTCAGGTGTGGGGAAGATTACCTCTGGCTGGGAAAGGTCGATGCCGCGCGCTTCGTCGAAGGGAGCGGCGAGCGCGACGCTGCCGTCTACCGGGCGGAGGCCGAAAGCGGAGGCCATCTCCTGCGCCACGCCCTCGCTCAGGTAGTCGCGGAAGAGCAGGGTCGCCTCGGCGTCCTCGCTCGCCGCGTTGAGGCAGGCCACGTGCTCGGCGAGGTAGGTTCCTTCGAAGGGGTAGATGGGCACTATCTCCGGATCCCCCTGGCCGTAATAAATCACATCGCTTTCGTAGACGACGGCGGCGCCCAAAAATTCGATACCGCGCTCGCTCATCGTCTGCGCCAGGTTGGCGGTGTTGGTGCTGAACCAGGAAACGGCGCTTTCAAAGGCCCGTACCGACGCCTGCACAATCGGCTGGGCGACATCTTCGGCTTCTACAGCAACTTCTCCCGCTTCGGCGGCCTGGACAACGGCTAACAGCGTACTAGCGCCGGTGGCGGAGAGGCCGGGGTGAGTGTGGCCCAGGCGCAGCGTTTCACCGAACTGGCCGCCGCTGTAGTAGGCCCACGCGCCGGGATCGGCGGCGAGGCTGCCAATGTCCAGCCAGCCCAGCTCCCGCCCGGGCCAGCCGAGGGACTCGGCGAGCGGGCGCCACATGGCAATCACCAGGGGGCTTTCCGCCACACTTACACAACTGTCGAAGTTCTCCACGCCCTCGGCCTGCAGGACCTCAACCCAGGTCGTGCTGTCCGGAATCCAGAGGTCGGGCAACGGCCCGTCCGCCATGTTGGCGATGGCCTGTCCGGCGTCGTTCGGCGTGAGTACGGCGTAGACTGGGCGTCCGTCTTCGCTCTCGATCTCCATTTCGTTAAAGTTGGCAATGGCTTCTCGCAGCCAGGGTGTAAGGCTGGTATTGGCGACGACGTCGACGACCTCGGCATTGGGCGGCGGGCCGGTCTCTGTACCGCCGAAGCCGCAGGCCAGGGCAGGCAATACAAGCAGAAAGAGCAGGAGCTTGAGGTGATACTGGCGATTCATGGCTCTTCTCCTAACGGCCGGTGGTGATGAGCGTCATCTCCACAAAACGATCCTCAGCCTGAATTTCGGGATCGTCGGTCCGCCGGTGAGACTCGGGCGGCAGCGTGGCGGTGACGATAAAGCGCGCTTCGTCGAGCCCCTGCGAGACGAGGTAATCGACCACCGACTGCGCCCGCGCCTCGGCAAACGCCAGAATCTCATCCTCAGTGTACGGGGGATCGTGTGCCGGCCAGGCCGATGAGCCTTTGACCTCCAGCAGAAGGCCTACACTCTGGGACATCGTCGGCACCACGCACTCGTCCAGGATTCGCCGCGACTCCAACGTCAGCTCGGTGGAGTCGGGGAGGAAGGAGAAGCGGCGACAAGGCAGTACGGCCAGCGTCGCCGCGTCCTCAGTGCTCACAGAGGTCAGGTCGATCTGGGCGCCGATGGAGAAAGTGTCGTTGATCGGATCGGCACTGCTGTCGAGGCTGGCCTGACGGGCGCTGCGGGCGACGAAGCCGGGCTCGATCAGGTCGGCGGCGTCTTCGTCTGCCACCTCCAGACCGGCGGCGGCCCATACACGGCGCGCGATGTCGAGCCGATTTACCAAGGGGCGCGGATCGCGCATGACGGCGGCGTTATCCCCAAGGTCGGCCTGGGCGACGCTTTCCAGCCACAACGCCAGATCCGCGGCTGCTGTCTCCGGGTAGACAAAGCTCCAGTCGTTGTGGCCCCAGGCGGCGATATGCGCCGCGGCAGCGTCAAAGTCTTCAAACTGATCTTTAAGGGCGTCAAACCAGGCGTCGTGGAAGGACTGTACCAGATCGGGTTCGTTCTCGACTGACTGGCGCGAGGTGACGATGACGTCGATCACGATACGCAGCTGCTCGGAGCTGAGCAGAGGCACGCCGCCGGTCGCCTCTGCCTCGTAGATGTCCGGCTCCCAGCCGGAGACGGCGTCCGCCTCACCTTCGTTGAAGGCGGCGACGGCGTCGGCCACGCTGTCGCGTGGTACGAGCGTCACGTCGAAGCGGGGGTTGAGGCGAGCGATGGAGAGGACATAGTAGACAAAATATTCGCCTACGCTGCCGCGGGCAAAGGCGATGCGTCTGTCCTGCAGTTCGTTCAGCGTCTCGACGTCGCGCGCCCAGAGCTGGTCGGCGCCGGCGCTCTCGTCGACGATAGCAGTAATCACGCCAGGACTATCGAGGGCCACGGCGTCCAGCGTCGTCAGCAGGCAGTCCCACTCTCCACTCTGAAGCAGCGCATTACGCTGCTCCTCTGAGATATCGTAGGCGGGGTCGTCGTCCAGGAAGAAAGGGACGATACCCAGATGGAAACCGTGCTCGACGTCGGTGCCGGACATCTGCATCTGCTGTAGTGTGAAGTAACTGCCAAAGGCGTCGGCGCCGCAGATGTAGGTCGGAAGATCGTCGTCGGGATCATAGTCGGGGCCCCAGACGGGCTCCGGGGATTCAAGCTCGATGGCCGGCTCGTCGACGCCGCTGACTTCGTCTACCTCTTCGAACGCGACTGGCGTATCTTCCTCGGCGCTGCTAAGAAGGCCGCCGACTGCGCCGACGGCGGCGACCACACAGACGAGCATCAGCGCAATGCCGACGATGGCAACAAACAACAGGCGGGTGCGATCCATATTCTGCATGGCTATTCCTCTTCCTCATAAATAAATAGTTGCGATAATCAGATAAGAGAGCGTTCTATCCCCTATACGTTTTTGGCTGCTGTCAGGTTGCTGCCCACCGACGGCGGGCGCGGATGAGCAACACTCTTAGAACTCAATCGGCTCTCCCTTCTCGCGCCGGGCGCGGCTGCGCGTCGTGGTGCGCGTGTAGCCCAGGTTGTGCAACACGTCATCCGGCGCCTGACCCGGGATCACGGTAAAGGTGTAAGCGCCATCCTGGCGGTCGATGATCATTTCCACTGCCTCAGGCAGAACGCAGTGTTTGCTGCCGCGCACGCCGCCAAGCATCTCCTGGTAGGCGCCGACGCTGAAAAAGCCGAGGTAGAGCTCGTTGGTATTGACGGGCAGGTAGAGCGGGGCGGCGCTGTTCCGTGGCGGGTAGACGTCGTCACTGTCACACGTAATCCCTCCCAGGCGTACCTGTTGGAAAGGTTGGTCGAGGTGGTTAAGCGGCAGGACGATAAAGTGCTCGCCCAGCGCCCAACTGTCGGGAAAGGAGGACATAATAGAGCCGTCGATGATATACCAGGGCAGCGGCGACTTATTATCCTTGACGGCGACCACCTTGAAGAGGTGAGCGCCGTGCTCGGCGACGGTGTAGCGACCAAACTCCCCCATCACGTCGGGCACTGGCACACGATAACGCTCGCACACCTCCTGCAAAGTCGTCAACAGGAGCCGGGCGAAGGCGTGATAATCGAACTCAAAGTCCAGCGTCATCTGCACTGGAATGCCACCGCCAAAGTTAAAAATGTGGAGGTCGGGATAGCGCTGCCGCAGCCGGGCGTAGATCTCCATCGGCGGTCTCAGGCGCTCCACAAACTCCTCCCGGTCGACGATCTGGCTGCCAACCATGGCGTGGTAGAGGCGGAGGGTGAGGTTGGGCGCGGCGGCTACGTAGTCGGCTGCTTTCCAGATGTCTTCC
This sequence comes from Promineifilaceae bacterium (SeqCode), assembly GCA_033722535.1. Classification (GTDB taxonomy): domain Bacteria; phylum Chloroflexota; class Anaerolineae; order Promineifilales; family Promineifilaceae; genus JAAYYY01. The sequence continues at coordinate 5,781 of JAWVYW010000007.1, forward strand.
AGCTCCATGCCAAAGCGCGAATCGGCGGCGTTCATCTCCTGCATCGTGTCGTGCGCGCCGTAGCTCTTTTGGCGCAGCCCGACGTCGAAGGAGAGTCCTGACTCGATCAAAGGAGCTAGTTCTCCCAGATCTTCAACGACGGGGATGACGTGCTCATACTCCCGCCGGAGCTGGATCAGGTTTCCAATATACGCGGTGCCTGCCGGCTTAAAGCCATTTGCGATGACCAGGCGGTCGGCGGGCAGCAGGCCGCGTTCGATCATCAGTCGGGTGATGTCGACGTCCACCGTCGACGACATCTCGTGGTGCGCGCCGGCGCCCATCGTCGTCCGCACAACCTCTTCCGCGGCATTGGCCTTGGAGGCATAAGCGTAGTAGAAGCGCCCCTCATAGTCCACCTTCTCGCTCACCTCGGCAAAAAGCTGCTGCATCCGCTTAATCTGGCGCCGGATCAGGGGGAGGTAGACGATCTCCAGCGGGCTATTAACCGTGGGTATTTCGCCGTTGCCGCCACCGTCTCTAAATAGCTGCACGAGCGGGAGCTCGTCCATATGGAGGCGCCCATCGCGAGCGTGCAGCGTCTCGGTAAAAGGGTGTCCATCCGGGACGGGGGTAGGCTGTTGCCAGCCGATTATCGGTTGACTCATCGTGGCACCTCGGGATTGGCAATGATAAAAGGATCTTCGATGCGCAGCGCTTCGAGGAAGGCAGCACCCTGCCGGTCCAGATCGCCCTCCAAACCGAAGCAGACGGTGCGGATGCGAACCTCGCCGACGGCACTATCTAGCGGTAGTACCAGCGGGGTGGGGTAGACGAGGAGCGCCTCACGGCAGCCAAGCAGGGTGGCGTAAGTCACCGCCTGGTAGAGATCGCCCGGCGCCACACGAAGCGGGCGTTTGTACTTGGTGTCGAGTACCATTCGCGGAGTGCCCGCCGGATCGTTAAGCACGAGATCGACGTTAAAGCGAAGGTCGCCAGCGCTGTCCCCGTCGCTCCCGCTCTCCGCGGGCAGGCGCACCAGTTCCTGGGCGCTCAGTTGCCAGCCGTCAGGAAGGTGGTGGCGGAGCCACTCCGCCACAAAAAGCTCGTAGAGGCGGGGCATGTTGACCAGGAAGGGGAGCATCAGCTCTTGGCCGGTGCTGTGCGTGGGGCCGGTACTGGCGAGGAAAAAGCGGCAGAGGGCATGCAGGGCACGGTAATCCTCGTTGAGCCGACTGTATGTGCGTCCTATACAGTCAGCGGCGTCGAAGGGAAGCAGCGTTACGCTCCTTTGGAGGAGCGCGCTGGCAGCGCGGCGGGCAAGGGTGCGCGCCCGCTCGCCGCAGGGGCTGCGGCGGATGATAGTCGCCAGCGTCCAGAGCAGAATCTGATTGTCGGCAATGTCGGCGGTGCGCGCCTCGTAGCGGCACGGCAGATGTACATGCCAGGGACGGCTCTTTGCAAAGTCGATCCGGCCACGCGTGTAGGGCAGCCGCTCCTGCCGCGCCCGGTACTGCTCGTGTAGACCGTGCCGGGCGCGCGCCAGCACCCGTTGTGCCAGCTCGACCGCCAGCAGATCGTAGAACTCCGACAGGCTCTCACATCCACTGAGGCCATCTAGAAAGCGGAAGCTAGCCAGGCGATAGGCATAGGCGAGCACGCGGAAGAGATTGTTAAGGGGGACGCGCGGATGGAGGCTGAAGGTGATCTCCGGCGTGAGGGGAATTGTGCCGACCCAGCCTTGCGGCGTTATCTCCCACTCTCCATCCGTCTTCGGCGAGGGGAAGGCGACGTCGAGAACGCCGCCGTCGCGATCGTAGATGCGCCACAGACGGTTGCCTGCTTCCAGGGGAAGGGACGCAGGGGGTAGGCGGCGCGTCTGATACTCGACGAGGGCAATCGGCGGGTGCGTGGCGACCATGCGCATATCTTAACAGCTTTACCAGGGCGACGCATTCACCTGTCGCTTATCCGCGTGCCATACACGGGGCGCAGGAGGGCGCTACTCTTCTGCCGTGCGCCCACCGTGTTCGCGGAGGATAGCGCCGACGGCGTCAACGTCGTCGGCGTCGGGCCGTGTGATGACCAGCACGCCGCCGTGCTGCACGCCATTAAGGAAGAAGTCTGCGACTGCTTCGTCGTCCAACTCCTCAAACCAGCGCCCACTGTTGGGGTCGAGGTAGGCCTGCAGACGACCGGTGGCGCCACTCATCACGAATCCACCTTCCGGCTCCGCCGGCGCACCTGCGGCATCTTCAAAGACGCGCATGTCGATATCTTCATATCCCGCTGCCGCCAGGGCGCTCATCGCCCGGTCGGCTTCGAGCTGGGAATCGAATAAGGCTGCTACGGTCGCCATTTTCTTATCTCCTTCGCCGGAGACCCGCAATCGAGTCGGCGGCTGTGTCGTCTCTGCTATGCCCCTATTATAGCGACGAGGGCGGTATTTTAGAAGGGCGACGAGCGGTTGCAAAGTGGGGCAGAAAGTCGATAATGACGAGCAGGGGGAGAAGGGATGATCGATGACGAACTGCAGCGGAAAGAGAGCACAGCGCGCAGCTTTACAAAGAGCAAAGAGAGGTAGAGAAGTATGCAAATCGGCGTCGTTTTTCCACAGGTAGAGTTTCCTCCGGATCCGGCTGCCATTCGAGAGTGGACAGAGGCGGCAGAGGAGCTAGGCTTCACGCACGTGCTGGCGTACGATCACGTGCTGGGTGCAAACCCGGAGCGACCGGGCGGCTGGAAGGGGCCCTACACTTATGAGGATCCGTTCTTTGCCCCCTTTTTGCTCTTTGCCTACATGGCAGCGGTCACACGCCGTCTCGGCTTTGTCACCGGTATCATCATTTTGCCCCAGCGGGAAACGGCGCTCGTCGCCAAACAGGCAGCCACGCTCGACGTCCTCTGTAAGGGTCGGTTTCGCCTCGGCGTCGGCGTGGGCTGGAATCCGGTGGAGTATGAGGCACTGAATCAGAACTTTCACACCCGCGGGCGCCGGCAGGCGGAACAGGTGGAGGTGCTACAGCGCCTGTGGACAGAGCCGCTTGTTACATACGAAGGGGAGTGGCATACGATACCCGACGCGGGGCTGAACCCGATGCCCATACAGCAGCCAATCCCTGTCTGGTTTGGGGGCCACGCAGACGCGGTGTTGCGGCGGATGGCCCACCTCGGCGACGGCTGGCTGCCTAACTACCGCCGTGTGGCTCAGGCGGAGGAGGCGCTGGAAAAGCTGGAGCGCTACCTGCAAGAGGCGGGGCGGAGCCGGGACGAATTTGGGCTGGAGCCGCGCCTGCTCTACCACGACGGCGGACCGGACACGTGGAGCGAGATCATGGCGGAGTGGCGCGCCGCCGGCGCCACGCACATGTCGCTCAACACGATGTACGCCGGCTTCGACACGCCCCAGCAGCACATCGAAGCCATGCGCGCCTTCGCAGAGGCGATGGAACTGACGTGACGGGTCGGCGCTGCTGCCTTCAGCCGCGCCCGAGCTGCTGCAGGCGCCGCGCAGCTTCCTCCAGCGCGGTATCTGTCTTGCAGAAGGCGAAGCGGGCGACGGTGGAACCGCCACCAGGGGTAGTGTAGAAGGCGCTGGGCGGAATGGCGGCGACCCCGACTTCGGCGGCCAGATAGCGACAAAAGGCGACGTCGTCGGGGAAGCCGAGGCGGCTGATGTCGGCCATGATGAAGTAGGTGCCCTGCGGCCAGAGCGGCGTGAGGCCCGCTGCTTCGAGCGCTTCGCCTAAGAAGTCCCGCTTCTGCTCGTACGTCGCCCGTAGCTCGTCATAATAGCCACGCTCCTCGGCTGTCTCCAGGGCGACGGCGATCGCTTCCTGCAGCGGAGCGGCGCCGGAGAAGGTAATGAACTGGTGGGCGCGATAGATTGCTTGGGCCAGCGGCGCGGGAGCGACCGCCCAGCCAATTTTCCAGCCGGTGACGCTGAACGTTTTGCCGGCGCTAGAGACGGTGATCGTTCGTTCGCGCATCCCGGGCAGCGTCGCCAGCGGCACGTGGCGCACGCCGTCAAAGGTGATCTGTTCGTAAACTTCGTCGGAAAGCGCGACCACGTCGTGCTCGCGACAGAGGCGGGCGATCAGCGCCAGCTCACCTTCGTCGTACACTTTGCCGATGGGGTTCTGAGGGGTGTTGAGAATCAGCAGGCGCGTTCGCTCGTTGAACAGAGCGGCGAGGCGCTCGGGATCTATGCGCCAGTCGGGGGGCCGCAGCGGGTAAAAGCGGGGCACGCCTCCTGCCATCTGCACGTCCGGCACGTAGGCGTCGTAGTACGGCTCGAAGATAACAACCTCGTCGCCAGGGTTGACCAGCGCCTGGACGGCGGCAAAGAGCGCCTCTGTCGCGCCGTCGGTAACGACGATCTCCCGCTCGGGATCGACCTCGAGCCTGTAACGACGGTGCAGGTGGGCGGCGATGGCCCGGCGTAGACGGGGGCGTCCGGTGCTGGGCGCGTACTGGTTAATGTCGGCCGCGATAGCGCGCGTCGCTGCTTCTTTGACGAACTGCGGCGCGGGAAAGTCGGGGAAGCCCTGACCAAGGTTGATGGCGTTGTGCCGGAGTGCGAGATCGGTCATCTCGGCAAAAATCGTAGTGCCAAAGCTCTGAACGCGGTGTGCCATGATCGTCATTGTTTCCGTTCCCTCGCTGATTCTTTGCGCCGAGTCCAGTATAATCACCCTGACGACGTGAGGAAAGTGGAGGAAGCCGCGATGAAAGTTACGATTTCGCTGGGGCAGTTCGACGTGAAGCTGGGGGAGCCGGAGCGCAACCTGGAGACGGTGGAACGGCTGGCTGCCGAGGCGGCGCGCCGCAGGTCGGACATCCTCGTCCTGCCGGAGCTTTGGGGCAGCGGCTATGATCTGGAAAACGCGGCGCGCCACGCGACCCCGCTCGATGGCGGTCTCTTCGCGAGTTCCGCAGCGCTGGCGGCGGAGCATGGGCTGCATATCGTCGGGAGCCTGCTTTCACAGCCACAGGAGGCGGCGGCCCGCCACGGCGCTCGCGCGCGCAATACCGCCGTACTTTTTGGCACTGACGGCCAGGCGTTGGCCGCGTATAGCAAGATCCACCTGTTCCGGCTGATGGACGAAGACGTCTATCTGGCGGGTGGGGAGGCGCCGGCGCTGGTGGACCTGGAGTGGGGGAAGGCAGGGCTGGCGATCTGTTATGATCTGCGCTTTCCTGAGCTCTTTCGCACCTACGCACTCGCCGGGGCGCAGATTCTCTTTCTTCCCTCAGAGTGGCCCCACCCGCGCCTGGCCCATTGGCGCACGCTGCTGAGGGCGCGGGCGATCGAAAACCAGCTTTACATGGTGGCCTGTAACCGGGTCGGCAGCTCCAAGGGTACTGAGTTCTTCGGCCACTCCTGCATCATCGACCCCTGGGGAGAAACTGTCATTGAGGGTGGAGAGGGGGAGATGTTGCTCACCGCCGATATCGATACCGCGCGTGTGGACGCCGTGCGTGCGCGGATCCCGATCTTTCAGGACCGCCGGCCGGCGCTCTACGATCTGCCAGGGCAGGAAGCACAGGCAAGCACGTAGCCGCCAGCCCCGGCAGGTGCTGCGTTAGCCGTCGATCACCCCAGCGGTTACAACAGACGGCCTCAGTCGCCGGTCAGTTCGTCGCCGGCCCTCTGTGCTTTCGCCTCGTGCTGGGCGCGCATCCGCTTTGCCTTGGCCTGCAAATCGCGGAAGAAATCGGTGCTGACGACCTCCTCGACCTGTTCCTGGCGCTTCATCTCGTCGATCTCGATTGTCAGCCGTTGCACGCGTTGCTTGAGTTGCTCGGTACGTTCGTGCACTTCTTCTGCCATGTGCTGGAAGACGGCGGCGAGCTTTCCCAGTTCGTCCCCCCGTTGCGTCACCTGGGCCAGGCCCGCGGCCTGCAGATCGGCCCTTTGGAGCTCGTCGTCGCTGATCTTTGAGGCGAGGGTGTTCAGGATCTCGATTGGCTGGATGACGTACTGCCGGAGCAAGACGTTGATCAGCACCAGGACGAGGGCAAAGGTCCCGATGAAGATGCCGATGACGAGGAGGAAAGAGCGGAGAGCCGCGTCAAAGACCTGGCCAGCCGGCACGTAAATCATTTGCGCCCCGACAATCTGGCCCAACTCCCAGCCAAAGCCGCCGTCGGTGCCGTAGGAGTTAGTGAGGCTTACGGGCGCGACGGCCGGGTCGCCGTGACAACCGAGGCAACTCTCGGCGCCAATCGCTAGCGGCCGCGCAATGTAAAAGACCTCTTCGCCCGCCAGCGTGCGGTAGCCGTGCAGCTCGGTCTCTTCCGGCTCATTGCGCAGGGAAACGACCAGCTGGCTCTCAAAGCCGTCCGCCTGATTAACCTCATTCATAGGGTTAAGTGTAGCTTCTTTATAAAAAAAGTCGGCGTAGGCCTCATTCTCACGAAAATTTTCAAAGACAGTGCGCGCAGAAAAGGCAGGGACTGTTTCGGCGATAAACTCCGGCTCCACCTCCAGATCCTCCGCCAGCAGCGGGCGGACGCGGCTGCTGGTGTAGTGCCGCACCGAGCTCATCGCGTCGATCAGGATGAGGCCGTTCGTGGTCACCTCAGTCTGGGCGCGCTGCAAGAGCGCCTGCCACAGCACTACGCCACTGAGCAGAATACCGCCGATAAAGACGACTGACAGCAGGAGTGTAAAGCGAGTGCTCAGCTTCAATCTCGAGAGCATGGCCTTTCCCTTTTTTCGTGTGCACTTTGGGGTGCGTGATCGAGCTGTTTAAGCGAGTCTGAGATAGTTTACTCATCTCCTGTCGAAAAGCCAGCGAGGAGCGAAAAAAGGCGCCGATTATTCACGACAATTTATCATCTCCGCGTAGCGGTAGCCGCGGCGGCAACGGTTCCTATTTCTCGAGATGACTAAGATAGCGGACAGGGAAGAGCGGCATGGCGGAGAGTGGCCCCCTGCGGTCCCGCTCAGGCCAGAGCGTTCAGTTCCACGGCAGGTTGCTGCGCGTCTGCCAGTACGCTGCGGGTGCCTCGATCAGGGCATCCAGTTCGGCGAAGGTGCGTCCGCCCAGATGGAGGCGCTCGGCGCCTAGATTCGCCTGCAGATGTTGGACAGTGGCGGCGCCGCTGAGGACGACGTCGGCCCACGGCTGGGCGAGGACGGCGGCGAGGGCCAGCGCATCAACTGTTGTGTTGTGCGCCTCTGCCAGCCGCTGTAGGAGCGCCATCTGTGAGGCAAAGGCAGGGATATCGTTGCGGGGGGTGAGGCGCCCGTTGGCCAGCGCCTCCTTGACGATCACGCCCATGCCGGCGGCGCTCGCTTCGCGCAGCGCATCGCCCGCTGAGCGCTCAAGTAGGTTCCACGTCGCCTGTACGCTGTCAAAGAGCAGACGACCATCGCGCCGTATTTCGAGCGCGCGGTAGAGTGTGTCCGCCTGGCGCTCACCGCTGAGAGAGAGACCGATACGTAGCCCTGCGCTACGTAGGCGGGCCAGTTGGTTCAGCACCGGGTCGTTCTCCAGCACGCCGCTGCTGAGGGTCGCAGAATGGATCTGATAAAGATCGAGATGCGGGCCAAGCCGCGCCACGCTCTCCCCGTGCTGGCGCCGCAGGAGAGCGAGCGAATGCTCTTTGACCTCGTGCACGTCAGCGTCTACCTGCCAGCCGGCAGTATAGATGTAGCCCCATTTAGATCCCACCGTGACCTGCTCCGGCGGGATTTCGCGCGCGTGGAGCCACGACGCCAGGAAAGATTCGGCCCGTCCGTAGGAGCGGGCAGCATCGAAGTAGCGCACGCCGGCGCTCCAGGCGGCATCGAGAACGGCGTGGGTGCGCGCCTCCATGGCGGATAGTGCGTAGCGCTCGTCCAGATCGACGGCATGGCCCAGGTTGATGTATCCGGGCCGCCCGAGTGCCGCGAGACCGAGGCCAATCGCGGAGACGGTAAGGCCACTGGTACCGAGTTCGTGAACGTTCATTCGCTGACTTTCAACCTCGACCGTGTCCCACATCTGGGGGTCGTTTCTCTGACGACGTGTTGCCGGGAGTATAACATGCGCCCTTGAGAATGCACTCTTCCGAGCGTTACCCCTGCCGCCGCGCTGCTACTTTCTGGCGACCACAATGTGCATAATATAATGAAGCGCGGGTAGCGTTTTTCGTCGTCAGTTGGTTTAAGGAGGATTGGACCTATGAGTATCCCTGTCATGGCTGGTATTGATTCTAAAACAGTTGCAACGGATCGTCTTCAGATCCATCTTCTGACCGGGGGCGATGCGGCGGGTGTGCCGGTGCTTTTCATTCACGGGAATGTCTCTTCGGCTACGTTTTGGGAAGAGACGATTTTGGCGCTACCAGAGGGCTTCCGGGGCATCGCGCCCGATTTGCGTGGCTATGGCGAGACAGAAGCGGCGCCGATCGACGCCACGCAGGGGCTGGGCGATATGGTGCACGACGTGCATGCGCTGGTAGAAGCGTTGGGGCTGGAGCAGTTTCACATTGTCGGTCACAGTATGGGCGGCGGCGTGGTGATGAAGTACGCCATCGCGCATCCGGAGAGGCTGCTTTCGATCACCCTAGTGGATACGATGTCGCCTTACGGCTATGGCGGCAGTAAAGGGATCGACGGCGAGCTGACGTACGAGGACGGCGCACCGACAGGGATCAATCCCGACTTCGTGCGCCTGCTGGCGGAAAAGGAACAGGGAGCCGACGACCCGATGGCGCCGCGCAACGTCCTGCGCCAATTTTATGTGCGACCGCCGTTTGTGCCGCAGCGGGAAGATGCGCTGCTGGAGTCGATGCTTTCCACCCGCATCGGCGATGATTGGTATCCGGGGGAGATGGTGCCCTCGGAAAACTGGCCCGGCGTTGCACCTGGCGAGCGAGGCGTGCTACCGGCCTTCAACCGCAAGTACTTCGACGCGAGCGCCGTTGCCGAAATTGAGCCGCAACCGCCGATTCTGTGGATCCGCGGCGCCGACGACCTGATCGTGGGCGACAACGCGATGTTCGATCTGGCAGCGCTGGGGGCGATGGGCGCTGTCCCGGGCTATCCAGGGGTAGAGGAATGCCCGCCACAGCCGATGCTCGAGCAGACGCGCGCCGTGCTGCAGGCGTACGAGGCCAACGGCGGCACCGTGCAGGAGAGGGTGATCGAAGGCGCAGGACACACCCCCTATCTGGAGAAGCCGGTCGAATTTAACGAGATTTTTCACCGCTTTCTTAAAGCACGGGATTGACCAGCCGGACGCTCAGGACTAAAATGATGCTCCTGTGGATAAGAGTGAATCACAAAGTCGGCGTTGAATCCCACTGCATTTCCAGAGCATCTGGTCGTCCACACCCGGCTGGCGCCGCCCCGCCTGCCGCGCCAGACGCTGCCCCGCCCGCGCCTGACGGCGCGACTGCTGGATGCACTTGAATATCGGCTGACGGTCGTTCAGGCGGGAACCGGATATGGGAAGAGCACGGCGCTGGCGGCGCTCGCCGGCGAGGGCCATCCGCTGGTCTGGTACCATCTGGACGCAGACGATAGCGATCCGCTCGTCTTCCTTCTCCACCTCGTTACCGCCTTTGCCCAGGTTCAACCCGACTTTGCCCGCTCTCCGCTTGCCACGCTGGAAGAGTGGGAACATGGGAACAGTGAAGAGGTGTGGATGCGCGTCGTCGACATGCTGGTCAGCGAGCTGGCGATCCGCGTGCACGAGCCGGTTCTGCTCGTTCTGGATGACGCCCACCGGCTGCGCGAGGCGACGGCGGTCCTGCGCCTGCTCGACCGCTTCGTCGGCCGCGCCCCGGCCGACGTACACGTCCTTCTCTCCACGCGCCATCCCCTGCCGCTTCCCACGCTGGTCTCGTGGCGCATTCGCGGCGAGCTGCTGGAGATCGGGCAAGCGGAGCTGGCATTTACCGAGGGCGAAGTGGTGGCCCTTTTCGGGGAACAGTATGGCTACCGCCTGCGCCCGGAAGAGGCGCGACTGTTGGTGCAGCAGGTGGAGGGCTGGCCGATCGCCTTACCGTTGGTGTGGCAGCGCCTCCGTGGTCGTAACGTAGAGACCCCCCAGGAGGCGCTGCGTGAACTGGCGGATGCCGATACCGGTACGGGTGGCGATCTCTTTGCTTACCTGATGCATGAAGTACTGGCCCAGCAGCCTGAGGATATCAGGCAATTCTTGCAGGAGACGGCGGTGCTCCGCCAGATGACGGCTACGCGCTGTGACTGCCTGCGCGGCACAAACGACAGCGGAGAGATCCTGCACTACTTGCTGGAGCAGGGGCTCTTCGTCGTCGAGATGGGTGGGGGGCAACTGCGGTACCATCATCTCTTTCGCGAGCTGCTGATTCACCGTCTGCCTCCTGAGCGGCGGCGCGCGCTACAGCGGCGGGCGGCCGCCTGTTATGAGGCGACGGGCGAGGGGGCCGAGGCAGCCGCCTCCGCCATCTACCACCTGTTGGCGGGAGAGGCGTATCAAGAAGCGGCGCGGCTGCTGGCGCGGTGGGGAAAGCCACTTCTGCGCGCTGGTCGCCTCGATCGACTCCAGGAGTGGCTAGGTTCGTTGCCGCCCGACATTCTCCAGGCGCACCCGGTACTGCTCGTCTACCTCGGCGACATCGCCCGTCTCCATAGCCGCTTTGAGGAGGCGCTGGGCTGGTACCGGCAGGCGGAAGCGCGGAGCCGGGCGCAGCAGGACACCCGCGGTGTGAGCCAGGCGCTGCGGGGACAGGCGCGCATCTATCTTGACACCGTGAATCCGAGCCAAGCTGAACGGCTGCTCCAGGAAGCGCTACGCCTCTCCGACGGACAGGAAGATCGGGAGAGCCGGGCGCGATTGCTGGAGCTGCTAGCAGAGAATCTCCTTAATCAGGGCCGCCTGGAGCAGGCGGAGGTATATCAGGTAGAGGCGCGCAGCCTGCGCGAGCAGGGCACGGTGGGGGCGCAGCTGGCTGTACGCGTGCTACTGCGGACGGGGCGGCTGGACGAGGCACGAGCGCGTCTGGAGGCACAGGCCGCTGCAGAGGCGGAGGCGCCGATCCTACAGCCGCGCGCCCACCGCGAAACACACCTCCTGTTGTCGCTGGTGCTCGCCTTTCAGGGGGAGCAGGAAGCGGCGGCACGCTACGCGCGTAAAGGGACGGAGCGTGGGCGAGCATTGAACTCGCCCTTCGTCACCGCCGTCGGTCATATGCGCCAGGGGCACGCGTGGCTGCTGTGTAAAGACGAGGCGGGTTACACAGAGGCCGTGCGCAGTTTCGAAGAGGCGGTCGCCATCAGCAGGCGGCTCGACGTCCCACGCCTGCGTGTGGAGGCCAGCTGGGGACTTTGCCAGGCCTACGGCTTTCGCGGCGAGCTGGAGATGGCCCGGCGTGCCGCCGCGGAGGGCGTGGAAATAGCGCGCGAGGCGGGCGACGAGTGGGTAGAGGCATGTATCCGGGTGACGATGGGTGCGGCTTATGTGCTCGCCGGTGCGGTGGAGCAGGCGGGCGCCTGGCTCGAGCAGGCCGATGCCGCCTTCCGCGCCTGTGCCGATAGCTATGGTGGTGCGGTGACGCGCCTGTGGCGCTGCCTTCTCTGGCACCAGATGGACGACGAGGTGCGCCTGGAGCGTGATCTGGCCCTTCTGCTGCGCCTCACGCGGCAACGCGGCTACGACTATCTTTTCCAGCGCCGTACACTGATGGGGCCGCCCGATCCCAGGATGGTCGTTCCGCTGCTGCTCCTTGCCCGTGACGGGCGACAGGAAGGGGCCAACGCGCGGCGCCTGCTGCGCCACTTCGCGCTGGAGCATCTGGAGTACCATCCCGGCTATCGCTTGCATATCCAGACGTTGGGCCCGTTTCGCCTCTGGCGGGGCGATGAGGAGGTAGCGGCGGGAGCTTGGAACCGCCGCAAGGCGCGCCAGCTTTTCCACCTGCTGCTCACCCATCGGCGAACGCTGTTAGAACGCGAGCAGATGACCGAGATGCTCTGGCCCGAACTGGACCCGGAGACCGCGCAGCGTGATTTCAAGATCGCCTACAGTGCCCTCTGCCGCGTCTTAGAACCAGAGCGCCGGCGGAACGCGCCCTCGGCCTTTATTCACCGCGACGGCAGCCGCTATGGTCTGCGCCCGGAGGCCGATCTCTGGCTCGACGCCGATCACTTTGCTGTTTTTCTCGAGGAGGGAGATCGCCTATTCCGGCGGGATCGGGTGGCGTCGCTCGAGCAGTACCGGCAGGCGCTGGCCCTTTATGAAGGGGAGTATTTACAGGAGTTCCCGTATGCTGAGTGGGCGAGCGAAGAGCGGGAACATCTACTTACACGCTACCTTGCTACGTCGGAACGGGTGGCTGCCACTCTGGTGGAACAGGAGGCGTGGGATGAGGTGATCCGCGTCTGCCAGGCGATCCTGGAGCGCGACAACTGTTGGGAGCAAGCCTATCGAATGATGATGCGCGCCTATGCCGGGCAGGGGAACCGCCCCCAGGCGCTGCGCATCTACGAGCGCTGCCGCCAGCGACTGCAGCGGGAGCTGGGAATCGCGCCATCGCCGGCGACAGAACAAATCCGGGAGCAGATCATGCACGGCGAGCTCATCGCTGGCGAGTAAAGGGGGCGCCGCCAGCCGGGTGCAGACGGCAGGCAGCATGGCTCAGATTCGAGAAGAGCAGGCAAGCGACGTGCTGAACGGGGCGCCTCTGCAAAAGCATGTGACCAAGAGCGTGTTTGTTGCGATATGCACGCGCTCCCCCTACAATAAAAAGTCCCGATGCTTGTAATTTTTTCGATCTCTAGTCGAGGAACCAGACAAAACGGAGGTATTCTATGGCTACGCTTTTTGCGAAGCACAGTGTCGACGCTTTTGGTGCGTGGAAACGCGTCTACGATGAGTTTCAGGCAAAGCGGCGAGAAATGGGAGTGCAGGGCGCGAGCGTCCATCGCGACGTGGAAGACGAGAATGTGGTTACGGTGATCCACAGGTTCGCAGATACAGACGCGGCTGCGGCCTTCGCCGAATCGGAGGAGTTGAAGGCGGCGATGGACGAAGCCGGCGTCGTCGGGCGCCCCGAGATCTGGATCACCGAAGACGTCGAACAAACCGCCCACTGACCGGGCTGCCCCCGCCGCCATCCCCCTCTGGCAGGCGGTTCCACCTCTGATCCTGCGCCGACGGCGCGTCCTCCACCTGCTCTATGGGCGTAGCGGCCTTCATGACTACGGACTGAATACAGCAGCCAGTTGTCGAGAATCGACGAACAGCGTCTGTGGTACGCGATGTAACTTGGCTGTAACCCCCGTCTGTTATCCTGCAATCGTATCGGAGAGAGTAAAGAGCGTCCGCGCCGGCACGGCGCGGGCGCACCTGGTGGTCGATGGCTGAAACGCAGATCGTTTCCTTCGTTTTACGGTTTCTTCAGGAGCAACAAGTCGACGGCGGCGCTCCCTGGCGGGGCGTCATCCGTCACGTGCAGAGCCGCGAAGAGCTGCACTTCGGCACCATGGAGGAAGCGATGCAGTTTATAGGCGGCTACGTAGCGCTGGAGCATGGCATCGTGCCCTCTGCTGCGCCGGAAGGAGAGGGAGCGAGCGGCGCATGATCCGGCTGTGGGGCCCGCAGCTGGTCGACCAGAGAGGAGAGAGGATATTGCGAGAATGGACGCTGTAAATCTGCTGAGCCGGCGCGCCCTGCTGACGCCGGAGCGAGAAGCGCTCTATGAGGTGGCAACCGGCCGGCGCTTTACCTACCGGGAGCTCTCCGCCCGCGCCAATCGCGCCGCACACTTCTTGCGCGATCGCTGCGGCGTGCAGATGGGAGACCGGGTCTCTCTCCTGGCGCACAACGGGGTGGAGTATCTGGATCTGCTGTATGGCGTGGCGACCATCGGCGCCGTCTTTGCCCCGCTCAACTGGCGGCTGGCAGGGCCGGAGCTGATCTACATCGTCGACGATTGCGCGCCGAAGGTGCTGCTCGTCGGCGCCGAGTTCGTCTCTCTCTATGACCATATACGCCCGCAAATTACTGTGGAGCACACGGTCGCGCTGACCGGCGCCTCGCTGGAGGGCGCGCCTGACTACGAACAGGCACTGCTGCAGATGCCTGACGAACAGCCCGAGCGTCCGGAAGGTTTGGACGGCGAGAGCGCACAGTGCATTCTCTACACCTCTGGGACGACGGGACGGCCCAAAGGAGCGATTATTCCTCAGCGGCAGGTACTATGGAACTGCATCAACACGGTGATAAGTTGGGGCCTCACGGCAGAGGACATTTCCCCGATCTTCACGCCGCTCTTTCACTCCGGCGGCCTCTTTGCCTTTATGGTACCCCTGCTCTACGTCGGCGGGCGGATCGCGCTCGACCAGACATTTGACGTCGAACGCTCGCTGAGGGTGATCGAGGACGAACGCTGCACCGTTATCCTCGGAGTGCCGACGCTGTTCCAGATGTGGCGTAAGTCGCACCTGTACCAGACGGTCGACCTGGGCCACGTACACTTCTTCATCAGCGGCGGCGCGCCCTGCCCGCCGGAGCTGATTGACGCCTGGCGCGAGGAGAAGAAGATCGTCTTCCGCCAGGGTTATGGGCTGACGGAAGTGGGGCCGAACTGCTTCAGCATGACCGACATAGAGTCGGCGGAGAAGGTTGGCACTGTCGGTAAGCCGGTTTTCCACAGCGAAGTGCGCCTCGTCGACGAGGCTGGCAGAGACGTGCCGGTCGGCGAGGTGGGCGAGCTGCTCATCCGCGGCCCGCACGTCTGCAACGGCTACTGGCGCCACCCACAAGCAACGGCGGACGCGCTGGAAGACGGCTGGTTCCACACTGGCGACATGGCACGCGTGGACGAAGATGGCTTTTACACCATCGTCGGACGCTTCAAGGACATGATTATCAGCGGCGGCGAAAACATTTATGCTGCGGAGGTCGAAGCGGTCGTTCGCCAGCATCCGGCGGTCGAGGAGGCGGCTCTGATCGGTAAGCCACATGAGAAGTGGGGCGAGGTGGGGCTGATGGTCGTCGTACCTCGCAATGGACAGACGGTCGAGAAAGACGAGCTTACCGACTTTTGCCGCGCCCGCCTTGCCGGCTATAAAGTGCCGCGCGAGATCGTCTTCGCCGCCGAGCTGCCGTTCTCGCCCTATGGAAAGGTGCAGAAGAAGAAGCTGCGAGAGCGCTACGTCGAGCAGACGAGCGCCGCAACAGGGTAAGGTCGAGGAAAGATGCCCACAGTCCGCGCGAACGAACTCGACATTTACTACGAAGTGCATGGCGACGGGCGCCCACTGGTGCTCATTTCGGGCCTCAGCTATACCCACTGGCAGTGGCACCGGATGGCGCCGGAGCTGGCGGCGCATTTTCAGGTGATCCTCTTCGACAATCGCGGCGTCGGGCGGACAGAGAAACCGCCCGGCCCGTATAGTGCGCAGATGCTAGCAGATGACACCGCCGCTCTCTTGGAGGCGCTGGACGTCGAGCAGGCGGCGGTAATGGGACACTCGATGGGCGGTTTCGTGGCCCAGGCGCTGGCCCTCTCCCGCCCGGAGCTGGTGGACGTGCTAATCCTGGCCTCCACCACCTTCGGCGGGCCGAACCACGTACCGGTCACGGATCAGGCGATGGCCATCCTTTCGGATACCAGCGGCGACATGATGGAGCGCTTTCAACGTGGACTCGCGGTGAGTACCGCCCCCGGCTTTGCAGAAAACAATCCCGCCATCATCGAGAGATGGCTGGCTTATCGGGCCAGCCACCCGGTAGAGCCGGGACCGTACCAGGCGCAGCTTGCCGTCGGCCTGGATCTTGTCTCTGAAGAGGCGTCGTTCGAACAGCGACTGCCCGAGCTTGATATACCAACGCTGATCCTTTTTGGCGCCCACGATCAGGTCGTCCCGCCGGCGAATGCAGCTCTGCTTGCTGCGAGGCTGCCGAACAGCCAGGTGGAAATTCTGTCCGACGCTGGCCATTTTTTCCCCCTCGAGACGCCGGATGAAGCGGTACAGGCGGTCGTCGACTTTATGGAGGCATGATGTTTCACTTCGATTGGATCCAGCGCCACGCCGAGCGCACGCCGGACAAGCTGGCGCTGGTGGATGCTGCCAGCGGGCGCGAGTGGACCTATGCCGATCTTAACGCTCGCGCCAACCTGCTGGCTTCCTTTCTCGGCGATGAACTTGGTATTCGCCGCGGCGATCGGGTCTCTCTTCTGGCCCAGAATAGCGCAGAGTACTTCGAGCTGCTCTTCGCGTGCAGCAAAATTGGAGCGATCCTCAACACGCTGAACTGGCGGCTGGCGCCGCCAGAGCTGGCCTACATTCTGAACGACTGCACGCCGCGGGTGCTGGTTTATGACGCTAGCTTTGCCGACGTCGTGGTGCAGCTAAAGGAGGACGCCGTCTGGGAGGCTGAAATCGTCATCGGCGACGACGCCGTTCCTGGAGAGGCAGCGAGCATCTTTGCCTATGAAGCGGCGCTGGCTCAGGGCAGCCCGGTGCCTGTTTCTTCCCCGCGGCTGAACTATGACGACACGTGGGCCATCCTTTATACTTCGGGGACGACCGGACGGCCGAAAGGGGCGCAGGTCACTTACGGCAACTTCTTTTACAACGCCATCGGCATCGGGCAGGGGATCGCTCTTACTTCTCAGGACGTCAACCTCGTCGTACTGCCGACCTTTCATGCCGGGGGGCTGGGCCTCTACGCCGCGCCCACCTTTCACTTCGGGGGAACGGTGGTCGTGATGCGCAACTTCGACGCGGCGGAGATGCTGCGGCTGATCGAAAAGTGGCAGGTCACAGTCGTCTTCCTGGTGCCCGCCATCTACATGGCATTGGCTGACCTGTCCGACTTTGACCGCTACGATCTTACCACTGTGCGCAGCTGGGGCAGCGGTGGCTCGGCGCTGCCGCCGGCGCTGGTGACGCGCTTTGCCGAGCGGGGGATCATCATTCAGCAGGGTTTTGGCATGACCGAAACCGGCCCCACGGTCTTTTTTATTCCGGAGGCGGATGCGGTGCGGAAGGCGGGCTCCGTGGGTAAGCCGGTGCTGCACACTGACGTGCGTATCGTGGATCGCGAGGGGCGTGTACTCGGGCCGGGTGAGATCGGCGAGCTGTGCGTCCGCGGCGGCAACGTAACGACCGGCTACTGGAACCGGCCGGAGGCGACCGCCGAGGCGATTGTCGACGGCTGGCTCCACTCCGGAGATGCGGCGACGGTTGACGAAGAAGGCTTCTTTACCATCGTCGACCGCTGGAAGGATATGTTCATTTCCGGCGGCGAAAATGTCTATCCGGCGGAGGTAGAGAACGTGCTCTACGAGCACCCGGCGGTGGCGGAGGTCGCCGTTATCGGCGTGCCTCACCCGCGCTGGCAGGAGGCAGGCCGCGCGCTGGTCGTGCTGCGCGAAGGGCAGACGGCGGATGAAGCCGCGCTTATTGCCTTCTGCGAGGGCAAGCTGGCCCGTTACAAGATTCCAAAATCGGTACAATTTGTGGATGCGCTGCCGCGTACCGCCGCCGGTAAGGTGCTGAAGCGGCAGTTGCGCGAGCGCTTTGGCGAGCCGGTAGAGGGATGAACCACCGTGGCGCAAGGAACGGAGGAGATTAGAGATTGCGGAAGCAGGTTGCCAGGCAGGGGCCTCTCGTTTCTAATCACCCTCGAGGAGAATGGATGAGCGCTGGCATGGCAGTGGGCGACGCAGTTACTGCGACCCGCACCTTCACGCAGGACGACTTTGATCGTTTTGCAGCACTGACGGGCGACGATAACCCGATCCACGTCGATCCCGCTTTTGCAGCCCAGACGGAGTTTGGGCGGCCGGTGGCGCATGGGATGTTTCTCTTCAGCCAGCTCTGGGGCCTCATCACTACCCGCTTTCCCACACCGCACAGTATTGAGCTGTCTGCTGTGAATCTTGTTTTTCCGGCGCCAACCTTCGCCGACGAAGAAGTCACGCTCAGGGCAGAGGTCGTGGAGGCGCTTGCCGGCAACTGGACGTTCGCGGTGACCGTTAGCCGTCCTGATCACATGGCGGGGCTGGAGGGAGCGATCGTCACCTTTGCCCCTTACGCCGCCCGCTGGACGCCGCTCTCGTGGGACTGGGAGACGGAGGAACGGACTCCGTTCAGCGGCCTGCGCATCGGACAGCGGGCGGAGCTCGCCCACACCTTCGCCGCAGACGAGGTCGCCGACTATCTGCGCCTGAGCGCAGACGGCAGGCGGTCGCGGTCGCTTGATGCCGACACGGCGACAGGTGGTCTCGAGGGCTCTTCTTTGCCTGCACCGCTGCTTGGTGGTCTGTTCTCACGTCTGCTGGGAACGCAGCTTCCGGGGCGGGGGACCAACTGGCTCAAGCAGTTTTTTTCTTTTCCCGGCCCTGCCGGATCAGTCGGCGAGCCGCTCACGGCTGCCGTGGAAGTGATGCGATTGCGCCCGGAGAAGGATCTGGTCGATTTACGAACAACCTGCACCAACAGCGCCGGTGAACTGATCTGCGATGGACGCGCACTGGTACTGGTGCGGGATCTGGAGGCGACGGAAATGCAACAGCCGCAGCGCGCCGCAGACGCTCCAGCGGAAGAGGTGGTGGATCCTTGAGGAGGTGCATGCGTATGTGACTTTCTGGCTGTGGACGGGTAGGCGCCTCGCCTGCCACGATATACCAACTATTGAATCTTTCGAGGAGGAAGAATAGAGATGAAACGTCGTAAAGGATATTTGATTTTGTTGTCGCTGCTCATGGTGCTGGCCCTGGTGCTGGTGGCCTGTGACGGCGACGACGTTGCAGATGACGCCATCGGCGACGAGGTTGTGGATGACGTCGACGCCGACGTCGACGATCTTGTCGGCGAGGAAGACGACGCCGATCTTGGCGTTGAGCCGCAGGAGGATGAGGACGTTACCCTCGACGAGCAGGAGCTTCTGGATGAAGAAGAAGAGGTCCTGGACGAGGACGTCATGGACGAGGACGTCGTCGATGAAGAGGATGTCGACGAGGTCGAAGAGGAGGTCACAGACGCCGAGTTGGACGAAGAAGTCGACGAGGACGTCGTCATGGATATGGATGCGGCGGCTGACGTCAGCGCTATCAGCTGCACCGAGCCGATCAAGGTCGGCGTGATCACCGACCAGACCGGCCCCCTCGCCATCTACGGCGCTCACATTCTCCGTGGCTTCCCCATCGGCATGGAGTGGGCGACCGGCGTCGCGGGTGAGGACACCGGCGATTATGTCGCCTATGAGCTGCCCAACTGCACGATTCAGGTCTACTGGCGCGACGACCAGAGCAACCCCGAGATCACAGCCACCATGGGCCGTGAGCTGGTGGAAGTGGAGGACGTCGACATCCTCGTGGGCACCGTCAGCTCTGGCGCCACCGCCACCCTGCAGGAGATCGCCCGTGAAAATGAAGTGCCGCTCATCGCGGCCCCCGCGGCGGCCAACGAGCTGACCGGCGCCGGCTTCAACGAGTTCACCTTCCGTGTCAGCCGTAACAACTATCAGGATGCGATCAACATCTGCCAGTTCGTAACGGATGAGTACGATACGTTCGTCCAGATCGCGCCCGACTACTCCTTCGGCTATGGCGGCGCGACGGCGTTCCGTGATGCCTGCACGGAGTTTGGCGGCGAGTTCGTGGCCGACGACATCTTTGCTCCGGCCGATACGGCCGAATTCACGCCCTACATGGAGCAGATCCTGGACTCCGGCGCCGAGGCCTTCCTCGTGACCTGGGCCGGTGGCGGCTTCGTGCCGATGATGCAGGCCGCGCAGGAGCTGGGCGTGCTGGAAGAAATGGACATGGCTTCCGCCTTCATCGACAACACGCTGATGCCCACCTTCTTTGCCAACGCCGTGGATAGCACCAGTGGTATCCTCTACCATTACACGCTGCCCGACAACGAAGCCAACGACTTTCTCGTCGAGCAGGTGCAGGAAGATTTCAGCACCTTCCCCGACCTCTTCGACGCCGACGGCATGAACGCGGCTATCCTGGTGGTCGAGGCGCTGGTCGACACCGGCGGCGACACCGATCCCCAGGAGCTGCTGGCGGCGATGGAAGGGATGACCTTCCAGGGCCCCAAGGGCGAAATCTTCATTCGTCCGGAAGATCACGTTGCCATCCAGGACATGTACATTGTGACCCTGACCAACGTGGACGATCCGGAGTTCCGCTTCTACGAGCCGGTCACCACGAACCGGCCTGAGCCGCCCTGCCTCCTGGAGGGCGACTTCGTGGACCGCTGTGGCGATCTGCCTGTCGGCAGCCTCGGCGGCGAGTAGTGTAGCTAACCTGTAATCTGGAGACCGGCAACCGGCCGACATCGGTTGCCGGTCTTTTCTCCCCGGAGGCCAATGAAGCGCGAACCAATTCTGAGAGCGGAAAATCTGCGCCGGGAGTTTGGCGCGCTGGTTGCCGTGGACGACGTGAGCATGGCCGTCCGCCCTGGCGCATTCCACTCAATCATCGGCCCCAACGGGGCCGGCAAGACCACGCTCTTCAACCTATTGAGCGGGACTCTGGCGCCGACGAGCGGGCATGTCTACTTTAAGGGCCAGGAGATTACGGACCTGCCCCTGCACCGTACCGCCCACCTGGGCATCGGTCGCTCCTTCCAGATCACCAACATCTTTCCCAATCTGACGGTCTTTGAAAATATCCGGCTGGCTGTGCAGGCGCTGGGCAACGACAACTTCAAGCTGTTCCGTTCCCATCGCGCTTTTGACAGCTACGAACGGCGAACGCGCGACGTGGTGGAGCTGGTCGGGCTGGAGCGCCAGGCGCTGCTGCCGGCGCGTACCCTGCCCCATGGCGACCAGCGCAAGCTGGAGCTGGGCATGATTCTGGCCCCTGACCCGGAGCTACTGCTGCTCGACGAGCCGACGGCGGGCATGGCCTCCGAGCAGGTGCCGGAGCTGATGGGCCTCATCCAGTCGATTCAGCAGGCGGGGAATAAGACGGTAATGCTGGTAGAGCACAACATGAACGTCGTGATGAGCGTTTCAGACACGGTGACGGTAATGCACCAGGGGCGGCTACTGGCGGAAGGGACGCCGGCTGAGATCGCAGCCAACGAAACGGTCCAGCAGGCTTATCTCGGCGGGCTGTACGGAGAGTTCGAGAGCGTATGACGAACTTGCTGGAAGCGCACAGTTTACACACCTTTATCGGCCAGTTCCACATCCTAGAAGGGGTTGATCTGGAGGTGCCGGAAGGCTCGATTACCGTTTTACTCGGCCGCAACGGCGCCGGCAAGACGACGACGCTCAAGACCCTGCTGGGACTGACGCCCCCGCGCCGGGGGAAGGTTCTCTTTGCCGGGCAGGAGATTCAGGGGCGGCAGAGCTTTGACATCGCCTCGATGGGCATCGGCTTCGTGCCGGAGCACCGGGCCATCTTTCGCGATTTGACGGTTGAAGAGAATTTGAAGATCGCCGAGCGGCGCAAGGGCGACTTTGGGCGCAAGGCGGATCTAATTTTTGGTCTCTTCCCCGACCTCAAGCGCCTGATCCATCTCTCCGGGGCCAATCTCTCGGGCGGCCAGCAGCAGATGCTCTCCGTCGCGCGAGCGCTGGTGCCCGACAACCGGCTGCTGTTGATCGACGAGCCGAGCGAGGGGCTGGCGCCGGTAATCATCGAGCAGATGATGAAGGCCATCCGCGAGCTATCCGCGGAGACGACGGTGCTGCTGGTCGAGCAAAATTTCCTCGTCGCCAGCCAGCTGGCCGAACGCTATGTCATCATCGAGGAAGGGCAATCGGTGAAACAGGGTCTGATGGCCGACCTCGCCGGCGACAAGGCGACCATTCACCGCTATCTGGGTGCGGCCTGAGTGGGCGGATAGATCTGGCAGCCACGACAGAGGAGAACAATGAACGATCTACGGGAAACGCTGATTCGCAACCGGACACGGCTGATCGTACTCGCCGTGCTGGCCTTTCTATTTATTTCGGCCACACAGGGAATGGAGACGGACGAGTGGATGATCACCGTCCTGCGCGGCCTTGCCGTGGGCGCAGTGACCTTCCTCGTCGCCTCCGGGCTGTCGCTTATCCTGGGTCTAATGGATGTGCTCAACCTAGCCCACGGCGAGATGTTCATGATCGGCGCTTATGTAGGATGGACTATCTACGTCCGGCCGGACACCTTCGTCGACGTGATTCCGCCGCTCGCGCTGCTGAGTGTGGGGCTGGCGCTGGCGCCGCTGTGGCGCTTTCTCGTGGCTCGTGTCTCTGTTTCTGATCGCCTCGCCCGCCTCTGGCCCTGGCTCGTGCTGGTTGGAGCAGTCGCCGTTCTCTACCTGACTTTTGCCCGCTTCCCGATCGCCCGCTGGGATCCCGGCGTCTATACCGAGAGCCCCATCAGCTATTCGCTGGCGCTTTCCCAGGGGCTGCTGACGCCGCCTGCGGCGCCGGGGTTTGAAGGGATCTCTCCTCTCGCCGCCATGATAGGGACGGTCGTCGGCGGGATGCTGCTGGGGCTGGCGCTGGCGGGCTTCTCGGCGCGCCGGGGCCTCACGGCTACCGCGCGCCTGCCGGGGCGGGCGCTGGCGATTGCCGGGCTGTTGCTGGTGGTGGGTGCCGCCGTCTACTGGACCAACACGCCGCTGACGGAATGGCTATTTGACCTTAACACCACCTATCGCTTTTTCCTGGCGATGGCCGTGGCGACTTTAGTCGGGTTGATTCTGGGCGCCCTCGTGGAGATCACGATGATCCGCCCTCTGTACGCGCGCCCCATCTACCAGCTCATGATCACCCTCGGACTGAGCTTTATCGGCATTGAAGTGGTGCGCGCGGTCTGGGGCAGGCCCGAGTTTACCGTTCCCAAGCCGGCCCTCTTTGGTGGTAGCGGGGAAGGCTGCCCCGCGGAAGGGCTAGCGGCGCTGTTAGAAAATCAGTGCTCGACGGTGCTCCTCTTCGGCAGCCGCGTACGGACCTACAACGAGATCTTTATCATTCTGGTCGGTCTGGTGGTGCTGGTTGCCGTATGGTTGCTGCTGCAACGGACGCGGATCGGGATGATCATTCGTGCCGGCGTTCAGGATCGGGAGATGGTCGAGGCGCTGGGCATCAACGTGCGCCGCGTCTTCACCTTCGTCTTTGCTTTGGGGGTGGCGCTGGCCGCGCTCGGCGGCATTCTCGCGGCCCCTTCGATGGGCCTTTCCCCCTCCATGGGGACCCAGCTGCTGCTCCTGGCGCTGATTGCGCTGGCTATTGGCGGGCTTACCAGCTTCCCTGGTGCGGCGGCGGGCGCCGTGCTGGTGGGGTTGCTGCAGCAGTTTATTATTAAGTACGGGCAGATCGGCATCGACCTGCCCTTCCTGGCGGAGCCGTTTAAGCCGTCGCCGCCGCTGGTACCTGCCTCGACCGTCCTGCTGATGGTCATCATCCTGCTCATCCTGCCGCAGGGGCTTTTTGGCCGCGCCGAGCATTAGATAGCGAGAGAGAAGCATGGAATCATCTGTACACGCCTTAGAAGCTAAAAATCAGGGAAGCGGCGTGATCGCACTCTTGCGGAACAACGCCTTCACGCTCTTCGCCTTCCTGTTGATGCTGGTGCTGCCCTTTATTATCGCCGTGGCCGACGGGCAGGCGCCGGACGCAGTCCTGACCAACGAGACGGGGATGGCCCGCTTCATGCAGGGGTTGCTGATCGAGGTCTTCATCCTCGCCATCTACGCGCTTAGCTACGATCTCGTTCTGGGCGTGACCGGCCTGCTCAGCTTTGGGCACGCCATGTTCTTTGCTACCGGCGCCTACGCGACCGGCATCGCGCTCAAGAGCCTGGGGTGGGGGCTACTGCCGACGGTGGCGGCGGTGCTGGTCGTGGGCGTCGTACAGGCGCTGCTCTTTGCCGTAGTCCTGCCGCGGGTCAAGGGGATTACCTTCGCACTGGTGACCCTGGGGCTGGCAGCGGTCTTCCACATCGTCATTCAGTCGCAGGAGCTGGCGGCCTACACCGGCTCTGATATCGGTCTGCAGGGGGTCGTGCCGCCCGACTTTCTCAATACCACCACCGACCGCTACCGCTTTTACGTCGTGGCCCTGGTGCTGCTCTTGCTCTTCTACCTGGCCTACCGGCGCTTCGTGGACTCGCCGACCGGCCGCGTCTGTGTGGCCATCCGCGAGAACGAAGACCGGGCGCTGATGCTCGGCTACAATACGTTTTATTTTAAGGTGGTGGCCCTTCTCGTTGCCTCCATCACGGCGGCTATCGCAGGCACCTTACACACCCTACACCAGCCGATCGTCAGCCCCAACGTCGCCGGCCTCGGCTGGACCGTCGCCGCACTGTTAATGATCCTCATCGGCGGCGTCGGTACGCTGAGCGGGGCCATTGTCGGCGCGGCCGTCTTCCGCCTCCTCGAGTTTTACCTGGATCGTCGCTTTGGCGAGTACGCCAGCTTCTTGCTCGGCGTGGTCTACGTTGCGCTGGTGCTCTTCTTACCCTTTGGCATCGTCGGCACGTGGCGCGCTAAAGCGTTCCGGATTGAGGAAGGGCGTGAGCGCCTCATGCGCCTCTTGACACAGGAAAAGAGCGAGGACGTGCGTGAAAGCATCGACGATCCTGTAGAGGGGGTCGAGGAGCAGCACACCGTCTAAGGGTTCTGGAGGAGGACAACCCGCCCCTCGGGCGTCACGCGCGCCATGTACCCGTTCTGTAGGCGCCCATAGTCTTCCCCTGCCAGCACCACTACCGGCGGTGCCTTATCGTACATCTCCCGTGCCACCGCCGCGCCTAGGGCCAGGATGGGATCGGCCTCGGCAGTGACGATTGCGGAGGGGGCCGTTCCCAGGCGGACCGCTTCCAGCAGGATGCTGCTCGCGCTGCTGGAGCCACGGCCGGCGGGCAGCACGAGCACCCGTCCGTTGACATTTTGCCCCGACTGTGGGTGGCGGCGGTCGATAATCTCTCCCGACTCCGGTTCCAGACCGCCCCACAGGCTCAGCGGTTCGACGAGGACGAGAATTTGCCCTTCGCCATGGCCTGGCACCAGCACACGCCCGTTCAGGACAACACCCTTATCCTGGCTCATCTGAGGCCAGCGACTGCCACAGAGCAGTATCCCGCCACACGCGGCCCTGGGCGGCCGAGCGCACGCACTCCTTGAGGCTACCAAAGACGACGTCAAGGCCGATGTTGCCCGGCGTGTAGTGGGCGAATTTACCGGAGTTGGTCATCAGCGTGCCGGTGCGGGCGCTGACGATGGGCGTTACGACAACGCAGGTGTCGACAACAACCTTGATCCCTGCCTCGCGGAGCCGTTGCAGCCAGCCTCGCTGCTCCAGGTACCCGAGCGCAAGGCGGTTGGTGCAGACGATGAACTCCACCTCGCGTCGGGGTGGGTGGCTGTCGATGAGTGGTAGCAATCTGGAAAATTCGGCTGGCGAAAAGTGTGGGCTTCCAAGCGCCACAACCTGTATCGTACCATCCGGAGCAGTGCTCAGCCGGTCGCGCGTCTGGCGCACGAGCCCCGGCGAAATCTCGACGATCTTCTCCGGTGCGCGCCTCTGGAAGGCGGCGTCGGCGGTGGGCGCCTCGGGCGTAACGCCGACGGCGTGAAAAAGAGCGACGGCGCCGGAAGATGCGGCGGCGGCGCCCAGCGCCTTAAGCTGATCTTCCGTTGTGTCGGGCGGCAGACCCTCGATCACCGGGATGCGCGTGCCGCTGTGGGCGCCGATCAGATAGCCGAGGATCGGGTAGAACACGTCCTCCCGGAGCAGCGTATCGGGGAGATCGACGAGCCGGTAGAGGATCTGGCCGCGCCGGTTTTCGCGAAGATGGAGACCACTCGCGGGCGCGCGCCCGGTGAGGGCGGCACAGATGTCGATGAAGTCACCGTAGCGGTTGGTGCGCGCGCCGAGCACCGAGTTGGCAAAGACGATCGCGTTGCTTTCGGCCCATGCAATCTGAGCGCCGAAAGGCGGCCGCTGGGAGGCCTGATAGGGGGTGCAGGTCCAGATGGGAAGGCAGCCCATCTGCTGGTACGCCTCCATCAATGCCTGCGCCCGGCGCCCCACTTCGGGATCACCCTGAAAATGCTCAGGATGGAGCAGGTCGACGGCGCCGACGTTTAACGTGGTGGGCACGCGCACGCGGGCCCCCCCTTCGACGAGACGGTGGGCGAATTCGAGGCCGGAGGGGCCGTGGTAGAGGCAGCCGTCGATGTGGGCCGACTCGACGTCGAGCAGGTGGGGTGCCCCGTAGACGCCGGCCATCGTCGTCAGGATGCGCATCGCCATCTGCACTGCCGGCCCATCGCGTCCGTTCAACATCGCTTTATCCCGGGAGGTCAGCTGCAGCGCCATGACTGTATGGTACTGGTGGTATGGTGGGCGTGCCACCTTTTCTGCTAAGTAGACATGGTCAAACCGGCAGCTTTTAGTCGGCTGCTTCCGAGAGACCGTCTGCCGGGTCGACAGCCGGCTGCCGCGCTGCCTCGTCGCTCGGCTCCTGTGCACTGGGACTGCGCCGCCGGACGCGGTAGGTGTTGATGATCATCACGGCGCCGACGATGATCGCCGCCGCAATCAGGATGCGCGCAGTGAGCGGCTCGTCGGCGAGCGCCCATCCGAGAAAGACAGCAACCACCGGATTGACGTAGGCGTACGTCGACGCTCTTGCGGCGGTGGTCACGCGCAGCAGCCAGATGTAGGCGGTATAGCCGACGATGGCGCCGAAGAAGATGAGATACAAGAGGGATAGCACAGAGCGGGTAGAGACCGCCTCCGGCTGAAAGCGCGCGACTTCGCCGCTGACAACGCCCAGAATGATGAGCAGCGCGCCACCGTTGAGCATCTGCATCGCCGTCGCCATAAACGGAGAGGGCGGACTGTCGGCGCCGCGGGAGTAGATGCTGCCGGCGGCCCAGCTGAAGGCAGCGAGCAGAACGACCGCTGCCCCCAGCGGATCGATGCTGCCCCCACCGACGACCGTTCCCGGCCCAATGAGGAGCACGAGGCCGACAAGGCCGAGGGCGAGGCCGACGAAAACCTGCGCGCTGGGCCGCACGCCGCCGGGCCGCAGCCAATCCATCAGCACCATCCACACCGGCACGCTGGCAATGAGCAGCGCGACGAGACCTGACGGAACGAACTGCTCGGCCCACGTCACGCCGCCGTTGCCGCCCATCAGGAGTAGAGCGCCGACGACGAGCGTGCTGCGCCACTGGCGCCAGGTGGGCCAGGGAGCGGCGCGGCTGCGGGCGATCGCCAACATGATGGCGCCCGCGCTGAGGAAGCGCACGCCCGCGAGCAGAAATGGCGGCAGGGTCTCCACGGCGAAGCGAATCGCGAGGTAGGTGGAGCCCCAGATAAGATAGACGGCGGCGAAGGCAAGAACAACTTTCCAGCGCGGGGGGGATGGCATGAATGATTCTCGGTCTCTCTCAGGATAAGCGCCTCGCTCACCAGCGGGGCCGAACCACTATATCATAGAGGGCGCCGCAGAGAACGCTTTCTCATCAGATTCGGACACGGGGAAGGGGACCGCCGCTCACCCTTCCACCTCCACGAATTCGTCCCGCAGCTCCCGCTTGAGGATCTTACCGGCGCCCGAAACAGGCAGAACCTCCATAAACTCCACCGTTCTCGGCACCTTATAAGTGGCGAGACGCTCGCGGAGATGGGCCAGCAGTGCCTCCTCGGAGAGATTTTCGTGGCCCGGCTTGAGCACGACGCACGCTTTCCCCACTTCTCCCCACCGCTCGTCGGGGACGCCGATGACGGCGCACATGTGAACACCAGGATGCTCGTAGAGCGCCTTTTCGATTTCGGCAGGATAGACATTCTCGCCGCCGGAGATGAACATATCCTTTTTGCGGTCGACGATGGTGAAGTACCATTCCTCGTCGTAGCAGGCGAGGTCGCCGGTGTGGAACCAGCCTTCGTCGTCGATTGCTTCTGCAGTGGCTTCGGGGTTGTTGTAGTAGCCGGAAGAGCGGCTGGGGCCCTTGAGCACCAGCTCCCCAACCTCGCCCGGCCCCAGCTCGTTGCTCTTGTCGTCCACTATACGCGCGTCGACGTAGAAGGTGGGGCGTCCAATACTGCCTGCTTTCTCGATCGCGTCCTCAGGCGCCAGGGCGAAGAGGCCGGGCCCAAATTCAGTCATGCCAAAGCCCTGCTTGAAGCGCACCTTCTTTTCCTCCGTGTACTGGCGCACGAGGGGCACCGGGAGCGGCGCACCGCCGCTGGTGCAGAAGCGTAGCGCGCTCAGGTCGGCTTCGCTCCAGTTGGACGCCTGAGTCAGCATCTGGTACATCGTCGGGACGCCGGCAAAGAGGGTGACCGCTTCCTCCTCCAAAAGCGACAGTACCTGCGCCGGCTCAAACTGGCGCACGAGGATCGTCGTGCCGCCGAGAATGACGTTGGGCAGGGTGTAGACGAAGAGGCCGCCGGTGTGAAACATGGGGAAGACGTTGAGGTAGACGTCGTCATGATACAGATCGTGAATGACGGTGTTGAGGGTGTTCCAGGCGATCATGCGGTGGGAGATCTGTGCTGCTTTCGGGAGACCGGTGGTACCGCCGGTGAAGATAAGGGCGGCGATCGTCTCCTTATCCACCTGTTCATTAGCGACGGGCATCAGTGGGCTGTCGAGGAGCACCGTTCCGAAGTAACGGCTGTCGGGGACGCCGGCGCCGTCGAGGTGCAGATAGTGGTGGACGCTGGCGGTAGCCGGATCTTGCCGCAGCTGCGCTACATCCTCGCGGAAGTCGTCGGAGTAGATGAGCACCGAGGGAGTCGTGTTCGCCAGAATCTGAGCCGTTTCCCGCCAGTGTAGACGCCAGTTAAGGGCGGTGTGGATGGCGCCCAGCTTGCCGCAGGCGAAGAAGGTGTCGAGGTGCTCGACGCCATCGCGTGCCAAAATGGCGACGCGATCGCCAAAGCCGATACCGGCATCCTTCTGCAGCCAGTTCGCGAGCCGGTTGGCGCGCGCGTTCATCTCCTGGTACGTCAGCCGCCACGCCGGCTCTTTACCGGCGTCGACGATCGCCAGTTTGTGTGGCGAATAGATCGCTCGTCTTCCGAGGTAGTCGCCAATGTACATAGTTCCTCCCTCTCCTGGAGCGTCTACGAGCCGGCGTTCAGCCCGCGGCTGTCCAGCGCCAGAGGTTGGCGGCGATGGAGATCCCCCCACCGCTCGCTATAAAGAGGACATTATCGCCCTGTTCGGGCCCTTTCCCCTGTTCCAGCGCATCGTCGAGTGCCATCGGTACACAGGCGGAGCCGGTGTAGCCCCACTTATCCATCACCCAGTGGGTTTTCTCCAGCGGCTGTTCCAGGATGCCCATGATCTGCTTGATCGTGTTGACGTTGAGCTGCGTAAAGACGAAGAAGTCGACTTCGTCGAGCGTCAGACCCGCCTTTTCGACTACTTCGTAGATGAGGGGCGGCCAATGCTCGGCGTTGAAGGTCGCCGGAAAGCGACGCACAAACTGGACGCGCGGCCCGCCTTCGTTGATGTCGGGCGGCGTGCGCGGCTGGGCCACGCCGCCGGTATAAATTCCTAGCGCGTCGTAGTACTCACCGGCGGCGATGAGTTTGCCGGCGAGGAAGCCCGGCGTGTCTCCCGCGCCAACCACCACCGCTCCGGCGCCGTCGGCGAAGAGGGTGCAGGTTTTGTGGTCAGAGTAGTCGAGGAAGCGAGACATGCCGTAGGCGCCGACGACGAGAATGTAGTTCATGTCGGGATCCGTCATCAGGTAGCGGGCAGCCGTATCGAGGGCGGTCACCCAGCCGGCGCAGGCGGTGTTGATGTCGAAGGTGCCGGAATTTTCGGCGCCCAGCTTGGCCTGGAGGACGGTGGCCGTCGCCGGGCTGATGTAGTCGGGTGTGTCGGTGGCGACGATGATCAGGTCCAGCGCGTCCGGTTCCAGATCGGCACGCGCCAGTGCCTGCTGTGCGGCGTGCAGGCAGAGATCGCTGGTCGTCTGCTCTTCGGTCATCATGTGGCGCTGCTCGATGCCGACGTTTTTGCGGAGCCAGGCGTCGATATCGCGCTCGGGAAAGAGTTCGTCGAAGAAAGTGTTGGGCACTACCTTCTCCGGCACGTAGCGACCGGTGCTGAGAATCTGGGCATAACGAGGAAACATATCTTTTCTCCTGTGGAGACTCCGGCAGGCGTCTCCTTCGAACTATTCACGTTCCAATGACAATGCCGCCATCCACGCGCAGCACGGCCCCGCTGATGAAATCGGCGGCGTCGGAAGCGAGGAAGGCGTAGGCGTTGGCGATGTCTTCCGGTTGACCGAGGCGACCCAGTGGGGTGTGACTTTTCATGGCGTCGAGTACCTTTTCTGGCATCTTCCCCGTCATTTCAGTCATGATAAAGCCGGGGGCCACGACGTTCACGCGGATGCCATAGCGGCCTAGCTCGCGCGCCCACACGCGCGTCATGCCGACGACGCCCGCTTTGGTCGCCACGTAGTTAGTCTGCCCGAAATTGCCATCGAGGCCGACGACAGAAGAGGCGTTAAGAATCACGCCCGAGCCCTGGTTGATCATTGCTGGGGCCACTGCCTGGGCACAGTTGAACACGCCCTTCAGATTGACGTCGAGGACGAGCTCGAAATCTTCCTCCGGCATCTGTTTAACCAGGTCGCCGTCTTTGACCTTCACGAGCTGGTTGTCGCGTGTGATGCCGGCGTTATTCACCAGGACGTCGATCCGTCCCTGCGCTTCCAGCACCGCGTCAACCCACTCCTGTACTGCCTGACGATCGGTGACGTCGACACGGTAAAAGGTGGCCTGTGGGCCGAGCGCGGCTGCCGCCTCCTGGCCCGCCTCTTCGTTGAGATCACAAATCACTATCGTTGCGCCTTCTGCGATAAACTTCTCCGCAGTCGCCAGCCCAATCCCGCCTGCGCCGCCGGTTATGAGCGCGACCTTGTCTTGTAGCTGCATTATTCTCTCCTCAATTGAAATGGCTGTAAAGAGCGCCCCGCCCGCTATGTTTGCGTATTTTCGTCGTCTTACTGTACCTTAGAGCATAACACAGCCCGGTAACAGGGCGACAACAAGCAACGGGAGTGGAGAAAGCACGCTGCCGGAGATGGCAGGTAAGAGAGAGACGACAAGCAAGGAGACAGTATGGCTGACAAAAATGGACAAAAGGAGATGGCGACCCTCGGCGGCGGTTGTTTCTGGTGCCTGGAAGCGGTCTACCAGGAAGTAGAGGGCGTGGAAAAGGTAATTTCGGGGTATGCGGGGGGCGATGTCGCCGATCCGTCGTACGAAGCGGTCTGTACTGGGCGGACCGGGCATGCGGAGGTGGTTCAGGTGCTCTTCGATCCGGACGTCACATCCTACCGTGAGATCCTGGAGATCTTCTTCGCCATCCACGATCCGACAACCTTGAACCGCCAGGGTGCGGACGTCGGGACGCAGTATCGTTCCATCATCTTTTATCATGACGAAGATCAGAAGGAAACGGCGGAAGCGGTGATGGCGGAGGCTCAGGCGGCGTGGGACAGACCGGTTGTGACAGAGCTGACGCCGGCAGAGACGTTTTATGAGGCGGAGGCGTACCACCAGAACTACTATCGCAACAATCCCTACCAGGGCTACTGTCGGGCAGTGGTGGCGCCGAAGTTGAAGAAGTTCCGCAAGACCTTTGCCGAGAAGCGGAAGGCGGCAGCCTGAGCAGAAACGCCGGTCAGATGGCACGAAGCTGCTTTCTCCGTATTGAGCGGCAGAAGCCGTCGGCGCCTACTGTTCCTCTGCCCCCATAAACGGCCCGCGCACGTTTTCCCATCGAAAGCGCTCCAGTTGCTGCTGGCGGTCGAAAAAGAGCTCTTCGAGGTAGGGTTCGATCTCCATGCGCCAGATGTCGGCGATCTGCACGCCGAGATCGGGTAGCAGAAACGGAGTAATCCCCAGCGCGTAGTGGGGATCGTCGATGGCGTCGTTAACCCGATGCAAGAGTTGAATGAGCGGCTCGACCGGGAAGGCGGTCTCGTGCTCCTCATGGTAACGGCGCAGGAGGTCGAAGTTGGGCGGGAGGGAGACGAAAGCAAAGCGACGGCGGAGAGCATGGTCGACGACGGCCGTCGAGCGGTCGGCGGTGTTCATGGTGCCGATCAGGCGCACGTTCGCGGGGATGCTGAAGAGCCCGCCGGCGGCGAGCGGGATCGCCTGCTCGCGGTACTCCAGCAGGTACATCAGTTCGCCGAAAACGCGCGCCAAGTTGGCGCGATTGATCTCGTCGACGATCAACACGCAGTGCCCCTGGCGCTCGCGGGCCACCTCACAGAACCGCAGAAAGCGACCGGCGACCATTTCATATTGTAGAGTTCCATCTGGCCCTGTCACCGGGCGAATGCCCTGCATGAAATCTTCATAGGTGTAGGCAGGGTGGAACTGTACGATGTCGACGATGCCATCACTGCCGCCGACGAGGTGTCGGGCCAGCCGCCGCGCGAGAAAGGTTTTACCGGTGCCGGGCGGGCCGTAGAAGATAATCTGCCCCTTCCGCGCCAGCCCCTGTAGCCACAACTGGAGCGTTTTCTCGCTGTAGCCCGTATCGGAGGCAAGCTCCGCCAACGGGTAGGGCGGGTGCAGCTCGACGGCGTAGGCCGGCGCCCCGTACGACGCCCTCCGCTCGTGCATCTGAAGGGCGGCGGCGACGACCGCATCGTCTTCTTGGGGCTGGCTCTGCGCCTCTTGGATAGCACGCGCCCGTTCCGCATCCTCGGCGAAGTCGGCCTCTCGACCCTGCTCTGTGAGCTGCCAGAAGCCACGTTCCACATTTTCAATCAGCCCGCGGTTCTTCAGACGCGTGCGCGCCCAGCCGAGGCGGTAGGCCAGTTTTCTCGGACTGCTGTGTGCTGGCTTCTGGCGCACTCGTTGTTGTGCCGGAGAGAGGGCCAGGATCTCCGCCACCTTCTCCTCTAGCTGGCCCACGGCGGCAGCGCCGCCGAGCAGTTTGAAGGCCTGAAACAGTGGTTCGAGCAGTTCGCCCACCGTGGGCACGCTCACCTCTCCTGCTGTTTCCGCCCCTTCCGGAAGGCCTTCGCGAAGGGTGGAACCGGCTCCGCCGATCTGGTATGCGGATACGGGCGCCGTCGCAGGTACGTCGAGCTCTACCTGACCCCAGACGTCGAGCCCGGCTGCGTGGCGGTCGCTTTCTCGCGCCGCCACCCAGAGGAAGCTCTGGACGTCGACCATGTCGCGCGGGCCGAACGGCGCCAGTCCACTGCGCAGCGCGAGCGCCTGCTCGAGGAGCGTCGCGTAGAGATCGCCGTTCGGATATGGCGTGTAGCGGTTAGCCAGGCCCACGAACTGGAGAAACCAGCGAGCAATCTGCGGGCGGATAAAGAGCTCGCGCTCCGGGTGGGTGAGAAAGAGAAAGTAGGTCGGGAAGGGCCAGCGGTTTGGGAGGCCCTGACGGCTGGCGTAGCGGCTGAACTGCTGCACCCGCTGCGCTGTTAGCGCCCGCCCGTAGAGTAGTTGCCGCATCTGTAGCCCAAACTCCGCTCGCTCCAGCCGCGGATGGTACAGAATCGCCAGATCGCCCTGCTGGGGCACGCGATTCCAGAGAAGATTGCTGTCCCGTCCCAACTGTTCCAGCCGATCGATCAATTCGTCATAGCGCCACGCGGTCAGGAGACGCATAAGGGCGCTCTCGCTTAGCAGTTCCCGCGCTTTCTCCACCGTCTGCTGCTTTGGCTGAACCTCATCCGCCACGAACGGCGGGTGGTCGAAGCCGTCCCACGCCGGGTAGCGGCGCCGGAGCAGCTCCACCATCTCTTCCACGTGCCACTGAGAAAGCATGCGCGGTGTGGGCGTTACACTTGCTGGGCTGCCGGCTCGCCATCGGGCGTCCCCTCAAGCGCGGACGTGCACTGCGGGCAGCGCGTGGCTTTGAAGGGCACGGTCGAGAGGCAGTAGGGGCACTTCTTCTCCGATGGCTCCTTTGGTGCGATCTCTGCTTTCGCAGGCGCGAATTCCTCGGTCAGCTCTTCGTCAATTCTGTTAAAGAGGCGGATAAGGAAAAACATGGCTAGCGCCACGAGGAGGAAGGTCACGATGTTGTTGATGAAGAGACCGTAGTTCCAGGTAACAGCGCCCGCAGCCTGCGCGTCGGCCAGCGTTGCGTAAGGAGGTGCTGCTTCCATACCCGGTTGTAGGACGGTGAACATATCGGTGAAGTCGGCAGAACCAAGCAAGAGGCCCAGCGGCGGCATGAGGATATCGTCGACTAGCGAACGGGCGACGGTGCTGAAGGCGGCGCCGACGGTGAAGCCGACCGCCAGATCGACCACGTTACCGCGCATGGCGAATTTCTTAAATTCTTCGATCATTCCCATTCTTCTACCCTTCCTCCGGGCGTGTGCTTCCGGTTCGTCCAGCGCGGCGAGATGGGCGCCGTCCCCCGCCTATTATAGCGTCTCGACGCGCATTGTCCGCTAACGCACCTCTTACAAAGTGCCAACATCGATCTGACAGAAGTTAAGTAGCATATGAGAAGTGGGTGCTCGGCCTGTCGGTTCATCCTGCAAGCCAGCCGCCTCACAGGCGTGACCACCCGCTCGCCGGGGGTCAGGCAAGAAGAAGACACTGAAGGACGGAGAGAGGACACACCGATGAATCTGAACAAATACACGCAGAAAGCACAGGAGGCTGTGATTTCCGCCCAGAACATGGCGGAAGAGATGAATCACGGCCAGATTGAACCGCTCCACCTGCTGGCGGCACTCCTGCAACAGCAGGAAGGTGTGGTGCCGCAGATCGTGAACCGGGTTGGCGTTAATGCCAGCACGCTGCGGCAGCGCGTCGAAAACGCGCTGGAACAGATGTCGCGCGCAATGGGCGCGGCGACGCAGGTCAGCCTCTCGCGCGAACTAGCCAATGTCGTACGCCAGGCGGAGCGCGAAGCGAACCAGATGAAAGATGAGTACGTCAGCACGGAACACCTCTTCCTGGCGCTGGTCGACGCCGCCGACAAGGTGCGGTCGCTTCGCTTCCTGAGCGAGATGGGCCTGGACCGCAACGACGTGTTGATGGCGCTGACGAGCATTCGCGGCACACAGCGCGTGACGAGCCAGAACCCGGAGGCGACCTATGAGGCGCTGCAGAAGTACGGGCGCGACCTGACAAAGCTGGCCCGACTGGGTAAGTTGGATCCCGTCATCGGCCGGGATGAAGAGATTCGGCGTGTAATTCAGGTGCTGAGCCGCCGTACCAAGAATAACCCGGTGCTGATCGGCGAAGCGGGCGTGGGCAAGACGGCGATCGTCGAGGGGCTGGCGCAGCGTATTGTCAACGGCGATGTGCCGGAAGGCATGAAGAATAAGGACCTGATTCAGCTCGACCTGGCAAGCCTCGTCGCCGGCGCCAAGTACCGCGGCGAATTCGAGGAGCGGTTGAAGGCGGTGCTGAGCGAAGTTACCGAGAGTGAAGAGCAGATAATCCTCTTCATCGACGAGCTGCATACGATGGTGGGCGCTGGCGCCGCCGAAGGGGCGATGGATGCCAGCAACATGCTCAAGCCGATGCTGGCCCGCGGCGAACTGCGCATGGTGGGGGCGACGACGCTGAACGAGTACCGCGAGTCGATCGAAAAGGACGCCGCGCTGGAACGGCGTTTCCAACCGGTTTTTGTGGACGAGCCGACCGTCGAAGATACGATTTCGATTCTGCGCGGCCTGAAGGAGCGCTACGAAGTCCATCACGGCGTGCGGATCACCGACAGCGCGGCAATTGCCGCTTCCACTCTCGGGCACCGCTATCTCACGGAGCGCCAGCTTCCCGACGCGGCGATTGATCTGATCGACGAGGCAGCGAGCCGGGTGAAGATGGCGGTGACCTCCAAGCCGCCCCAGCTGGACCGGGTGGACCGCCAGATCTTGCAGCTGGAGATCGAGCGTGAGTCCCTCCGCCAGGAGCGGGATAAGGCGTCACGTGAGCGACTGGAGGCAATCGAACAGGAGATTGCCGAACTCCGCGAGGATGCCAACGCTCTGCGCGCCCGTTGGGAGACGGAAAAAGAGGCGATCGAGGAAATTCGCGAGACGAAAGAGCAGATCGACGACGTGCGCGTGCAGATCGAACGCGCCGAGCGGAACATGAATCTCGAAGAGGCGGCGCGTCTGCGATATGGTGTGCTCGCCGACCTGATGCAGAAGCTGAACCGGCAGGAAGCGCGGCTGGCGGAGCTTCAGGGGCCGGAGGCGCTCCTGAAGGAGGAAGTGGACGCCGAGGAGATCGCCCACGTCGTCAGTTCGTGGACAGGCATTCCGATCAACAAGTTGATGGAAGGGGAGGTCGAAAAGTTGCTGCGCATGGAAGATCGGCTGCACCAGCGCGTGATTGGGCAGGACGATGCCGTGCGTGTAGTGGCTAACGCTATCCGCCGGGCGCGCGCCGGCCTGCAGGATCGTAACCGGCCCATCGGCTCCTTCATCTTCCTCGGCCCGACCGGGGTCGGCAAGACGGAGCTGGCGCGGGCGCTGGCCGAATTCCTCTTCGACGACGAGGACGCCATGGTGCGCGTCGACATGAGTGAGTACCAGGAGCGGCACACCGTCAGTCGCCTGATAGGCGCTCCCCCTGGTTATGTTGGCTATGGCGAAGGTGGCCAGCTGACCGAGCCGGTTCGTCGCCGCCCATATAGCGTGGTGCTCCTGGACGAAATCGAGAAGGCGCACCCGGAGATCTTCAACGTCCTCTTACAGGTGCTGGACGACGGTCGATTGACCGACGCTCAGGGGCGGACGGTGAACTTCCGAAACACAGTCATCATCATGACCAGCAATATCGGCAGCCAGTACCTGCAAGGTGAGGATTACGACGAGGAGAAGGCGCTGGACGCGCTGCGGGCGCATTTCCGACCGGAGTTCCTGAACCGCGTCGATTCGGTCATCACCTTCAACCCGCTCACCCGCGAGGATCTGACGCAGATCGTCGAGATTCAAGCCCACCGGCTGCGCGAGCTGCTGAGCGAGCGCAACATCCGCCTGGAGCTGACGCCCGAGGCAAGGGCGCTTATCGCCGACGAAGGCTACAATCCCGCCTACGGCGCGCGCCCGCTGAAGCGGACGCTGCAGCGCCTTGTCGCCGACCCGCTCTCGATGGCCATTCTCGAGGGTCAGTTTGGCGAAGCGGACACCGTCGTCGTCGAAGTAGAGGACGGCGAGCTAGTGTTCCGTAAAGGGGAAGAGATCGAGACGCCGGAGATCATCGAAGGAGAAGTTGTGGCCTGATTCTCAAAGGCAGAAACTGCAAGACAGAGGCCGGACGCAAGCGCGCCCGGCCTTTTTTACTTCGCCAGTAAAAAAGCGCGGCAATTCGCCGCGCTTTCTGGAGCGGATGGGGTGGGATTCGAACCCACGAGGGCTTGCGCCCCACACGCTCTCCAGGCGTGCGCCTTAGTCCGCTCGGCCACCCATCCATTTGCTTGTCCTGCAACTCCCTTGAGACCGCAGGCAGAGTAATATTATAGCAATTGGAGACCACTTCTGCCAGCCGTGGGCGTAAATATTTAATTGGAATGGTCCCTGCCACCTACCAGCCGACGGCGGCGCCGTCGTTGCGGGGTTCACTGCCGGCGATGAGCACGCCGCTCTCCGGATCGCGGACGATGACCTGGCCTCCACCATAGTATCCTTCGGGGAGCAGTTCGTGCCCGCGGGCGATGAGCGCCGTGCGCAGCGCGGGTCTGAACTTATCTTCCACGGCGACTTTTTTATCGCGCATCCAGTTAAAGCGGGGGGCGTCGAGCGCCGTCTGCGGATCCATGCCGTAGTCGACCAGATTGATGCCCACCTGGAGGTGCCCCTGGGGCTGCATGAAGCCGCCCATGACGCCAAAGCTGGCCCACGGCGTCCCGTTCCGGGTGATGAAGCCGGGGATGATGGTGTGATAGGGGCGTTTGCCGGGCGCAGCTTCGTTGGGATGGCCCGGTTCAAGGGAGAAGTTGGCGCCGCGATTCTGGAGCTGCACACCGGTTGTGCCAGCAGTCAGGCCGCTGCCAAAGCCCATGTAGAGGCTCTGGATCCAGCTGACCATGTTTCCCTGGTCGTCGGCAACGCTGAGGTAGACAGTATCTCCGTGCCGGGAGGGCTCCCCGGGCTGCGGCTCCAGCGCCTCCTGATCGCCGATCAGCGCGCGCCGAGTCTCCGCATAGCCTTCGCTCAGCAGCCCTTCTACGGGGATCTCCGCCTGGCGCGGATCGGCAATATACGCCTGGGCGTCGGCAAAGGCCAACTTAATCGCCTCGATGAGTAGGTGGACGCGCTCTGGCGAGCTGTATGCCATCTCGGAGAAGTCGAAACCGCGCACGATGTTAAGGGCGATAAGGGCGGTCAGCCCCTGTCCGTTGGGCGGGATCTCGTGAAAGCTGTAGCCGTTACGGTAGTGGGTGGCGATAGGCTCCACCCACTCGGCCTCGTACTGCGCCAGATCCGCCTCGGTCAGGTAGCCGCCGGCCTCCTGCACCGTCTCCGCTATCTGCCGTGCGATGTCGCCTTCGTAGAAGTTATCGACACCTTCCTCCGCAATACGCTGGAGCGTATCAGCAAATTCAGGATTGCGGAAGATGTCGCCGGGGCGCGGCCCGCGCCCCTCCTTCAGCCACACGCGGCGGGAATCGGCGTGGTGGCTCATTTTTTCCGCCTGGCGTTGCCAGCTCGCGGCAATCTTTTCGCTGACGGGAAAGCCGCTCCGGGCGTAGTAGATCGGTTGCTCTAGAAGAGTGCTGAGCGGCATCGAGCCGAAGCGCTCCAGGGCCATTTCCCAACCACGGAGGCTACCGGGAACGGTAACCGGAAGCGCGCCCTGCGCCGGAAAGCGCTCGTGGCCCTGGGAGCGAATGGCATCCGCCGAGAGGGCTGCCGGCGCGGGACCGCTGGCGTTGAGGCCGCTCAGCTGTCCTTCCTCTGCCGACCAGATCAGGGCAAAGGCGTCGCCGCCGATGCCGGTCGAGGTCGGCTCCACAACGCACAGGGCGGCGACGGTGGCGATGGCGGCGTCGACGGCGTTGCCGCCATCCTGCAGAACAGAGAGCCCAACCTGCGCGGCAAGCGGCTGGCTGGTTGCCACCGCGCCCCGACAGGCGAGTACGTTGGAGCGGCGGCTGGGGAATGAGAAGGCGTCAAAGTCCATGAGTTGCGTCCTCTTTTGACGGGAGCGGTCGGTTGGCGGGACATCTCATTTCTTATCTTAGTCGCCGTATGCTGTCAACCTTTTGTGGTCCATAGTGGTTGCCGCTCTGCCCCGCCAGGGACGCTTCTTTCCATGAAGCTTTGCTTGACACCGAACACCTGTTCGTGCTATACTTCGAACAAATGAGCGACTTTTTGTCCTCACTGTGAAGTTTTTAAGCGCAGGTGCTGAAGGAGTTAGAGATGGCAAAGGCGGATAAACTTTCGCAACGGCAGACGAATATTCTCCGCTACATCTGGGAATATTGGAGTGAAAACGGCCGGCCGCCGACGATTCGGGAAATCGGCAGCGCGGTCAAGATAAGTTCCACCTCCGTCGTCAACTATAATCTCAATAAGTTGGAAGAGAAGGGCTTTCTGGAACGGGAGGCCGAAGTTTCGCGTGGGCTGAAGCTCACGGACAAGGCACTGACCCTCTACGGCAGCGCGGTGAATGCGCTCGGGGAAGCCGTCAATATGATCCGTGTGCCCCTGGCGGGGGATATTGTAGCCGGCGAACCGGTTTTCAGCGGCAATGACGACTTCTCCACCTACGGCGAAGAGGAAGCGATCGACGTCAGCGCCAGCATGTTGCCCAAACAGTCGGAGCGCCTCTTCGCGCTCCGTGTGCGCGGCAATTCGATGATCGACGCCATGGTCAACGACAATGACATCGTCATTCTAAAGCAGACCCACGAGGCGGCGAATGGCGATATGGTCGCCGTATGGCTGCCGCAGGAAAACGAGACCACGCTGAAGTACTTCTTCCGCGAAGGGGACGACGTGCGCCTGCAGCCGGCGAACCCGACGATGGAGCCGATATACGTTCATAGCTCCAACGTGGAGGTACAGGGGAAGGTCATGATGGTGATGCGCCAGACGGCCTGAGTATCGGTTCTCTGAAAGAAGTAGCGTACTGAGGGCGGCGAGAGCCGTCCTTTTTTATTTCAGTCCGTTCACATTGACCTTCGCGAACGTATGTTCTATAATGCTGCTATACCGTCGATAGAGTGCCCTGTTCTTCATTGCTCGAGCGTGGGGGGTTTGCTTTGGGAAGGAGAACAGCCGCCGCGAGGAAGAGAAACGTGCATCAGCAAGAAAGATCCCAGACGACGTCGTACGCGGCAGCCCCTGCCGCCCCCGTCAACCTGCTCGACCTGCTCAGTGTGCTTCCCGCCATCCCGGCCTGCACTGTCACGCTAGGGGTGGCGGATGGCGCGCAGCCGTTGCTGTTGGACCTGCAGGACATGGACACGGCACATCTACTGCTTGTCAGCGCGAGCCATTCTGAACGGAGAGCTTTGCTACGGGCGCTTGCCGTCAGTCTTGCAATGACGAACCGCCAGGCGGACGTACAGCTGGCGGTAATCGATCCGGAGTTTCCGGGCCGCGCCGTGGCAGATGGCCTTCTCCACGGCCTTCACTATCTGCCCCATGCCGTCTCGGGCGTCGTCACGCAGGTGGAGGATGTGCAGGAGCTTTTTTCGTTTCTGGAACGGGAGATAGCGTACCGGACTGAGGCAGGTGTGAGCCGTCCGCGCATCGTCGTCCTGGCTGACCGGCTGGGGCTGCTCGTCGAGGAAGGGGAGCCGGCTCTGCAGAGCTCGCTGCGGGCGCTGATGGCGGAGGGAGCGGCAACCGGCATTCATCTCATTCTGAGCGTCGGCGTCGCCCGGCTCGCGCGTATCGAACGGCTCGTGGCGGCGGGGCGGCCCGTGCGCGTGGTGGGGCGCGTGCTCGAACGCGCGGCTGCCGCGGCGGCAACCGGTCTGGAGGGGACGGGAGCGGAGCATCTATCTGGAGATGGCGACTTTCTGGCAGTTGTTGGAGAGACGCTGGCTCGCTTTCAGGCGGCCTTTGTGAATGATGAAGATCTTGAATGGTGTCTGGATCACTTCTATCGGCGGCGGGCGCCGACGCTTCTGGCCCGCCCCGCGCCGGCGCCTCCACAACCTGGAGAAGAGCTTCTCCCAGGTTAGCGGCAGGTGATCACTTTTGTCTCGAGCCGGGGCATCGGTTAGGATGGCGGATGGCGGTAGTAGCAGGTGAACTCGTTAATTCTCCGCCAGCCGAAAGATGACCCAGACAAAACAGATAGCTCGACGACAAACGATACGGATCCTGGTAACGGCGCTCCCCCTCCTCCTCTTCTTCGCCGCTTGCCGCGGTCCGGATAACCGGGCGACGGTCGTTTCCCACACGCTCTCTCTAGGGGGTGAGGAGCTGGAAGTGACGCGCGTTTTCGAGCAGGCGCTGCCCCGACCAACTCCCGGCGCTGCCGCATCCGCGGGCGCCGCTGCCGGGACTCTGGACATCGCCCTCGAAGGTGCTCCCGGCGTCTTCGATCCCCAGACGGCAAGAACCTCAAATGAATTGACGCTGGTCGAAAACCTTTTCGTCGGCCTGACTCGCTATAACCACAGCACGAATGAGGTGGAGCCGGAGCTGGCGACGGCGTGGGAAGTCAGCCCTGACGGTCTGACGTGGACTTTTCACCTCCGCGATGACATCTACTGGATCAAGCCGGGCTTGTACTCCACCGGGGGGGTGATAAGCGATCCACCGGGACCGCACATCTATCGCCCGGTTATCGCCGATGACGTCGTCTATGCCGTCGAGCGGGCATGTGACTCGCGTACGCGCACCCCGGAGGTGCACGTGCTGGTACTGTTCATCATTGAAGGCTGCGAGCAGATTCACACTGCGACGCGGAGTGGCGTAGCCGACATGAGCCCTCTCGGTGTGCGGGCGCCTGACGCACGGACGGTAGAATTCACGCTTAACAAACCGGGCAGCTACTTCGAAACAATCAGCAGCATGTGGCTGCTACGACCCGTGCCACGCGAGGTTGTGGCGCCGCTCGCAGGCTGGGACGAATCGTGGACTTCGCTGGAGAACGTGATCACCAGTGGTCCTTTTGTGCCGGCTCAAGGCGCGCTGACAGAAGGGCGTTTTGAGCTCCGGCGCAACCCGTTCTGGCCTATTCCTTTCACGGGGAGCGTGGACGTCGTAAACATCCTCTGGCGCGATGCCACCGCAGCGTACCAACTATGGCTCGACAAAGAAGTTGATGTCAGCCCGCTGGCGCCCGGTACGCGCGAAGAGATTTTGAGCAACTCACGACTGCGCCCGCGGCTCCGGCTGGTTACTAACCAGGCTTCCTTTTACCTGGCCTACAACTTCGACAGCGCTGTCTTTTCCGAAGGGGCGGTACGGCGGGCATTCGGCGCGGCAATCGATCGGGAAGCGCTGCTCGAAGAAGTCTATGCCACGCAGGGGCAGCCGGTGCGCCATTTCTCGCCGCCGGGGGTGCTGGGGGCGCCTCTATCAGATGAGGTAGGAACGGGCTATAGTCCGGATCGGGCGCGCATTGAGATGGCTGCAAGCAGTATCGCCGACTGCGCCTTTATACCTGAAATTCGGTACATGGTCGGCTCGACCGATCTGGCTTTGCACCACGCCGAGACGATCCGCTCGATGTGGATGCGCGAGCTGGGCTGTCCGGAGGACAAGATCATCATCGAGCAGGTCGAGTTCGGCAAGCTGCTCGCAAGCACCCACCCGCAAGCCGGGGCCGAGCGGCCTGATCTCTGGGATCTCGGCTGGTCATCCTATTTCCCCGACGCGCACAACTGGCTGGGCGACGTTCTGCACTGCCGCGATGGGGAAAACCGCTCCAACCGTCCCTGCTCTGAGGTCGACGACATCATTTCGCGCGCTGCGTTGAGCACCAGGGCCGAGGAGCGGAACGCTCTTTATCGGGAGGCGGAACAGCTGCTCTTTGGCGAGGGGGGCATCGAGCCGATCTCGCCGCTCTTTGTGCGCGGGCGCTATGTACTCGTGCACCCCTGGCTCGTCTACCAGCCAGCCCATTTTGGGGGTGAGCAGTTTGACACCTACTATCTGGATACTGTAACCAAGCGTCTGGAACGAGAACAGTAGGAGGAAGCGTGCACGAACAAGAGCTGCAACAGCAGGCCGCCTTGCTTGGAGCGCCTGTGACCGACGAACAGGCGGCGCAACTTGCGCGCTATCAGGCGCTACTGGCCGAGTGGAATGAGCGTCTTAACCTCACTGCGATTACCGATCCGGGCGAGGTGCGGGTGCGTCACTTCCTCGACTCGCTTTCCGTGGCCTCGGTCGCCGGCGACCTGAACGGGCAGCGCTTGATCGACATCGGTACGGGAGCGGGATTTCCCGGTCTACCGCTGAGGATTGTCTACCCTCAGATGGGGCTCACGCTGGTGGAGAGTGTCACCAAAAAAACACGCTTCCTGGAGGAAGTGGTGCGCGAGCTGGGGCTTACCGATGTGACCATTAGCGACGAGCGGGCGGAGACCCTGGGCCAGCAGTCGGCCCATCGGGAGCAGTACGATTGGGCAGTTGCGCGGGCGGTTGCCGAGATGCGAGTGCTGGCGGAGTATCTGCTGCCATTCTGTCGTGTTGGCGGGCGGATGCTCGCCATGAAGGGACAGAGTGCGCCGGAGGAGGTGAAGAGCGCGGGACACGCCGTCGAGCTACTCGGCGGAAGTGCTCCCCAGCTGCATGAGGTGCACCTGCCCGGGCGTGAAGAGGTGTACTACCTGGTACTCAGTGAGAAAGTGCGGGAAACGCCGCCTGACTACCCGCGCCGGCCAGGGCGCCCGGCAAAGCGTCCGCTATAGATGGACTACACCTCGGTTGGTATGGCGCGCTCGCGCATCGTCGCCAGATAAAGCGTTTGCGCGCTTGGCTTCCCTTTGAGGTTAAGTGGGCCGAGTGGTTCGAAGGGGATCGCTTCCAACAGCTGTGGGACATCGCTCTGTACAGCCTTGTATATACTTTCGGAGATGACGATCTGCCCATCGTCGGCGAGATCGACGAGCCGATGGGCGATATTGACTGCTTCCCCAACCATGCGGAACGTCATCCGGCTCTCGGCGCCCACGTTGCCGACGACGACATTTCCCTGGTCGATGCCAATTCCGAGGCCTACCGGAATGCCAATTTCCCGTTCCCACCGCAACCGTAGCTGACGAAAGTGTCGCTGCATAGTAACGGCGGTCAGCAATGCCCGGTAGTGGGCGTCCGGCTGATCCAGGGGAACATTAAAGCCGACCATCACTTCGTCCCCGGTTAGATCAAAGACGGTGCCGTCCATTTCGTAGACGATATCGGTCATCGTCGTAAAAAATTCGTTGAGTAGAGAGATGGCAGCATCAGGCTGCATGTTGACGATCATGCGTGTC
This sequence comes from Promineifilaceae bacterium (SeqCode), assembly GCA_033722535.1. Lineage (GTDB taxonomy): Bacteria > Chloroflexota > Anaerolineae > Promineifilales > Promineifilaceae > JAAYYY01. The sequence goes on from JAWVYW010000007.1 coordinate 50,091, forward strand.
GAATCGCGCAGGTCGGCGAAAAGGACGACGGCATGCCGGCGCTCCCGCCGCCCTAGCAGGCCCGGCTCGGTAGAAAGAACATGTTCCACCAGTCTGGGCCCCATGTAGCGAGCGAACGTCTCCTTGACGATCTCCCGCTGGCGCCTTTCCTGTTGGAGGCGCAGCTCTTCAACCCGTTTCAGTTCCGTAATGTCCTGGAGCACTGCGACATGGCCGACCTCTGCAATCGGCGTTACGCTCGCATACAGCGTCCGCGACCCGTGGCTTACTTCCTGGATGACAGGATAGCTCGCTGCGTTCTCGAAAAGAGGAAGCAATAGCGCCAGCTCCGCTACTTCGTCCAGGGCC
>JAWVYW010000008.1:0-48734 GCA_033722535.1 Promineifilaceae bacterium (SeqCode)
AGCGTCTTCTCGTCATGGGACCTGACTGCGGCACGGCGATCATCAACGGCGTGGGACTCGGCTTCGCCAACCGCGTGCGCCGCGGCGGCGTGGGCATTGTTGCCGCCAGCGGCACCGGTCTGCAGGCGGTCGCCGCCGGCGCCCCCACTCGGGGGGCGGGCATCTCGCAGGCCACCGGCACCGGCGGGCGCGCTCTCACGCGCGAGGTCGGCGGGACCACCGCACTGCAGGGGCTGAAATTATTAGCAGATGACCCGCATACGGAGGTAATCGTCATCGTCTCCAAACCGCCCGCAGCGGACGTGGCCGAGCGGCTGCTCGGTGCGGCGCAGGCCGCCGGTAAGCCGGTGGTCGTTCATTTTATCGGCTATCCACCCCCGGCGCGCTCTCTGAATAACTTGCACTTCGCGCTCTCGCTGGAGGATGCCGCCGTGCTCGCCACGGAACTGACCTCTGCCCCACCGAATACGCTTTCCGGGAGCCGTGTAGCGCCTCCGCCTACAACAGCGACTGCGGATCACGTCGGCCCGCGTTACCTGCGTGGCCTCTTTTCCGGGGGCACCCTGGCCTATGAAGCGCTACTGGGTCTGCAACCCTTCCTGGCGCCGCTGTACAGCAACGTCCCGATCCGCCCAGAGCAGCGCCTGGAAGACAGCCTCTCCAGCCAGGCCCACACCGTGCTCGACCTGGGCGAAGATGAATTTACACAGGGCCGCCTGCATCCGATGATGGATAATGATTTGCGCTTGCGCCGTCTGCGAGAGGAGGCGGATGATCCAGAGGTGAGCGTCATCCTGATCGACGTCGTCCTCGGGGAGGGCGCTCACCCCGATCCGGCGAGCGAGCTGGCGCTGGCGATCGCGCGCGTCCGGGAAGCGCGCGATGATCTCACGGTGGCGGCAGTTGTCGTCGGCACTGACGAAGATCCCCAGGGTCTGGACGAGCAGATCGCGCAGCTTGCCGAAGCGGGTGTAGAGATTTTTTCAACGACGACAGAGGCAGTGGCAGCGATCGTGCCGCGCCTGACGAAGGCCCGCCCGGAGACGGAGCAGGCTGAGCTGCAGTTTGGCGAGTCGTTGAGCGCAATCAACGTCGGCGTGGAGTCATTTTACGATAGTCTGCGCGCGCAGGGCGCGGAGGCCGTGCAGGTGGAGTGGCGCCCGCCCGCCGGCGGCAACGAGAAGTTGATGGCGATTCTCGCTCGAATGAAGAGCAAGTAGAGGAGGCGAAGCGGATGGAGATTAACGAGGCCAACGAGAAGGCTGTAGAACAGATGATGTCCGCGCGGCCAATGTTGAAGAGTGTGGCGACGGCGCGCGACGTCATTCCGGGGATGCGCGACGATTTGTTGCTGCACGCCGGACCGCCGATCACCTGGGAGCGCGCTTCGGGCCCTATGCGCGGCGCCATCGTCGGCGCCCTCATCTTTGAAGGGCTCGCTGATGACTGGGACAGTGCCGAGGCGCTGGTGGCGTCGGGCGAGGTCGCGCTGGAACCGTGCCACGAACACAGCAGCGTCGGGCCGATGGCCGGTCTCACCTCGGCTTCGATGAAGGTCTACGTCGTCGAAAATGTCACCCACGGCAACCGGGCCTACTCCAACCTCAACGAAGGGTACGGCAAGGTGCTGCGCTACGGCGCCTACAGTCCGGATGTCATCGAAAAGCTGCGGTGGATGAACGACGTACTCGGGCCTGCGCTGGCGGAGGCGCTGGAGGGCAGCGAAGATGGGATCGACATCCGCGCGCTCCTCGCCGAGTCGCTGCATATGGGCGACGAGGGCCACAACCGCAACAAGGCCGGTTCGATTCTCTTTACCACCAAGCTCGCACCGCTGATTGCGGAAGTGGTCGAAGATCAGGATGAAGCGGCGCGCATTTTGCAGTTTCTCGGCGACAACGCCCTCAGTGTCCTCAACCCCGTCATGGCGGCGTGCAAGGCGATGTGTGATGCCGGGCACGGCGTGGAGGGAAGCACCATCATGTCGGCGATGGCCCGCAACGGCACCGATCTCGGCATCCGCGTCAGTGGTCTCGGCGACCGCTGGTTCACCGGCCCGGTGGGACAGCCGGATGGCCTCTACTTCCCGGGTTACACTGCCGAAGATGCCAGCGGCGATATCGGCGACAGCACCATTACGGAGACTGCCGGTATCGGCGCCTTCGCGATGGCGGCTGCCCCGGCGATTGTCACCTTTATCAGTGGCACACCGCAGGATGCTGTAAACGCCACCCTTGAGATGTACGAGATCACCGAAACTGAGCACAGCCACTTCACGATTCCCCAGCTTGACTTCCGGGGCACCCCGACAGGCGTCGACATACGTAAGGTTGTCGAGCTGGGCATCACACCGCGCATCAACACCGGCATCGCCCACCAGGAAGCGGGGGTGGGCCAGGTAGGCGCGGGCCTCGTGCGCCCGCCGATGTCGGTCTTTGAAGAGGCGTTAATGGCCTACGCCGAGCACTATCTCTAGACGACGCTTCACGGTCGCATCAGCGTGCGACACGCATCACCGGCCGAAAAAGGAGAACCACCATGAAGTTCATCGACCTTACCATTCCCCTCGGCATCGGCACGCCTCCCTGGCCTACGTATGAGCCGCTGCAGGTAAAGTATTTTAAACGTCTGGCGCCTAACGGTGCCAACGGCCAGCTCGTCACCCACAGCAACCACGTCGGCACCCATCTCGATGGGGAAATCCACTTCTATACGCCCGGGAAAGATATCGCCTCTCTAGACTTCGACTTCCTCTGCGGGGAGGCAGCCATCGTCGACCTCAGCGACTGCTGCGGTGACTACGACGTCTACACGCCGGCGATGATCGAAGAGCGGGTGGAGGTGCGTGAAGGAGATATCCTGATCATCCACACCGGCTACCATCACTTCGGCTGGGACCAGCCCTACGGCAACGAGGTGCGCTACATGGTGATGCATCCTGGCCCCGACGCCCGTTTCGCTACATGGTGCGAGGAAAAGAAGATTAAATGGATTGGCGTCGACTGTGGCAGCGCCGACCACCCGATGAACACCAAGATTCGCGACTGGATGCCAACACAGGCGGCCGCCGCGGACCGCTACTTCCGCGACAAGTATGGGCAGTCGCTCGAAGAGTATTTCACGCCCGACATGTACCAGATGATGCATCTCTGGATGTTCCACAAAGGGATCATTCACGCCGAGTGCGTCGGCGGCGATATCGACCTGCTTGTCAATCGTCGCGTGCAGGTCGGCTGCTTCCCCTGGCGCTTCGTCGACGGCGAGGCAAGCATCGCCCGCATCGTAGCGATAGTCGATGACGACGAGTACGCTGACCTGATGGCGAGGAAGGCCGAACTCCCCAAGACAGAGTACGGCGACTGCTACGATCCGGCGCACGTCGAGCGGCTAGGCGGCCGGGGCAACACGTACTGATTTCGATTTAAAGCGGAGAGCCAGTGAGGTAGCAGACCATGACACAGCAGAATGCGATCGATCTTTTCCAACAGGCGCGCTGGTACGACCTGACCCAGCCGCTCAGCATCTTTACCCCGCCGTGGCCCGGCGAAATGCCGCTGCAGGTCCACTTTTTCAAACGGCTGACCGGCGCCTGGGGCGGTGGTCAGGGGGCCAATGGGCAGCTTATCGAGTGGAGTAACAACACCGGTACCCACCTCGTGGGGCCGCGGGCTTTTCATTCCGGCATGCGCTCCATCGCCGACATTCCACTCAGCGATCTGATGGGCGAGGGCGTGATCGTCGACATCTCCGATGCCGTCTCCGACTACAGTCTCTACACGCCGGAGATGATCACCAGCCGCGCCGACGTGCGCGCGGGGGATATCCTGATCGTCAACACCGGCTACCATCGCTACGCCTGGGACCAGCCCGACGTGGCCAATCTTGAGGCACAGGGCGGCGTCGAGAACAAAGAGTTCGGCTACTACCTCCGCCATCCCGGCCCCTCGCCGGAGTTCTTTCAATGGGCACTAGACATGAAGCTGAAGCTGATCGGCGTCGACTGCGGCAGCGCCGAGCACCCGATGAACACGAGTTTGCGCACCATGCACCCGCGCGAGTTTGAGAAGGCGGAAGCCAAGCTACAGGAGACGCACGGCAAGAGCTGGGACGAGCTGTTCCCGCCGGAGTGGTACCACGAGCTGACCCACATCACGTTGCCTCGCGCTGGCCTTCTGCTGGCGGAATCGCTGGGCGGCGAGATCGACCAACTGAATAATGAGCGCGCGTGGATCATGGTCGGCCCTATTCCCTTCATGGAGGTCGAATCGGCCTGGGCGCGCGTCGCGGCCCTCCAGGCTCCCGAAGGAATGAGCCAGGACGACTTTGCCACGGAGATGGCGAATGTTGAAATGACCGATATGACGCTGCCTTTCAGCGTCCAGACCCCGCAGTGGGCGAACTACGAACCGCTGAGCGTCAAGTACACCAAGCGCGTCGGCGGCCAATACTTCGGCCTCGGCCGCAACAACGCCCACTGCCGCGCCAGCTTCCACCTGGCGACCCACATGGATGGCGAGCGCCACTTCCACGCCGCCGGGCGCACCATCGGCGAGATGCCCTTCGACTACTGGTTCGGCCCCGGCGTCGTCGCTGACATCTCTGAGATGGTCAGCAACAGCAGCGTCTACACACCGGCGATGGTGGAGAGCGTGGTCGACGTGCAGCCCGGCGACATCCTGATTGTCAAGACCGGCTGGTACCGCTACGGCTGGAGCAGCCCCGACTCCGACGAGTTCCGTTACATGATCAAGCATCCCGGACCGTCGCCCGATTTTGCCGCCTGGTGTGTAGAAAAAGAGATCAAGTGGTTGGGCGTCGACTGCGTAGCGATGGAGCATCCGATGAACACGATTCAGCGCCAGTGGCATCCGAAAACATTCGAGGAGGCGAACGAGAAGCTGATCGAGCAGTATGGCAAGGACTGGGACGAGATGTACCCCCTGGATAAGTACTACCAGGACATGCACCTCAACCTCTTTCCCAAAGGGATCGTCCACGCCGAAAACCTCGGCCACGAGATCGCCGATCTCGAGAGCGGGCGCTACTTCATCGCCTGCTTTATTCAGCGTGGGGTGGAGCTGGCCTCCTGCTGGGGCCGCTTCGTGACCTTTGGGGAGGGCGGCTGATGGAGACGCGCTACTTCGGCAAGCCGGTCCGGCGGAACGAGGATCCGCGCCTGCTCAGCGGCGAGGCGCTCTTTACCGACGACGTGCACCTGCCGGAGATGGCCCACGCCGCGTTCGTCCGCAGCCCGCACGCCCACGCGCAGATCGTTGACGTCGACATCTCCGCGGCGGAGGAGATGGATGGCGTGATCGCCGTCTACACCGCCGAATCCCTCGGCGACTACTGGCAGCCCGGCCCGCTGCTCGTCTCGCCGCCGCCGATTAAAGACATCGTCTTCAATGAGCGGACGCAGGTGCCGCTGGCGAAGGAGAAGGTGCGCTTCGCCGGTGAGCCGGTGGTGATGGTTGTCGCCGAGAGCCGCTACATCGCCGAAGATGCCGTCGACGCTATTTGGGTGCAGTACGAGCCGCTGGAGCCGGTGGTTGATCTGGAATTAGCCGTCGCCCGCGATGCGCCACGGGTGCATGACGACGTCGAGCTGGTGCCCGGTGTCGGCAGCAACGTTAACGCCCATGTCGTGCAGGTCAAGGGGGAGGGACGCGGCTTCGACGCCATCGCCCGTGAGGCCGCCGCTGTGGTCAAGCGACGCTTCTACTACGATCATGGCACGGCGGCGGCGATGGAGAACCGCGGCGTAGTCGCCGACTGGGATCACCGCGCCGGCCGGATGACGATCTGGGACACGACGCAGGCCCCTGTCTTTATCCGCAACGGGATGGCCGCTCTGCTAGGGCTGAGCGAGAACCAGGTGCGCGTCATCGCCCCCTTCATCGGTGGGGGGTTCGGCCCTAAGATTATGATGTTTTATCAGGAAGAGGTGCTTGTCCCCTGGGCCTCCGTGCAGCTGCGCCGGCCGGTGAAGTGGATCGAAGATCGCAGCGAGAACTTCGTCGCCACCACTCAGGAGCGGGATCAGATCCACTGGGCTGAGATGGCGCTGGACGAAGAGGGGCGGATTCTGGCAGTGCGCGACCGCTTCCTGCACGATGCCGGCGCCTACGCCCCCTATGGTCTGACGGTGCCCCTCAACAGCCAGTGCACGCTACTGGGGTGTTACGATGTTCCCGCCTACTACAGTGAGTTCACCAGCGTCTTTACCAACAAGACGATCGTCACCCCCTATCGCGGCGCGGGCCGGCAGCACGGCGTTTTTGTCATGGAGCGGCTGCTGGACCTCGGCGCGCGTGAGTTGGGCATTGACCGTGCCGAGATCCGTCGGCGCAACTTCATTCCCCCTGAGAAGTTCCCCTATAACAACGAGATCATCTACCAGGACTTCGCGCCCCTAACCTACGACAGCGGCAACTATGAGCCCGCGCTCGATCTGGCCCTGGAACTTATCGGCTACGACGATTTCTTTGAGCGGATACAGCCGCAAGCACGCGCAGAAGGGCGCGCGCTTGGCCTTGGCCTCGTCTGCTATGTCGAAGGGACGGGGATCGGCCCTTATGAGGGCGCGCGCGTGCAGGTGCAGAACAACGGCCGCGTAAGCGTCGCCACGGGCATCGGCACGCAGGGCCAGGGCCACTTCACTAGCTTTGCCCAGATCGTCGCCGACCAGCTGGGCGTGCATCCAAGTGAGGTCGATATTGTGACCGGCGACACTGATCAATTTCATTGGGGCGCCGGTACTTTTGCCAGCCGTGGGGCGGTCGTCGCCGGCAACGCGATCAACGCCGCCGCCGCCGCCGTGCGCGGTAAGATCCTGAAGATGGGCAGCGCGCGTCTGGACAACGTCTCCGAGGAGCACCTGGAGCTGGTCGACGGGCACGTGCAGATCAAAGATACGCCGGAGAGCGCTATTCCTCTCGGCGAACTGGCGCAGGCCGCCAACCCGATGCGCGGCGCAGTCGAGCCGGGCACGGAGCCGGGTCTGGAGTCAAGCGATTACTTCGGCCCTAAGTACGGGGCGACCGCCAGCGGCGTTCACGCCATGATCGTGGAGATCGATCCGGAGACGATGGCGCTGCAGATCGTGCGTTACGTGATCGTCCATGATTGTGGTCGGGTTATCAACCCGCTCATTCTGGATGGCCAGATCCACGGCGGCGTGGCCCAGGGAATCGGCAACGCCTTCTACGAGAAATTATCGTATAGTGATACAGGCCAGCTCCTCAGCGGCTCCTTCATGGACTACCTCCTGCCCACGGCGATGGAGGTGCCCCGTATGGAGGTCGATCACATCGTTACGCCGTCGCCGCTGAACCCGCTGGGTACTAAAGGAGCCGGGGAGGCGGGTGCCATTCCCGTCGGTCCGCTCTTTGCGCAGGCCATCGAGGATGCTTTGGGCCCAGAAGGGCCCGAGCTGCTGGAAATACCCCTCAGCCCGAGCCGGCTGTGGGAGCTGCTGAACGAGCATGGCGAGTAGCACCACTGGCAAATTCTACGGAAGAGGTGAAGAACGGTGAAGAAAGCAGTTGATCCGACAGAGCGTGGCGTGCGCGAGTTCGAAGTTTTCGCGGAGGCGCGTCCGATCGAAAAGCGGCGCAAACAGGTGATTGCCGGTCAGCCCGACGCGGGCCGTTTTGCACTTATCAGCGACGAGGGTGAGTATATGCCCGGGGGGGAGAGCAGCGCCCCGACACCGCTGACCTACTTCATGGCAGGCGTTGCCCTCTGACTGCTGACTCAGCTGTCGCAGGCTGCGACAGTCAGGCGGCTGGACATCCGCAATGAGCGGGTGAGGGTGCTCGCTCGCTTCCGCGAGCACGGTTCAGTTCTCCAGGGGACAAAAGAAGGCCGCTGCCAGGGGCTGGAGATCGAACTGGCGCTTGAGAGCGACGAGCCGCAGGAGGTGCTGCGCGAATTGCTCCGCATCGCCCACCGCATGTGCTTCACTGAAGACGTTCTCTCGCGTGAGTTGGCTCCGGCTGTTCGCCATCTTGTGAATGGCGAGCCGCTCGCAATGTGAAGGTGGGGGGCGCGCTACACCACGCCCGCTTCGCGCAACTCCTCGACGGCATCCGCCTCGTAACCGAGCTCTTGCAAAAGGTCGGCCGTATGCTCGCCCAGACGTGGAGGATAACGGCGGTAGCTGGGGCCGCCTGCCGCAAGGTGAATCGGAGTTGCCAGCGACTTGAGCGGGCCGAGGGCTGGATGCTCCAGCTCGACGACGAAGCCGCGCTCCGCTATCTGCGGCCCGGAAAGGGCGCCGCCGACGTTGCGAATGGGTCCTGACGGTATGCCTGCTTCGCGTAGCAAGTTCAGCCATTCAGACGTCGGGCGCTGCCGAATGGCCTCCCGCACCAGGGGCAGGAGCTCGTCCCGATTACGGACCCGCTCGGCGTTGGTGTAGAAGCGCGGGTCGTCCCGCAAAGCCTCCAGGCCCGCGAGATCGCAGAACTTGCGCCAGATGTTATCCGAGCCGGCGCCAAGAATGAACCACTCCCCGTCTCTTCCCTGCACCGGTTGGTAAGGCACCACCTGAGGGTGGGAGTTCCCGCGCCGCGGCGGCTCTTCGCCGGTGGCGAAATACTCGGCGGCATAGTTGGCCAGCCACGTCATCTGGCTCTCGAGCAGCGAGACGTCGATAAATGCTCCCTCTCCCGTCTGGTGACGCTGCTGCAGCGCCGCCAGAATGCCGATCACGGCAAAGAGGCCGGCGCTCATATCCGCCATCGGCGTCGGAAAGCGCATCGGTCCCCCATCTGGCTCGCCCGTCAGCGCCATCGTCCCTGACTCTCCCTGGGCGATGATGTCATAACCGGGCTGCCCGGCGCGCGGCCCGGTATGCCCATATCCGCTGATGGTGGCATAGATGAGCTTCTCATTGTGCTGGCGGAGGGTTTCGTAGTCGATGTTGTACTTCTTCATCGACGACTCTCGCGGAACGTTCGTCAGGAAGACGTCGGCACGCTCCGCCAGCCGGTGCACAATTTCCTGCCCCTCCGTCATCGCAAAGTTCAGCGTCAGGCTACGCTTATTGCGATTGACGCCGAGATAGTAGGCGCTTTCGCCTTCGATAAAAGGTGGCCCCCACTTACGGGACTGGTCGCCCACGCCGGGACGCTCTATCTTGATCACGTCGGCACCGAGGTCCCCGAGGATCATTGAGCAGTAGGGGCCGGCGAGTGCTTCTGTCTGATCGATGACGGTGATTCCATTTAACGGGGCTGGCAACGTCGACGGCATTCTCTTGTTTTTCCTGTTGTAGTGATCTTCTGCGCCACAATGTTTCGGCGACTGTCGATTCTAGTCTCAACGCGAGCAGGTAGCAAAAGGAGAGGATGGGTATCACCTGCGGATTCTTTGCAATCAACAAAAGGAGCGATACACTTAGGCGCCTGAGGGAAATGCGTCATTGAAGAGAGGAGGAAAGGAATGCGCAAATCTTCTGTTTTTCTCGTTGTCCTGCTTACCCTGCTTATAGCCCTGGTCGCCTGCCAACCTACGCAGGAGCCAGCTGTGGATGTGGAGGTGGAGGGAGATGCGGAAGGGGACGTGGTGCCGGAGCCGGTCGAAGAGGCAGCAGCGGGTGAGGAGTTCAAGCTGGCGGTCATACTGCCCGGCGTAATCACCGACTCCGACTATAACACCCTCGGCTACATCGCGGCGACTGAGGTGCAGACCAATCTCGGTATACCGATTTCTTACTCAGAGAGTGTCGCCGTCCCCGACGTGGAGCGCGTCATGCGCGAGTACATCGCCGACGATTTCAACATCATTTTCACACACGGGGGTCAGTTTGTTTCGCAAACGGCGGATCTTGCGCGTGAATTCCCCGATGTATACTTTATCGGTGAATTTGATGGACCAGTCGAGGATGCACCGGAAAACATGTGGGTTATCGACCGCAACTTCCATACCGGCTTTTACGCGCTGGGCGCCCTGGCGGCGGACATCACAGAGACGGGGAGAATTGGCTACATTGGTGGTCTCACATTGCCCTTCTCTTACGCTGAAGTACACGCCATTGAGCAAGCGATCGCCGACTCGGGGCAGGATGTGGAGCTGCAGGCTGTGTGGGCCGGCGACTTCAATGATCCTAGCACGGCGCGCGAGCTGGCGGGTACATTGATTGCCGACGATGTGGACGTCATCCTCGGTTCGCTCAACCTGGGGATGTTTGGCATCTTCGAAGCCGCTAAAGCGGCGAGCGATCCCGTTCTGGTGACCGCCAAGTACACTGATAAATCTTCGTTTGCCCCAGAGCACTACGTGACGTCCCTTCTCTACGACTATGCTGGTCCGATGGAGGAAATCATTCAGCGGATTATGGACGGCGAAAGCGGTGGCTACTATCCGCTCGGCTTCGACACCGGCGTTGCGCTGCAACTGCCGCTGGCGAATGTGCCTGAAGAGGTCAACAGCGAAGCACAGGCGCTGACCGATGCGCTGGCAGCAGGTGAGATCGAGGTCGTCAAGAACACGGAGCCCGTAGAGGAATAACCACGCATAAAAAAGAGAGGAGGAACGGAGCCCGCTGTTCCTCTTTTCTCTTCCTCTTGGCTGTCAATTTATGGACACAATTCTGGAGATGCGAGGGGTGCGAAAGTCCTTCGGCGATGTTGTTGCGCTGAAGGATGTTTCGCTGGCAGTGAACCGGCGGGAGATTCACGGGCTATTAGGAGGTAACGGAGCCGGAAAGACGACGCTCATGAATATCCTCTATGGCCTGTACGAGCCTGATGCCGGGGAGATCGTCGTCGACGGCAAGGCAATCGAGATAGATTCGCCGCGCGACGCCATCACTCATGGGATCGGCATGGTACACCAGCACTTCTTGCAGGTAGACAGCTTTACCGTGACCGAGAACGTCGTCCTCGGCTCGAGTGTCGAGAACCCATTTGCCCTGAATCTGGAGCAGGCTGCGCAGCGAATTGAGGAGCTCTCCCGGCAGTTTGGACTGGAGGTGCCACCTGATGCAGTTGTCGGCGCTCTGTCGATGGGCGTGCGCCAGCGTGTAGAAATTCTCAAGGCACTGTATCGTGGCGTCGACATTCTCATTCTCGACGAGCCGACAACAAACCTCACGCCGCAACAGGTGGAAGATCTCTTCCGCTCCCTGCGTGTGATGGTCGAGAAAGGGCTTAGCGTCATCTTCATTACCCACAAGCTGCGCGAAGTGCTCGCCGCCTGTGATCGCGTAAGCGTATTGCGCCATGGCCAGAAGGTGCTGACGGTAGACAGAGAGGAGGTCACGCCGGAGGCGCTGGTCCAGGCAATGGTCGGGGATGAATTAGATGTCGAAGAGAGCTTGCTGTTCTCCGATCGTTCAGACACTCTGGCTGGTCGTGCGAGGACACAGGCCGTTGCGCACCCCCTTGTCTCCGTGGATGCACTTTCCGTCGTCGCAGACGAAGGACACGTACTGCTCGACAACTGCACGTTCGACATCTGTGACGGCGAGATATTCGGCGTGGCAGGCATCGCGGGGAACGGTCAGCAGGTCCTGGCGGAGGCGCTAATGGGGCTCAAACCGGTTTCAAGCGGCAAGATTGCTATTGCCGGGGAATCGGTCACCGACTGTGAGACGAGAGAACTCCTGGCGATGGGCGTTAGCTACGTCCCGGAAAATCGGCTCAGCGACGGCTTCCTGCCTCGCGCCAACGTTGCCCAAAACCTGATTCTCGGGATGCAGCGCCGCCCGCCCTACAGCCGCGGCCTCTTTCTTGACTGGAAACAGGTGTTTGCGGAGGCCCAGACGCTGATCCGGCGCTTTAACATCAAGACGCAAGGGCCGGAGGAAATGGGTGCGAACCTCTCCGGCGGTAATATCCAGCGTGTCATGCTGGCCCGCGCCTTCGCGCATCCCTCGCGTTTTCTCATCGTCCATAACCCGACACAGGGTCTGGACATACCCTCCGCGGAATTCGTTTACTCTCTACTTCTGGAGCGGAAGAAAGAGGGAGCGGCGACGTTGCTCATTTCGGAAGATGAAGATGAGCTCTTCTTACTCTGTGATCGCATCGCCGTGATCTATCAGGGCGAGATTGTGGGGATACTGGAGCGCGCGGAGTTCGACCCCTATCAATTAGGCAAAATGATGACTGGAGTGAGAGCAGGTGAGTGAAGTAGCGCATACATCTCATGTCAGGGATCGTACTGAGCTTCTGATTCGCAACCTGATTCCCTACCTGATCGCCGTACTGGCCTCATTTGCCGCAGCCGGCGTATTTATCGCCATTATGGGCTTCGACGTGCTGGCGGCTTATGAGACGATTCTTCTGACATCCTTCTCTTCGGCGAACGGATTTGTACAGACGCTGCTCAAGTTTGTGCCCCTGCTTCTCCAGGCGCTCGCCTTTACCGTCCCTCTGGCGGCTGGCAAGTTCAATATTGGCGGCGAAGGGCAATTGATTGTGGGCGCAATCGGCACCGCTGCGGTCGGCATCATGCTCGCCGATCTTCCCGCTATCGTTCTGCTTCCAATGGCGCTGGGTGCGGGCATTGTCTTCGGTGCACTTTGGGCCGCTATTCCTGCGTGGCTCCTATATCGCTTCGGCATCAACGAGATTCTGACCACCGTTCTGATGAACTTTGTCGCCTTTAGTCTTATCGATTTTGTGGCGACTGAGATCTGGCGCGATCCCGCTGCCGGGCATCCCACGACGGTGCCCATTGGGGCCGGCGCACAGCTCCCACTGTTGCTGAGCAACCCGCGCCTGCACATTGGTGTCGTCGTCGCCCTCCTGATCGCCCTCGCGGTCTACGTCTTTACCGACCGCACCACAGCCGGTTACGAGATGATTGCAACTGGCGCGAATCCACGGGCGGCGCGTGTATTCGGCATCTCTGTCAAGCGGATGTTCTCTTTCTCCCTTATTCTCGGTGGGGCCATCGCCGGACTTTCGGGCGCAATCGAGGTTGCCGGGCCACACCGGCGCCTCATCGAGGGGTTGCAGTCCAACTTTCTGCTGTTGGGAATCATCATCGGGCTTATCGCCAAGGGGAATCACAAGGCTGTTCCCTTCGTTGCCTTCTTTATTGCCGTCCTGGAGGTTGGCGCAAGCGCTACTCAGCGCTCGCTGGGCGTACCGGGGGAAATGATTTTCATTATTGAAGCTTTAATACTGCTCTTTATTCTCTTTTCCGATGTGGTGAGGAGGCGCTAACTGATGGAAGGGCTGGAGGTATTTGAGAATTTAGCAGAGCTGGTGATGCTGGCTCTTGTCCCTTACGTTCTCGCCAGCCAGGGCACGATGATCGCCGGGCGCACGGGGATCTTCAACGTGGCTCAGGAAGGGATTATGCTGGTCGGCGCATCCATTGGCTTCCTTGCAGCATTTCTTCTCGGCAGCCTCTGGTACGGTCTCCTCATCGCCGCGTTGGCAGGTGGACTCTTTGGCTTAATCCTTGCGTACTTCACTGCTACATTGAAGATGGATCAGTTTGTGATCGGTCTCGCCCTCTTCTTTACCGGGCTCGGATTCTCAACGTTGGCCTTCAAGGTGGTCGTCGGCGTGACTCTACAACCACCATTGATTCCCACTCTGCAGGCCGTTCCGATCCCGCTGCTTCATCGTATCCCGATCCTCGGCCCAATCCTCTTTGAGCAAAATGTACTGGTCTACTTCAGCATCATTCTCTCACTCTTGCTCTACTACTTTCTCTTCCACACACGCCGGGGGCTGGAACTGCGCGCCGTCGGAGAAAATCCCAAGGCAGCCGATAGCCTCGGCGTTCCCGTCGCCCGCCTTCAGTATGCAACGACGATTTTCGGGAGCATGTTGATGGGCCTCGCCGGTGCCTATCTGCCGATGGTCTATTCCAGCACCTTCACAGAGGGCATCGTACAGGGACGTGGCTGGCTGGCAATCGCGCTCACCTTCTTCGGCGGCTGGCGCCCCGATTTCATCTTCCTGGGCGCCCTCTTCTTTGCGGCGGTAGAGGTACTTGCCCTAAGGGTGCAGGTGGCCGGCGGCATCCTCCCCTATCAGTTCCTCCTGACACTGCCCTACATAACCACTATTCTCGTCATGATTTTCGCCTTTCGCTGGGCGCGCGTTCCCGCATTCCTTGGCATGAACTATGACCGGGAACAGCGCTCGCTCTAAGATGGCTACGATCCCCAAGCACGTAAAACATCCGTACTTTATACGTCAGTTGCGGGGTGTTTACAGCACGGGACAAAACTGCAGATGCGCTCTGTAAGTATCGTCGCCACGGCACAGCTGCCGGTCCAGAAGCAGCACAACCGCGATCTGCGCGAGCTGGGCGCCGACGTCGTGCGCTCTGCACTCGCGGAGGCGGGCGCGGAGACGGTAGATGCACTTTACCTGGCCAACATGCTCGCCGACGAGCTCCAGTCGCAGAAGCATCTGGCGGCGCTCGTCGCCGACGAGGCCGGTCTTGCGGGCGTAGAGGCGCTGCAGGTGCGGGCCGCCACCGCAGGCGGCGCAGCCGCCCTGCGCGTGGCCTACATGGCGGTCGCCAGCGGCAGCGTGGAGACTGCCGTCGTCGTCGGCGTAGAGAAGATGAGCGATCAATCGCCCGTGCTGGCCCTCGCTAAGGCGCTCGATGCGCGCTACGAGGTGCCCGACGCAGCCACGATGCTCAGCCAGAACGCGCGCCTCATGGCCCTCTACTGCCAGCAGGTTGGCGTCGGGCCGGAGGTTTTCGCCAACTTTGCCGTCAATGCGCATCGCAACGCCAACCACAACCCCTGTGCAATGTTCCAGGACAAGGAGGTGACGGTGGAGACGGTGCTGGAGTCGCGGATGATCGTCCCGCCGATCCGCCTCTACGACTGCGCGCCTATCTGCGATGGCGCAGCCGCCGTGGTGCTGGCGCCGTCGGCAGATGCCCACCGCTTTACTGATACACCGGTCCGCCTGCTGGCCTCCGCCTGCATCACCGATCGTTTTCGGATGGCCGACCGTCCGGACCCGCTGCGTCTGGCGGCCTCCGAACAGTCGGCGGCAAAAGCACTGCACCATGCGGGACTCGACCGCTACGACGTGGACTTCTTCGAGCTGCACGATGCCTTTTCGATCATGTCTTGCCTTCAGCTGGAGGCGGTTGGCTTTGCTCCACGAGGTCAGGGCTGGCGGCTGGCGGTGGAAAACGAGATCGGCCTCGACGGGCGGATACCGATCACGACGATGGGCGGCTTGAAGGCGCGCGGTCACCCAATCGGTGCCACCGCACTCTATCAGACCTGTGAGATCGTGCTGCAGCTGACCGGAGGTGCCGGCGCAAATCAACTCCCGTCGCCGAGCGTCGGGATGTTGCAGAGCGTGGGCGGCGTCGGCTCGACCATTCTAACCCACATCTTCGCTCTTTAGCTGCCGAGTCTGAGTCAGCCTTACCTGATCGCTGGATCGGACAGGGGCGCCATCTGCACCGTGAAATGGCGGAGCACCGGCGCCTGCCAGACGATTTTGTATCCCGGAATGCGCCTCCTTTGCTCGTTAACGTAGAGGAGGACCTCTGCCAGATAGTCGACGTGGCTTTGCGTGTATGTGCGCCGGGGAAAAGCCAGGCGGACCAGTTCCATCGGTGCCCTCTTTTCACTGCCATCCGGCTGCCGGCCGAACATGATCGAACCAATCTCGACGGAGCGAACCCCGCCCGCCAGATAAAGGGCGTTAGCGAGCGCCCAGCCCGGATACTGCTCCTGTGGGATGTGGTCAAGCAATGCGCCGGCGTCCACATAAATGGCATGACCCCCTGGAGGCTGCATGATGGGCACGTCGTTCTCGGTCAGAATGTCGCCCAGGTAGGCAACGCTACGGATACGGTAGCGCAAATAGTCCTCCTGGAGCGCTTCGTGAAGGCCGACGGCGATCGCTTCCAGATCGTATCCAGCCAGACCACCGTAGGTCGGAAAGCCCTCCGTCAGGATCAGCGTATTCTTGCACTTCGCGGCCAGCTCATCGTCGTTCAGGGCCAAAAAGCCGCCGATGTTGGCGAGACCATCCTTCTTGGCGCTCATGGTGCAGCCGTCGACGTAGCTGAACATCTCCTGTGCGATCTCCAGTGGCGTCTTATCGTCATAGCCTTCTTCGCGTTGCCTGATAAACCAGGCATTTTCTGCGAAGCGGCAGGCATCCAGAAACAGGAGGACGCCGTGCCGGCGGCAGATCATACTCGCCGCACGAATATTGGCCATACTAACCGGCTGTCCGCCACCGGAATTGTTAGTGACCGTGATCATTGCGATCGGCACCTGTCCGCTATTCCGCTCCAGTACGCTTTCCAGAAGATCCAGATCGATGTTTCCTTTGAACGGTTTGATCACCTGTGGCTGGTGCGCAGCCTCAGTGGGAATGTCCATAGCTGTCGCGCCTCTATACTCGACGTTGGCGCGCGTCGTATCGAAGTGTGTGTTATTAGGGACGATATCACCTTCTTTGAGCAGCGAGCCGAACAGGATCCGCTCCGCTGCCCGACCCTGGTGCGTCGGGATCACGTGCTGAAAGCCGGTAATCTCGCGCACAGCTTCTTCAAAGCGATAGAAGCTGACGGCGCCAGCATAAGACTCATCGCCACGCATCATGCCCGCCCACTGATTAGATGACATAGCGCCGGTCCCGCTATCGGTGAGCAGATCGATGAGCACATCTTCGGCCCTGAGTAGAAAGAGATTATAGTGCGCTCCCCTTAACGCTTCTTGGCGCTCCTCGGTCGTGGTCTGACGGATTGGTTCGACCGTTTTAATGCGGAACGGTTCGATAATTGTCTTGAATTGCATGGGATCGACTCCTGGTAAGCGGTGGGATAGGCGATCGGCTCCCCGCCCTTCAGCTCATTCCGCTTCTATAGAATCCTCCGTCGGCTCCTCGGGCACCTCTCCGCCGCCCTCTACCTGTGCCTCGACTTCAGCTTCGACTTCGACGTCGGCTTCGCCTTCAATCTCCTTAAGCACGATGCGGCGGAACGCCTCCGCATACGGAAATCCCACGCGGGAGCCGATACTGGCGGCCCAGTTTTTCAGCGGCTCCTCTGGATCCCACTCTCCAAGCTGACTCTCGTGCTGCCGCAGCGCCTCGATCTTTGTGTCGATGGTGTCGCTGATGTCGATGTACATGTTCGGCTCGCGCGGGTGGGAGACGTAGACGTAGTTTACCTTGTGCGGCGCGTACCCCTCTGCTTCTAGCTCCGGATAGAGGAGCGGCATTTCTGCCGCCGGAAAGGTGGCGTCGAGGGCCGCCGTTGCCGCAGCGCGATGGTCGGGATGATTAATACGCGTGTCGCCGGGAAAAAAGATGGTCGGGTCGCCACAGACGACCACGTTAGGCTTATACTTGCGGATCAGGCGCACCAGCTCCTTGCGCAGCGCCAGCGTTGGCTCCAGAAGGCCGTCGTGGTAGCCGAGAAAGACACACTCCTTCGCGCCCGCCACCCGGGCGGCGGCCTCCTGCTCTGCCCGCCGCACCTTCGCCAGGCGTACCGCAGTCATTCCCTCTTCATGGCTGCCTACGTTGCCGTCGGTGATGACGACGTAGACGATTTCGCTTCCCCCCTGCGCCCAGCGAGCGGCGGTGCCGGCGACGCCGAACTCAATGTCGTCGGGATGGGCGTAGATAAAGAGTGCGCGCTCCGGAACGTACGTATTACTCGTATGATTCATATGATCTTTCCTCCGGTGAGACTTCACTTTGGCCGCGACGGGCGACCTGATTTCTGAAAACGCGCGGCGGGTGCGGCGCAGATCTGGGAAGAGAGCATTCCGGAGCACGAGCAATTGCACATCCGGATAGCTTTGCTATGCTAGATGACAATCATGAGTGGTGCAACCGGGGGAGCCGCTGCGTAGCAGGTCGGTGGGGTGCGCCATAGTGGCATACGAACGAACTCGAAAAAGAGAAGAGATAGGGACGACAACACGGATGAGTGAGTGGTATCAACAACCGATTGACGAAGTAATAGCCGCCTTCGAGACCGACCCCGAGGAGGGACTGGCGCCCGCCGTCGCCGAGGAGCGGCTAGAGCGCTACGGGCTCAACGAGTTAGAAGAGCGCGGGGTAAAGAGTCGCTGGCTGATTCTGTGGGAGCAGTTCACGGAAGTGATGGTCGTGATCCTGATCGTCTCGGCTCTGATCTCCGCCCTCCTTGGCGAATTCGAGGACGCATTTGTCATCATGCTGATCGTGGTCCTGAATGCCATTCTCGGCTACTCGCAGGAGTTTCGGGCGGAGCAGGCGATCGCCGCTCTGAAACAGCTCGCGGTGCCGACGGTCCGTGTGCGGCGTGGCCACAAGATTGAGGAGGTGTCCGCCCGGAAGATCGTGCCGGGTGACGTCGTCCTTCTGGAAGCGGGCAATAAAGTGCCCGCCGATGGGCGCCTGGTAGAGAGCGCCAATCTCAAGGCTCAGGAGGCGGCGCTCACCGGCGAATCAGAGGCGGTGGAGAAGAGCGCGTCTATGGTCGCCTCGGGTGATCTGCCTGTCGGCGACCGGCGTAACATGGTCTACATGGGCACGGTGATCACCTATGGGCGGGGCGCGGCGGTAATCACCGCGACCGGCATGGAGACCGAGCTGGGTAAGATCGCCGACCTGATCCAGGAGGTAGAGCGGGAGCCCACGCCGTTGCAGCGGCGCCTCGACGACCTGGGCAAGACGCTGGCGATGCTTGCCTTTGCTATCATCGCCGTCGTCATCGTCATCGGCCTCGTGCGTAGCCCGGAGGTGAGCGAGGTCTTTGCGGAGCCGGGAGTCGCTCTGGGAGAGCAGCTAACGGCTCTGCTACAGACTGACGCCTTGCGCGAAATCT
The DNA here is from genome assembly GCA_033722535.1 of Promineifilaceae bacterium (SeqCode). Classification (GTDB taxonomy): domain Bacteria; phylum Chloroflexota; class Anaerolineae; order Promineifilales; family Promineifilaceae; genus JAAYYY01. The sequence goes on from JAWVYW010000008.1 coordinate 18,787, forward strand.
TCCTCACCGGGATCAGCCTGGCGGTGGCTGCTGTGCCCGAAGGGCTACCCGCCGTCGTGACAATCACGTTGGCGCTCGGCTCCCAGCGCATGTTGAAGCGCCGCGCGCTCATTCGCAAATTGCCCGCGGTCGAGGCCCTGGGCTCGGTCACCACTATCTGCTCCGACAAAACCGGCACCCTCACCGAAAATCGGATGACGGTGACGATACTCGACGTGGCGGGCGACAAGCGCACCGTCGATGCGCTGCTGCAAAAGGGCATTCCCGTCATGGAGGAACAGGCGGAGTTGGACCCAACCCTCGCGCCGCCCGAGCGCAGCCTGATCCTGCTGATCAAGGCGATGACCTTGGCCAATGACGCTGTGCTCCAGGCCGACGACAGTGGAGAGGGGCGCCGTGCCATAGGAGATCCCACAGAAGGCGCACTCGTCGTCGCCGCCGCGGAACTGGGGCTGGAGAAAGAGGCGCTCGAGGAGCGCTGGCCGCGCGTGGCAGAAGCACCGTTTACCTCTGAACGGAAGCGCATGACGACGATTCACAAGACAAATGTCACACCCGCTGAAAGCGATGCTCCGTGGGTCGACGCGCCCTACGTCGCTTTTACCAAGGGGGCGATGGACGCTCTGATCAACATCAGCAGTAAGGTCTGGGTCGGCGATAAGACAGTACCCCTGGACCAGGAGATGGTCGAGCGGATAACAGAGGCCAACGCAGAGCTGGCGGCGCAGGGTCAACGCGTGCTGGGCGTCGCCTTCCACCCGCTGGAGGAGCTGCCACCAGAGGGAAGCGAGGAGAAGATCGAGCAAGATCTGACGTTCATCGGCCTTGTTGCGATGCAGGATCCGCCGCGGCCTGAGGTGCGCGAGGCGGTCGCCAAGTGCCGCACCGCGGGCATTCGCCCAGTCATGATCACCGGTGACCATCCCCTCACCGCCCGTCACATTGCGCGCGAGCTGGATATTGCCCGCAACGGCAGCCCGACGCTCACCGGCAGCGAGCTCGCACAGATGTCCATCGACGCCCTCGAGGAGCGCGTCAACGACGTGCCCGTCTATGCGCGCGTCTCGCCGGAGCACAAGCTGAACATCGTCACCGCCCTGCAGGACCAGGGCGAGATCGTCGCCATGACCGGCGACGGCGTCAACGACGCCCCGGCGCTCAAGAAGGCCGACATCGGCGTGGCGATGGGCATCACCGGCACCGACGTCTCCAAGGAGGCAGCCGATATGGTCCTCCTCGACGATAACTTCGCCACCATCGTCGCCGCCGTCGAAGAAGGGCGCGTCATCTATGACAATATCCGCAAATTCATCAAGTATACGCTCTCCAGCAACACCGGCGAACTATTCGTGATGCTCGTGGCGCCGTTCTTCGGCATGCCGCTACCGCTGCTGCCCCTCCAGATTCTGTGGATTAACCTTGTCACCGACGGTCTACCGGGGTTAGCGCTGGCGGTGGAGCCGGCAGAGCAGGGCGTCATGCAGCGCAAGCCATTCCGGCCCGGAGAGAGCATCTTTAGCCGCGGCCTCGGCCAGCAGATTATCTGGGTGGGTATTCTGATGGGTATCGTCTCCCTTGCCGTCGGTGGATATTTCTGGAACCTTGCCGGGCGACCGATGACTGGCGGTCACGACGTCGCCTATCACTGGCGCACGATGCTCTTTACTACGCTGACCCTGGCGCAGATGGGCAACGCGCTGGCCCTACGCTCCAATCGGGAGTCGATCTTCACCACTGGCTTCTCCTCGAATCCGGCGATGCTGGGCGCCGTCGCCCTGACCTTTGTCCTCCAGCTGGCTGTAATCTACGTTCCCTTCCTACAGGGGTTCTTCGAGACCGTGGCCCTCACGCCGATGGAGCTGGCTATCAGTCTCGCGGCTAGCACAGTGGTCTTCTTCGCTGTGGAGCTCGCCAAGTGGTGGCGTCGCCGCCGCGAGCCGCTGGTGTGACGGCGCGAAGGTCCTGAGAAATAACGTCGAGGGTACGACGCAGGGGATTTCCAGTTGAAGAGCATCACCATATAGGCGTCGCCGGTATCTTCGGCGAAGACGAACTTGTTGAGCTACTCAATGGAGTGGTCGTAGAGGTGGGGTTCATTGGCAGCCGGCATGGAGCATCTGTAAAACGCTTCAGTACGATGTTCCACCGGCAGCTGGGCGACCGGGTGCTCGTCCGCACTCCGGATCCGATCGCCGGCCGACCGGTGGCTATGAGGAAAAGGAGGCGTTGCGCGCGGAGGATCTCCTCGCTCCGCCCGCCCTCCCCGATTTCATGCTGTCCGCGCGGAGCCTGCTGGGCTACAGAGCGCGCCTTTTGGCTCTGCCGCTAACGTTTGCCGCGGTTCAACGTCAGCAGACCGCTGCGGTAGAGTAGGCGGCGGATTAGCGCGACCAGGTGATAGCGGCCCGCAAGCAGGGCGAAGCGCACCTGCTCGGCGGCGCTCCACGGAGCGGTGCGCGCCAATTCATAGCCGGCGGCAGACAGGGTCGCGCCCGCCACCCTGTTGGCCAGTTTTTTCTGAAACGGCGTCATCTCTCGCCGCCAGCGACCGACGCTGGTGGTAAAGATCGGCTCCCACACCTCCCTATGACTGTGCGCGCCGACAACCTTTCGCGCAAGCGATGTGTGGTCGAGCACCGCCGGGTGAAAAGACTCGTTGAGGAAGGCGATGATCTGGCGGATCGTCGGTTCCGGCTGCTGTACAAGTTCCTCATAACAGACCTCCAGATAACGTTCCGCGCCCAACGCCTGCCCCGCCTCTCTACCCGCCTCCACGTCGCGCGCCCATTCGGCGAGCAGGTAATAGTGATCCATGTACGGGCGCCGTTCGCCCCACTTTTTCCAGGCGGAAACCGTGCTGTCGCGCCCATCGCGGATCACGTGTATGAACTGCGCGTTGGGGAAGATCGCGTCGATCTGGGGCACGTAGGTCACATATCCGGGCGTCTTATCACCCCAGCGGCGGATCGGTGCGTCGCCGCGGCGACGGTAGAGAGCGTCGAGCAACTGCGGCAGCGGCGTAGGCTGCGGAAGCTCGGTGTAGAACCGGTCGAAGTCAGGGACCAGATGGCGCCACTCGCGGTTAAGGGCGCCGATAGTACGGATGGTTTTTCTTACTTGCTCCCTACTCAACGGCGCCTCCGGCGTGATGCGCAGAAAGGGTAGAAATCCCGTCTCCGGGGGGATGACAAGGCGCGGATGGCTGCTGAGAATCATCCGTAGAAGCGTGGTACCGGAGCGCGCGTGGCCGACGATGAAAAACGGCCGTTCAGAGAGTACACTCACTTTCCCGCCTCCGCCGGCCCTGCTTCCTTCGCGGTGGAAGCCTCCAGCAGGCCTGCTGCTTCCTGCTCCCAGGTACAGTAGTCGGCTCTACCAACGAGCGCGCTTCCTGTAGACGCGTGTCGTGGGTGAAGGTGTTGAAAACCATCATAGAAACTTTCATCATCCGTCCTACCAAGGAAGCTGTACGCGTCTACTTTATCCACCAGACCGGCGGAATGCTAATACACGCTTCTTACAGAAGGGAAGTTATAATTAGCGGCATGAGAGATGATATCTATATCTTGCGAAGCCTTTACATCAAGATCCTACTTCTGCTCGTGCTCCTGCTTCTCTCTACCGGCTGTGATGAAGATGATCTCGCATCGATTCCGTCACTTGGTGGCGCGAGTGAGATCGATGGCATGGCGCAGCAGAGCGATGTGAACGCTGAGACTGCGGAGAGTGGTGACACTGCGCCGAAACAGTCGCCGACGCCTACGGTCATTACTCCGCCGACGGATGCAGCCGCGGCCGGAACTGCGCTGCCCACGCAGAGGGGCGAGACAACGGAGCAGGCGGTCGTGGCGGTGCCGGATCCGCCACTCTACATGACCGAATTGATCAACGAAGCGCGCGCTGCCGAAGGGCTGGCGCCGGTTATCTGGGATCCTGTGGCGGCAGAGGTGGCGCGCCAGCATGCGCGTGACATGATCGAACGGGACTACTTCGGCCACCGCAATTTGGAGGGCTATGGCCCCGATCTCCGCTACGGGTTGGCCGGCGGCGAACATGCGGTGCAGGAAAATCTCTACGCCTTTGTCCGGCTGGGGGAAGGGCGATTGCCCTTCGCAAGTTGGGCCGATCTGGTACAGACTGCCCACCATGAGCTGATGGCGAGCCCCGGCCACCGGCAGAATATACTCAACCCGGCCCACACGCACGTCGGCATCGGCGTGGTCTACGACGAGGAGGCCGGCGAGCTGCGCCTTGCACAGGAATTCACCAACCAGTATGTGACGCTTACGGAGCCGCTGCCCGCCATTGTGGAGCCCGGTGACAGCTTTACTCTCCACGGTGCCCTGGAGCAGGAAGCTCGCGATCAGAGGAAGGTGGAAAACTTACTCCTCAGCCTCGCCCACGAGCCATTTCCGGAGCCGATGACGCGAGAAAGCGTCGGCGCGGAAGGGACTTATGTTTCCCGGGCTGAGCCGCTGCAGACGTGGCGCATCGAGCCGACGTTCGAACGGCAAATCACCGTGAACCCGGAGCTCGCCCCCGGCCTGCTGCACGTCCGCATCTTTGGTGATCTAGCGGAGGGACAGGCGCTCCTGATGGACCGCATTATCGAGATTCATGGCGACTGACGAACCACGCACGAGCCGTTTTACACGCCGAAGGGGAAGGTTTCCGGCACGCCCTCCGTGTCGCCCGTCTCTTTGAGCGGTGTGACGGCGGTCGTCTCGTCAAACCAGATGTACTCGTCGAACTGGCGCGGAAGCACGGCATTAAAGTAGTGACTCTGTAGTTCAGTCTCGGGGCGGTAGATAACGCCAATAGCGCGCTCCAGCCGTTCGGGCATCAGGCGGCGACGTAAGAGCGGCGTCGTGTCTGCCGTGCGCAGCGGGAGCAGGAAGGCGTCGAGCCCGGACCCGCCCTCGGAGGTCTGGTGGCATAGATACTCGTAGCTCTGCTCATGCGCCGGACGCACTTCCTTGATTTCCATCGGGCCATCCCAGGAGGAGGCCGCGGCGACGGTACCGTGATCAGTGCCGAAGCCGATCAAATAGGCCTTCGTCCCCCAGCGGTCGCGACAGAGCTGGCCGATGTTTATTTGACCCCGGGCAGCCATCTCCGTCGCCGCTGCATTTCCCAGATGGGAGTTGTGGGCCCAGACGACGGCGCGGCTTTGGGGCCCGCGAAAGGCAAGCAGAGACTCCAGCGTATCGAACATGTGGCGGTCGCGCAGATTCCACGACTGCGGCGAGCCGTAGTACATGATACGGTAGTATTTTTCTGCATTACCCACCACCCGTGCATTCTGGAGCGCGTTAAAGTAGCGTTCTCCGTCGTTCAGGGTGTACTGCAGTGCCTTGTCCAGCATGTCCTGCAGAACCTGGACTACTTCCTCTTCACATTCCTGATAGCGTTTGGTCACCGCCGCTGCGCCGTGGGCAGCAGGATCGTGCTCCCAGGGCGACAGACAGCCGTAGCGCTGGCGAGCGATGTCGGCGAGGTCGGGATCGCGCTCTTCCAGATAGCCGATGACCGCGCCCATCGAATTGTTGAGACTATACAGATCGAGGCCATAGAAGCCTATCTGTTGGGAGGAATCCTGCTGATTCCGGTTATAGTCACGTAGCCACTCCACCAGCCTTAGAAACTCGGCGTTGGCCCACATCCAGCTCGGAAAACGGCTGAACGGCGCCTCCGAGACTTCCTTCACCGGCGTGTCCCGGATATACTGGTCGATCCGCGCAGCATCAGGCCAATCTGCCTCCGCAGCGACGATGTTGAACTCCTTCTCCTCTATCAGGGCCTGTGTGATCTGGGCCCGCATTGCATAAAACTCCGCCGTCCCGTGGGTGGCTTCGCCGAGAAGGACCACACGGGCGTCGCCGATGCGCTCCAACAGCGATGTCAGGTCGACGCCGGCAATCGTCTCCACCGGCTCGGCGGTACTCGCGATCAGTTCCGGGAGCGACACGTCCTCTCTGGGCCGTTTCTCCTCCTCAGCCCTGGGCCGAGCCGGACTGGCTGGCGTCGCCCCCGGCTCTTGCTCGCCCCAGCCTGCGGCGCCTACCAGCGGCACGAACTGCACCGCGCCCAGCTCTTCCGTCGCGTAGCTCTCTTCGCCAGTACGCCGCACCAGAAGTAGCTTCTGCAGCCGGGAAACGCGCCCGACCGGGATCACCAGCCGCCCTCCGACCGCCAGCTGCTCCTTCAGCGGCTGCGGTACTTCCGGCCCCCCGGCGGCGACGACGATCGCATCGTACGGGGCATGCTCGGGCCAGCCTAAGCTGCCGTCGCCGTGCCGCACGTGAACGTTGTCGTATCCCAGCGCGTCGAAAAGCTCCCGTGCTTTGTCCGCCAGCGTTCCGTGACGCTCCACCGTGTATACCTCGTCCGCAATTTCGGCAAGAACGGCGGCAGCATATCCCGAACCGGTCCCGATCTCCATCACACGGTCGTCCGGCTCCAGCTCAAGCGCCTCGGCCATCAAGGCCACGATGTAAGGCTGGGAGATCGTCTGTCCCTCGCCGATCGGCAACGGCGAGTCGGCATACGCGTACTCCGCGAGATCCTCCGGCACAAATGCCTCGCGCGGCACAGAACGCATTGCCTCCAGTACAGCCTCATCTGCGATACCGCGTGCAGCCATCTGCCGCGTTACCATCGCTTCCTGTTGTTGTTTTCGATCTGCACTGGTGGCGCGAACCATTTGATGCCTCCTCGCATTCTGTTGAAGTGGGAGTTACGATTTCCTGTTTACCATAATCGACTCTGCGCCGGTACCGTACGCCATAGCTCACCCTAGATACGGTACCTGAGTACTGCTTTTGCCCAGGCAGCGCCTCCTCTATGGCGGGCTGATCGCGATTTGCTATTATGGAGTGGATGGATGAGAGTGCAGGAGATGGTACGATGACAGCGGCAGAACAACCTCACCCTGAAGACACGCGCCTGCACCGGGACCGACTTCACGTGGAGTTGCGCGCCGAACGCGATCAATTGCGTCGCCTCGTACAGGAACTGGTCGTTTCACAGGAAGAAGAGCGGCGCGGATTCTCGCGCGAGCTACACGATGGGGCAGGCCAACTCCTCTCTGCGCTCAAGCTGAGCCTGGAGATGGTGTTGGAGGATCTTGAGGAGCTCAGGGATGAGGTGCTTCAGAATACTGATGAGATGGAGCTGTTAAAGCGTCAGTTATCTGAAGCCAAAACGCTGGCCGAGCAGAGTATGACGCAAATTCAGTGGCTGGTGCACCGTCTGCGCCCCACAACCCTGGACGATCTGGGATTGGGTGCGGGCCTCGAGGGCTTGTGCCGTGACTTTTCGCGGCGGCATGACATGCCTGTTTCGTTTGAGCAGGTAGGCCTTGGGCGTCCGAAGCCGCCTCATCGGGTGCGGATTGCCCTCTATCGCTTTCTTGAAGAAGCGCTGGCCAATGCGCGCCAGCATGCTGGGGCGACAGCGATAGAGGTCGTATTGCGCGCCGATAGCAACACGCTGAGCTTGACGGTAAAAGACGACGGAGTTGGCTTCGAGCCCGAAGCGCCCGTGCCGGGGCTGGGTCTCCCTGCTGCACGGGAACGGCTACGCGCTGTCGGCGGTAAGCTGCGAATCGAATCCACTCCAGGAGCCGGGTCGCAACTGGTCGCTTGGCTGCCAATGGAAGGCGAGGTATAAATAAATGGGCGGGATGAGGGAAGGGAAAAATGACTATTCGGATTATCATCGCAGAAGACCATAATGTCGTCCGCACAGCCGTTGCTTCTTATCTTTCACGTCGAGGTGACATCGAAGTGGTCGGAGAAGTTGCGGAGGGCGGTGCTCCGCTCTTTGAAGCGGTAGAAACGCTCGAGCCGGATCTCTTGCTTCTCGATGCCCACATGCCCGGCCACGACGTCGACGTCATCGAGAGCGCAAGACAGCTGCGCAAGCACTTTCCCGATCTGACCATTCTCGTGCTCTCCGCATATGATCGCCGGGAGTACGTCGTTGGTCTGCTCAAGGCCGGCGCCGCCGGCTACGTCCTCAAGGATGATTCCTCCGAGATGCTGCTGCGCGCCATACGGACGGTCGTAAATGGCGGCGAGTGGGTCTCACCACGCGTCGCGAATATTCTCGTCAACTCCGTGCGTAACAAGGAACAGGAGCCGGCGGCCGTTCTCAGCAAGCGAGAGGTAGACGTTTTGCGCGTGATGGCGCGCGGTTACACCAATAGCAAGATCGCCGAGGAGCTCTTTATTACCGAACAGACCGTGAAAAATCACGTTAGCAGCATCTTCAGCAAGCTCGGCGTGGAGACGCGAGTAGAGGCAGTTCTCTATGCTCTCCGGCATGGGCTGGCATCGCCTGAGTCGGCTGATGATACTGGAGTCTAAGGACAGGAACGAAGACACGATGCAACACGAAGAATTTCTGAATGAAGTTCAGCTACATGTACTGCGCAATCACGCCATCCGCCTGTCGAATGCGGAGGCGGCGAATGCAACCGAGGCGGTACTACAGACGCTTGCCGAGCAGTTTTCAGAGGCCGATCGAGCGACGCTCGCGGAAAAGCTACCGCCGGAGCTACAGGATTTCTGGGAAGATGCAGGGACGGCCGAGAGCCTGACGCTGAACGGCTTCTTTCAGCGTCTTGCCGAGCGCATGTCCATCGACGTTACCGTCGCCACCTACTATGCGCGTGCCGTCACCGATACGCTGAGCGAGCTGCTCAGCTCTGACGATCTCGACGACCTGCGTGCCCGCCTCCCGGAACGCTTTGCGCCGCTATTCGATCGCGGGGCAGGTGGCGAACTGGGGACGGCCCTTTAGTTGTCCTCTGTGCCGGCGAGAGCGGAGGTGAGCGGCTAACAGTTGGCGGGCTACTTCCCTCACGCTGACCGCCATCCTACCGCCGCGCCCCGCCTATGGACATCCGAGAGCTGCTCGACCGCATTCCAAAGGTAGACCCCCCTTCGCAGACGCGATCTTCTCCTCCGGATGCCGATCATCGTGCTCATCGTGATCAGCATCGTCGCCCGACAGTGAAACTGTATCCGATCATATATCTACCTTTTGTAACCTGGCATATAGTCGCCTTCTTCACACGCCCCTAACATGGGAGCAGAGTACAGATCGTATCGTACTCGACGGCGACCGAAACCTTGGTGAAGGTTCGTCGTTTGAAAGTGAGAACCAGAGATTAGCCAGACGGTAACTGTGAACAAAGGATCGCGACCGCGTGCAGCGCCACCAGGGTGGAGCTACAATCCTTCTGCCTGGGCACAGCGCCTGCCGATCGTTGCCCTGGCAGCCGTCGGCTTTTTCATCGCCGGCTATATGTCTCTCTTCCAGTTCAACATCCTGGATAGCGTATGGGATCCAGTTTTTGGAAGTGAGAGTACCAGAAAGATCCTCACCTCTCCCGTCTCCACGCTGCTACCGATTCCCGATGCCGCCCTCGGCGCGATCGGCTACCTGGTCGACGTAGTTACCGGCGTCATTGGCGGCAAACGGCGCTGGCGCACCATGCCGTGGATCGTCATTGTCTTTGGCTTTGCCGTGGGCCCGCTGGGGGCAATCAGCATTGCCCTGGTGATCATTCAGCCCGTTTTCTTCAATGCCTGGTGCTTCCTCTGTCTGGTGACAGCGCTCATCTCGATCATCATGATCGGCCCGGCGCTCGACGAAACATTAGCCAGCCTACAGTACCTGCGCCGCATCCATGACGCCGGCGGTTCGTGGTGGGACGCCTTTCTGGGTCGGCCCGATCTGGCGGTCGCTGACGCCGTAGTAACCGCCCCCACTCCGCCCGACGTTGCACGTCTTCGCGCCTCGCGAGAGATGGCGCGCCAGCTTGCGGATGAGGAGTCGGAGGAATGATTTGTGATGCGCTCCTGCAACAAGATATAGGCTTCTAGAGGATATACCGTGCAGCAAGTACGGCAGATCGTACACGACGCCTGGCCTCGACTGGTCAACGCCCTGCTTGGCGGGTGGCTGATGGCCAGCCCAGCTCTGTTCGGCTATGCTGCCACGACCGCTAGTAAAAACCAGCGTGTCGTCGGACCCCTGGTGGTGATGTTTGCGTTGATTGCGGTCTGGGAGGTGACTCGCCCGCTGCGCTGGCTAAATCTCGCGTTGGGGCTCTGGCTGATCGTCTCGCCGTTTCTGCTTGGTACGTTGGATCGCACAGACGCGATGCTCATTGCCGTCGCTACAGGCCTCGTGATCGTCGGCCTCTCACTCGTACGAGGTCCCATACATGAACGTTTTGGCGACGGCTGGTCGGCGCTCTGGCGCGGGTACAAATAAAAGTATAGATGATAGCAATCAGGAGGAATAGCGAATGCTCTTGCGGAGCAGCACCTTTGAAGCGGGAACGACGATTCCTGATAAGTACACCTGTGATGGCGAGAACGTTTCGCCGCCGTTGCGCTGGGGCTCCGTTCCTGATGGCGCCCGGTCACTGGCCCTGATCGTCGACGATCCCGACGCACCCGCCGGCGTTTTCACACATTGGGTACTGTACAATATCCAACCAAATCTGCTCTCCCTGGGCGAGGCGATTTCGCCCGGTGAGGAGACACGTGAGTTGGGAACAGAAGGGCGCAACGATTTCGGCAACATCCGCTACGAGGGCCCCTGTCCCCCGGCCGGACCGGCGCATGCCTATTATTTCCGACTCTATGCTCTCGACACGATGCTTACGTTGTCGGCGGGAGCGACGCGGGCGCAACTGATCGACGCCATGCAGGGACATATTCTGGAGAAAAGCGAGCTGCAAGGGCTTTATGGGCGCCCCAAACCCGAGAGTGCCGCACGCTGAACTGTGGAAGGTAAGGATTAAGTTATGAAAGAGCGAGGAATTGTGCTTCTTCTAGGCGCAGGCTGCCTGTTGCTGCTGCTTGCCCTGGTATCCGTCGTCGCCGCTGCGGTTTACTTCATCCCCGCCCCCTTCTTTGACCGTTCTGTGGAGGTGCAACCGCCGCCGCAGGAAGAGGTCGTTGCGGAAGAAGAAGTCGTTGTCGAGCCGGACATCGAAGCCGGCGAGATTCGCGCGACGCAGGTTGCCATCCCCACCCTGGCGCCGCCGGCGAGGGCGCCAGAGGGCGACCTGGAAGCGAGTGAGGCGGTCGCGCCTGCGCTCCTCGATAGTACGCTCTTGCAGCGCCTTTATGACGAGTTGACGCCGGGCGTGGTCAGCGTGCGGGTTATAAGCGATCAGGCGATCACGGGCGAGGGGAGCGGTTCGGGATTTGTCATCGACGAGGCGGGCTATATCGTGACCAACAACCACGTCGTGGCCGATGCCGCCGACGTGACGGTCGTCTTTTCCGACGGCTTCGAGATGCTCGCCGAGCTTGTCGGCAACGATCCGGACAGTGATCTCGCGGTGCTGAAGGTAGAAGAGCTTCCGGATGGGGTGCGTCCGCTGCCCCTCGCCGATTCCGACACCGTAGACGAGGGGGAGTGGGTTGTCGCCATCGGCAACCCTTTTAGCTTTGAAGCCAGTATGTCGACCGGCATTGTCAGCGCTATTGGCCGGACCATTCCCTCCGGCTTCACCCCATTTTCAATTCCGCAGGCCATTCAGACTGACGCGGCGATCAACCCCGGAAACTCCGGCGGGCCGCTCCTGAATCTCGACGGGCAGGTCATCGGGGTTAATGCTCAAATTCGCACCGCCAGCGGAGTGCGCGCCAACAGCGGCGTCGGCTTCGCCATTCCTTCCAATGTCGTGCGCCTTGTCGCTCCCGTGCTGATCGAGCAGGGTCGCTATCAATGGCCCTATCTGGGAGTCTCCGCATCGCCCTTTAATGTGACCCAGCTTGCGCTGCAGATGGCCAACGATTTCCCCACCCAGGAAGGCGCCTATATCCACGTCGTGCAACCGGGTGGCCCGGCCGATCAGGCCGGTTTGCAAGGCAGCGTATCGCAGGAGACGGCGCTGGGGCGGGTGGTGCCGGTCGGTGGCGACCTCGTCGTCGGCTTCAACGGCGAGAATGTGACCAACTTCTCCGACCTGCTGACCTTCGTCGCCTTCAGTCAGCCGGGAGACGAGGTCGTGCTTACTGTCTGGCGCGATGATGAATTTATCGATCTGACGGTGGAACTGGCGGCCAGGCCGCAGGACTTCACCGACTTTGGCGAGTAGGTGTTCTGCGCCTGAAAAGCGAGCGCGTCAGAAGCCCGGATCAATGTTATCAGGAGTAAACGTGTTGTGTGCCGAGCTACCGTTAGAGGAGGACCAGATGACGATCAATAGAATGAAAACAGGCGTAAAAAGTCGCTCCGTCGAAGAGCTCCGCGAGACGGTGTGGAAATTAAGCCGGCAGATCATGGAAATCACGACCGAAGCCGGCTCCGGTCACCCGTCGAGTAGCCTCTCGGCGATCGACGTCATCACCGCCCTCTACTTCGGTGGGATTATGCGCCACGATCCCGACCGGCCGCAGTGGCCCGCCCGCGATCGCTTCATTCTCAGTAAGGGCCACGCCGCCCCGGCGCTATATGTGGCGTTGGCCGAGGCCGGCTACTTCAACCCCGATCTGCTGTCTACCCTGCGCGAGCTGGGCAGCCCGCTCGAAGGGCATCCAAACATGCGCCGCCTGGCGGGGGTTGAGGCTTCTACCGGCTCCCTGGGCCAGGGCCTCTCCTTTGCCCTCGGCCACGCCCTCGCCGCACGGATCGACGGAGAGCGCTACCGCGTCTACTGCCTGATTGGCGATGGCGAAGCAGACCAGGGGCAGATTTGGGAGGCGGCGATGACCGCCGCCAAATATGACGTTGACAACCTGACCGCCATCCTCGATTACAACGAGTACCAGCAGACAGGCCCGGTGGAAAAGGTAATGCCCGGCCTCTTCCCCATTGTCGAAAAGTGGCGCGCCTTCGGCTGGCACGTCGTCGAAATAGACGGCCACAATATGGAGGCGGTCCTCGAGGCGCTGGAAGCGGTACAGCAGGTGAATGGCCAGCCGCAGATGATCGTCGCTCATACCAAAAAGGGTAAGGGGCTCGATCCCTTCGAAGAAGATGACGTCAACCGGATGCACGGCGAGCCATTATCGCCGGAACAGCTGGAGGTTGCTCTGGCCGATTTGAACGAGATGTACGGGAAGGTGAAATAGCCGCGTTTTCCCCTACCGGTCGAGAGCGGCAAACACGGTTCATGCGAAGGAGGTTCTCAGATGGAATTCGGAAAAGAAATCGGCCTGAAATTGGGTCCGCCGACCCGTAACGCCTTCGGAGAGGCACTCAAAGAGTTGGGGGGTGAGAATCAGCAGATTGTCGTTGTGGACGGCGACGTCGGCAACTCCACGCGCACCCAGTACTTTGGCGAAGCCTATCCGGATCGCTTTTTCAACGTGGGCATCGCCGAAAGCAACATGATCGGCGTCGCCGCAGGGCTGGCAGGTGCGGGCAAGCAGGCGCTCGCCGCCAGCTTTGCAATTTTCTTACTCGGCAATGCCTACGACCAGATCCGGATGAGCGTTGCCTTTCCGCGTCTCGACGTTAAGCTAGTCGGCTCGCACAGTGGCATTAGCATTGGCGAGGACGGGCCGAGCCAGATGGGCATCGAAGATATTGCGCTGGCGACCTCTTTCCCCCACTTTACCGTTCTCGTTCCGGCCGATGCGCCTTCGACGCGCGCGGCGACGCGGGCCATGTTCAGCCACGATGGCCCAGTCTACCTACGTACGGGGCGCCCCAAGGTGCCTATTATCTATGATGGCGACGTGCCATTCGAGATTGGGCGCGCCAATCAGCTCCGCGATGGCGGCGACCTGACGATTATCGCCTGTGGCCTGATGGTGGCGGCAGCGCTGGAAGCGGCCCACACGCTGAGCGCAGAGGGCGTTGAGGCGCGCGTGCTCGACATGCACACCGTCAAGCCGCTGGACGAAGAGGCGGTGGTACGCGCGGCAAGAGAGACTGGCGCTATCGTGACCGCGGAGGAACACCTTCTGCAGGGTGGGCTCGGAGCCGCCGTGGCGCGGACCGTCTCCGAGCGACATCCTGTCCCAGTGCATACGGTGGGGCTGGAAAATACGTACGCCGAGTCGGGCGATCCACTGGCACTGCTCAAGAAGTATGGGCTGATGCCCGAAGATATTGTACAGGCGGCTCGGCGCGCCGTGGAGGCGCGCCGCGGCCGGGACGGAGGGTAGGCGTGGACGAGTTCCCAGCATTCTACCAGCCTGAACGAATTGGCTCCCTCTTTTATCCGGACATGGCTGCCATTGCAGAGGCCGCTAACGAGGCGGCGCTGCCGCCTGCAGCCGCTGACGAACAGAACGTTCATCTGCTGATCATCGATATGCAGGTTGATTTCTGCCACGACGACGGCACTCTTTACGTGCCAGGGAGCCAGGACGATCTGCGACGGCTGACTGAATTTATTTTCCGCCACGGAGCGCGGATCAGCGCCATTACCTGTACGCTGGACAGTCACCTTCCTTATCAGATCTTTCACCCATCGTGGTGGGCCGACGAGGACGGCAACAATCCCCCGCCGCTGACGATCATCACCGCCAAAGATGTCGCTTCGGGCCACTGGCGCCCGCTCGTCATGCCGGACTGGTCGCGGGAGTACGTCCGGCGGCTGGAAGAGAACGCCAGCAAGCAGCTGACGATCTGGCCTTTTCACGTCATGATCGGCGGTATGGGCAACGCCCTCGACCCCTCTCTCTGGTCGGCTGTCGTCTGGCACTCGCTGGCGCGTAAAAGCCAGCCAGCCTGGCTGGTGAAGGGCCGGATTCCAGAGACTGAGCACTATTCGGCCCTTCAGCCGGAGATTCCGGTGCCGGGGCGGCGGGAAGGAGGGCAGCATCAAGGGTTGCTGAAAACGCTTGCCGAAGCCGATCAGGTCTTCGTCGCCGGCGAGGCGCAGAGCCACTGCGTTCTTGAGACGTTAGAGGACATCGTAGAGGCTTTCCGCGGCCAGCCGAAGCAGTTGCAGAAGTTCTACGTGCTAACCGACTGTACAAGCTCCGTGCTGCACCCCGAGATTGACTTTGATGCCCTCTCTCGCGAGCAGTTCGATCGCTTTGCCGGAGTGGGGGTGAACTTTATCGAAAGTACCAATCCGCTGCCATTCGTGGAACGGGGGCAGGCAGATGTGGACGGCACCGCGCCTGTACGTGGCCTGCACCGCCTCGAAGAATGGCAGGAACCGTCATAGAGCGCAGGCAACCGGTTGCCGGTAATCGCCCGGGCACTTTTCACTCATCCCCACGACGTTTCCTGCAACCGGCCGCCTACTGCAAAGTATTGAGGAGGAACAGGCTGTGTTCAGACCACTTTTCGAAGATCGTATCGACGCAGGCCACAAGCTGGCCCGCGAGCTGATGGAGTATAAAGATGACGAGGATGCCATCGTCCTCGCTCTGCCACGAGGGGGTGTCCCGGTTGCCTATCCGGTGGCCGAGGCATTGGAGGCCCCGCTAGATATCTTCTTGGTGCGCAAGCTGGGCGTGCCCGGCCGCGAGGAGCTGGCAATGGGCGCCATCGCCTCTGGTGGCGTCCGGGTGCTGAACCACACGGTCGTCGATGCTCTGGATATTCCGGAGCGGGTTATCGACGCCGTTGCCGAGAAGGAACAAGAGGAGCTGGAGCGGCGCGAGCGTGCGTATCGCGGCAACCGCCAAGCGCCGGAACTGGAGGGGCGGACGGTAATCCTCGTAGACGACGGGCTGGCGACTGGCGCCAGCATGCGCGCGGCGGTTGCCGGCCTACGCGCTCGTAATCCGGAGGAGATTGTGGTGGCGGTCCCCACCGCCGCGCCGGAGACCTGCGAGATGTTTGAGGAGGAAGTAGACGACATCATCTGTGCCGTCACGCCCCATCCCTTTTACGGCGTAGGTTTCTGGTATGAGAATTTTTCACAGACGACCGACGACGAGGTACGCAACTACCTTCAGAAAGCGCGAGCCTTCAAGTAACGTTTCATACTGCACGCGCTTCGGCGCTAGTACAAGGGGGTAGTGATGACCAGACCGTCTCCTGAAGGGCGTGAAGTAGAGATTGTCACGCCTGATTACACCCTTTACGGGAATCTTGCTGTACCGGAAGATGCGGAAGCACTTGTCCTTTTCGCCCACGGCAGCGGCAGCAGCCGCTTCAGTACACGCAATCGCTTCGTTGCCCGCCACCTGCGCGAGGGCGGTCTGGGGACCCTGCTCTTTGATCTACTAACGGCGGAGGAGGAGCAAGTCGATCGCTTCACACGCCACCTTCGCTTTGACATACCGATGCTGGCTGAGCGGTTGGTTGCGGCGACCGACTGGGTGCGACAGCAGCCGCAGATAGCAGATTCGACGATCGGCTACTTTGGCTCCAGTACGGGGGCCGCAGCGGCTCTTATTGCCGCCAGCAGGCGACCGGAGGTGGTCGACGCCGTCGTTTCGCGCGGCGGGCGCCCGGATCTGGCGATGCCCGTCCTCCACGAGGTTACCCAGCCGACCCTACTGATTGTGGGAGGACGGGACGTGCCGGTGATCGGCATGAATGAAGAGGCGCTGGAAGCTATGACGATTGACGAGGCCGAACTGACGATCGTGCCTGGAGCCACCCATCTATTTGAGGAGCCCGGCGCGCTGGAACAGGTGGCCGATCTCGCGCGCGAGTGGTTCGTCCATTACCTGACGTAGACAAAGCAGTATTGGCATGAAGCGCTGGAGCGCGCCTTGCCAGGACAACATTTCACATTGAGGAGGCAACCCTTATGTTACGCCAGCTTGGCCCCATCTTTGCCAGCGGTACCGATAGACTGACCCGGCAGCTTGAAGGTTCCGGCTATCCGCTGGAGACCGAGGATGATCTGGATCCACTGCTAGAGTACATCGGTGATGCCCGTTATGTTCTGCTCGGCGAGGCCAGCCACGGGACGTCTGACTACTACACCTGGCGCGCCCGGTTGAGCCGCCGCCTGATCGAGGAAAAGGGCTTCTCTTTTATCGCCGTCGAAGGCGACTGGCCCGACTGCTATGCCATCAACCGTTACATAAAAGGATACGAGGATGCTGGCGAGAATGCGGAGGCGGTCCTGCGCAACTTCGAGCGCTGGCCCACCTGGATGTGGGCTAACTGGGAAATCGCGGCGCTTGCCGAATGGCTGCGACGCCACAACGACGAGCAGACGGAAGGGCGGAAGGCCGGTTTCTATGGCCTCGACGTCTATAGCCTCTGGGAGTCGATGGAATCGTTGATGGACTACCTGGAGGAGCACGAGCCGGAGGCGCTGGATGCCGCCCGCCGCGCCTATCTCTGCTTCGAGCCTTACGGGCAGGATGTTCAGGCCTACGCTCGCGCGACGGCGCTGGTGCCGACGAGCTGCGAAGCGGAGGTAGTGGAGCTGTTGCAGGAAGTTCGTCGGCGCGTGGATGAGTATCCTGGCGACCGCGAGGCAGCCTTCAACGCCGAACAGAATGCGTACGTCGCCACCGAAGCGGAGCGCTACTATCGGGCGATGGTTCGGGGCGGCGCGAACTCCTGGAACGTGCGCGACTACCACATGATCGACACGCTTGATCGGCTGATGGACCATCACGCCGAGACCTGGGATGGCGAACCCAAAGCGATCGTCTGGGAGCACAACACCCACATCGGCGATGCCCGCTACACCGATATGTCTGACGCCGGGATGGTCAACGTAGGCCAGCTGGCGCGCGAGCGGCACGACGAGGAAGGGGTCGTGCTCGTCGGCTTCTCCTCCTACGAGGGCAGTGTTATCGCTGGCTCACAGTGGGGGGCGCCGATGTCGCGCATGCCGGTTCCACAGGCCAAACAGGGAAGCTGGGAAAGTGTGCTCCATCGCGCACTGATGGGCAACGGGTTGCTGTTGATGGACGATCTCTACGACCTCGAAGGGGCGGAGGAATGGCGCGGTCACCGCGCCATTGGCGTTGTCTACCATCCGCAGTGGGAACAGGGCAACTACGTGCCGACCATCCTCCCCCAGCGGTACGACGCGCTGCTTTTTATTGACCAGACGGAGGCGCTACACCCCCTCGACATCGACGCTACGACCGGCAAAGCGCCTGAGACCTACCCATGGGGTTTTTAGAAGATGAGTGAGCGACGGAAAGAAGAACAGATGGAACAGATCGCTGCGGAGTTACACGATCTAGAGGTGTCACCACTCTACGATTTCCGCATCGAAAATGACTATCACGTCGTCGTCGGCGAAGGAGACGTGGATGCGGATCTGATGTTTATCGGCGAGGCACCGGGCGCGCAGGAGGCCAAAAGCGGACGGCCCTTCGTCGGCGCCTCCGGGCGCGTGCTCAACGAACTGCTGGAGACCATCGGGCTCGACCGCGATGATGTCTACATCACCAACGTCGTCAAAGATCGACCGCCCGATAACCGCGACCCGCACGTGGTGGAGATCGAGCTGTACACGCCATTCTTGATGCGCCAGCTGGAGATTATCGAACCCAAAGTGATCGCCACCTTGGGCCGCTTCGCCATGGAGTTTGTGCTCGAGCAGTTCGACGTGCCCCGCCACGGGCAGAAGATCAGCGACCTCCACGGGCAGCCGATGGGCATTGAGGCGCCCTATGGACCGGTGACGCTCATCCCGCTCTATCATCCCGCCGTAGCGCTCTATAACCGCAGCCAGCGCAGCACCCTCGAAGAGGACTTTCAGGTTCTGAAGCGTTTTCTCTAATTCTCTCGGCTTCCTGAGTGCAGGGGTTGCAGTTTATGCACTTAAAGCTGCTGGGGAGTATAGAATATAATGAGCAGGCGGTAGAGATACCGCGAAAGGCGCGCGCCGTCCTTGCCTACGTAGCCGCCTGGGAAACGCCGCGTCGGCGTTCAGAGCTGATAGAGCTGTTCTGCGCCCAGGCCGGCGATCCACGACGGACGCTGCGCACACTTCTGAGCCACATTCGCCGTGGGCTACCCGGCGTCCTGCAGACCGAGGGGGAGCTTGTCGCGCTCGGCGCAGGCGTCTTCGTAGACTGTCGGGCCTTTGTCAGAGCAGTGCAGGAGGAGAGCGTCGACACGACTGCCGTAGCGCTGTACGGGGGGGAGTTCATGGCGGGAGAAAGCTTACCCGACGCCCCAGAGTACGAAATGTGGCTTCTGGGGCGGCGTACTTTCTATCAATCGCTGCATGAAAAGGCCCTGCTGGCGCTGGCGCGGGCCAGCTACCGGCGTGGTGAGATCGAGGCAGCGCGCTTCCGCGCAATGCAACTGGTGGAGGCAAACCCGTATCTCGAAGAGGGACATGCCCTCCTCGTACAGACATTGATGGCCGAGGGCCATTACGCGGAAGCGAGCGCGCACACGGCGCGTTTCTCCGCGATCTCAGAAAAAGAATTGGGGGTACCACCGAGTGAGCTGTTTCTTTCGCTGGTGGAGTCGAATTCCGCCGTCGCACCGGCAGCGCCCGCCGCTTTACGCGGCGTGGTGCCGCCTGACGGCAGGCGCGCGCCCGTTCTCTTCAACCCGGAGCAGATCCGCCGCCGTCTCGGCCGCACAACTGACAAAGCACAGTGGCGCCTGTTGTACGATTGGGCGCTCCAGACATTCGAATCTGCCCGCCGCCTCTGGGCCTACCAGGATGCGGCAGCCGCACTTGACACGGCCCTCTTCGCCGCCGAACAGCTTCGCCTGCCGCCGGAGCAGCTGGCGGAGTTGCTCGCACGGCGTGTGCTCCTCGCGCGCTATGTCGACGAGCCGTTGACTGTGCAGCGGCGCCAACTGGAGCGGGCTCAGGCGCTACTTGAACAGGCACCCACAGATCACCCTGTGCCTGTTCTAGAGCTGGTGCGGGCCACGCTTCTCCATCGCGAAGGAACCCATCGCGCGGCAGTGGAGGTGGCATCGGCGGCAGCTGCTGCGCTCGATGCGGCGGGCGAGGTGCGCCTGGCGGGACAGGCCCGCGCCGTGCAGGGGCGGGCGCTCGTCCGCAGTGGCGACAACAGCCTTGCCGCCAGCGTCCTGAATCAGGCGCAGTCACTACTTAGCCGCGCAGGAGACGACGAAGGAATGGCGCTTGCCATCGGCGATCGGGCATGGGCCGCGCTTAATCGCGGGCGGGTGGAAGATGCCTTCTCGATCGCCGAAGAAGGGCTGGCGCGCCTCGGTCGCTCGCCTCCCCCCGCTGCGGAAGCCCGCCTCCACTACACGCTGGCGGCCTGCTGGAACTACTATTATGATCCCGCTGGCATGGAGCAGGCCGCCCAGGACGCCATCGCCGCCTATAGTCGCGTTGGGGATCAGGCGATGGCAACCAGATGTGAAATCTATCTTGTTCAGGTGGAGCGCTATCGGTTCCAGAGGGAGGCGGCACAGCGGCGCCTGGGCCTCCTCTTTCAAAAGGGGCGGCGCTATCACGATACCTGGCTTCTGGCCTGGGTCATGGCTCTCTTCGGGCAGGCTGCTTTTCGTAAGGGGCTATTGAGCGAAGCCGAGATCTGGTACAGCCGCGCGTACGGTCTTCGGCAACAAACGGGCGAACGCCAGAACCAGATTTACGATCTGGCGTGGAGTGGGCGGCTCCGCGCCGCCCTTGGTCGGCTGGACAGCGCCCTCAGCTACACGACGGCAGCTGTCCGCCAGATGGAAAGAGCGACCGGCGACTACTTTCCGTGGGAAGCGTGGGACATGTACTTGGCGCACGCCGAGGTGCTGGCGCAGAAGGGGCGGGGGCGCCAGGCGCTGGCGACCGTCGACGTCGCCTACGCCGCTCTGCAATCATTTCTCGCTCAGATCCGCGCGCCCCGCCTCCGGCGGCAGGTGCTGGATTTCGAGCACAGTCGCCACCTCGCCACCGCCTGGCGCACCCGCCAGATCGTGCCCTTCCACCTCCGCACCCACCGCCTCATCTGAAGCCGCCTACCACCATGGAAGTGAAAGAGGAGGAGCCTCCCCACGGGCGAGGCTCCTCCTCAGTTTTTGATACGCTTGCAGTTTGTGCTTTAACCTGTCGGCCGTGCGCCGAGGGTAACGGTGACATCCACCGTCTGCCCGTCGCGCAGAACGGTGAGTGTCGTCGTCTCCTCCGCCTGCTTGTAGCGGGCGAGGTAGGTGATCACGTCGTCCATCGAGTGGACCGGCTCGCCGTCGATGGCCGTAATCACGTCGCCGCCGACGGGATATACGATGCCGTCTACCTCCACCTGCCGCTCACTGCCGCGCAGGCCCGCCTCGGTCGAGGGGCCATCTTCGACCACGCGCATCACGAGCACCCCCTGCTCCTCTTCGACCAGCCCCAGCGCCTCCTTCAGGGGAGGCGTCAGTGCGGCGCCGCTGATGCCGAGGCAGGGATGCGCATAGAGACCACGCTCGATGAGGCTGGGGACGACCTTCTGTACAATGATGCTCGGCACGGCATATCCGATACCGGCGGAGACGCGCGCCGGCGAGACGATAGCTGTCGTCACGCCGATGACGGCGCCCTGATCGTTGAGCAGCACACCGCCGGAGTTGCCCGGGTTGATGGCGGCGTCGGTCTGAATAATGTCCGGGATGCTGAAGCGGCCCATGGCGCTATTCGCTTCCAGCGGCAGCAGGCGGCCGAGGGCGCTGACGATGCCCATCGTCATCGTGCCCTTCTGGCCGAACGGGTTACCAATGGCAATCACCAGCTCGCCTACCTTTACTGTCGTCGACTTGGCGATGCTGACTGGGTGTAGCTGCTCCGCAGGCAGGTCGACGCGCACGACGGCGAGGTCACTGCCCGGGTCGGTGCCGACGATTTCCGCTGTCGCCATCTGCCCGTCGGCGAAGGTAACCAGGATCTGCTGCGCCCCTTCGATGACATGGTTGTTGGTTACGATATGCCCTGCCTCATCCCAGACAAAGCCAGTGCCCTGACCCGTCTGCGGCTGGCTGCCGATCTGCGGCATTGCACCGGCGCCGTCAACCAGCACCTGGATGTGCACGACCGAAGGGTTCACTTCTTCATAAATCTGTTCCAGCGTCCCTTCGAGTGCTGCTACGGCGCCCACGGCGTCGGTAATCTCCAGCTCGCGCGGCGTGTTCGCCTCGGGCGCGGCTGGTGCCGGCGCTTCGCCGGGCTGGACGACGTCTTCTGCCCACTCTGTTGCGGGCTCGATCTGCGCGGTTTGAACTGTGGGCGCTTCCACCTGCCCTTGGGTAACGGCCTGCACGTCCGCCCGGAGGGCGACGACCGTAGCTGCCGCCCCGGCGACCAGCGCCAGCATGCCGAAAAGCAAAACCGCCGCAAGAATTGTAATGACTCCCTTCTGCGATTGCATTAGATCTCTCCTCAAGCGTCGCCTACCGCGAGAGCGGTCGCCGACAGGTTAGCTCATGTGAACGATGAATCTCTTGTGTATTAAGGATAGCCGAAACGGTGGGCGGGGTCTTTAATGAGAGTGTAAATACACCTTAAGCTCGCCTTAAGCGGCCGACGGGGGAACGGCGCTCAGGTGGTAGAGGAGAAGGGCAGGTGGATGGTAAAGCGGCTGCCTTCCCCGGCCTTGCTCGTCAGTGTGAGGTGCCCGCCATGGGCGGAGACGAGATCGCGCGTGATGGTCAGGCCGAGGCCGAGCCCCTGCGCGAACCGTTCCCGCTGGCGCCCCCGGATGAAGGGCTCAAAAATTTGCTCCTGCTCCTCAGCCGGGATGCCGGGGCCGGTGTCGGCGACGGAGATCCATACCTCGTCGGCGCTTTGCCCGGCGCTGACGCGAACGGTGTCGCCCGCCTCCGAATACTTAATCGCGTTGCTAAGGAGGTTCCCCACCGCCTGACTCAGGCGCACAGGATCGATGGCCAGCTCCGGGAGGTCGGCCGGGACCTGACTTTCCCACTGCAGCCCCTTTTCACGCGCCTGCTGGCGCCACGGGGGGAGGAGCCCCGCGAGCCACTCGTCGAGCGGTGTCGGCTGGCGCTCCAGCACAGCCGGGCGAAGAAGCTGCTCGTGAAGCTGGGCCAGATCGTCGAGCAGTGCCTGCAGTGTGCGTAGCTCGCCGTCGACGCCGGCGAGCAGCTCTTCGCGCAGCGCCACTTCGTCGGCTGCGCCGGTGCGCAGCGCGTGTACTGCCGAGCGAACGGCGCCTAGTGGCCGGCCCAGTTCATGTACCACGTTCGCCAACAGGCGCTGGCGCGCTTCCTCTGCCAGCTGCAGGCGGGCAGCCAGCCGGTTCACTGCCTCTAGCAGGCGGCGGATCTCCTGCGGTCCCTCTTCCCGCAACCTATCTGGTGCTGCCTGCTCCGGCTCGCGTCCGGCGGCGATGCGATCTACCGTCTCCGTCGCCGCCCGCAGTGGGCGTTCCAGGCGGAGGGCCAGCACGAGCCCCACGGCAGCGCCCACCAACAGTTCAACCAGGACAGTCGCCAGCACCAGTTGCCGCAGACGCCAGAAGCGGGTGGAGACCGTCGCCAGCTGATTGGTCGCGCGGACGATCCCCACCACCTCTTCGCTTTCGCCCATTACCGGCACCATGACGTCCGCAAACTCACCTTCACGGCTCAGACTGACCGCCGTGTAGACCACTGCCTCGCCCCTCTGGACCTGAACCAGGGCCGGGTGCTCCAGATAGTGGCCGATGTGCCGGTGATCGCGCTCGCTGCTCGCTGCCAGAACATAACCCGACGGTTGCAGCAACATGATCCGTGTGGGAACACGGCCGGTCATACGCGTTAGATAGATCTGTGCCGTATCGGGATCGCGCCACAAGCCGGGCTCGGCATCCGCTGCCTCGGCGATTAGCTCTGCCTGTTCAGTTAACGACTGCGAAAGGTTGACGAGGAGAACCTGGGTCTCGATCAGGTAAGTCAGCGCGAGCGTCGCCAGGGGCACGACGAGCAGCAGGGGCAACAAATGGCTGAGTATCAGTTGCGAGCGAAGGGAGCGCGCGTGCTTCTCGTCTTCTCCCGGGAGACGCTCCACCGTCATCTCTCCTGGGCGACCAACTTGTAGCCGACGCCGCGCACGGTGATGATACGCCGCGGATTCTGCGGATCTTCCTCGATCTTCTCCCGCAGCCAGCGGATGTGAACGTAGACGTTCTGCGGTGCTCCCATGAAGTCGGTGCCCCAGACCCGGTCGAGCAGTTCGTCGGTGGAGAGTACTTTGCCCGCGTCGACCGCCAGCGTATGCAGTAGTCCAAATTCGCGCGCCGTCAGCTCGGCCGGGCGACCGGCGACGCTCACGGTGTGGGCGGCGGGGTCGATGATCAGGTCTCCTACCGTAAGCGCCTCGAGCGTAGGCGACGGATCTGTGCGGTAGGCACGACGCAGCACCGCCCGCACGCGCGCCAGTAGAATGTCCGGCTCGAACGGCTTGGTGACGTAATCGTCGGCGCCCAGCTCCAGCCCCAGTACTTCGTCCAGCTCGCGCCGCCGCGCGGTGAGAAAGATGATAGGTACCGCCAGCTCCTGGCGAAACTGCTGTAGCGCCGCGAGACCGTCCATCCCCGGCAAGTTAATGTCAAGTAGAATCAGATCCGGAGGCTGGGTTCGAATAAGCTCGAGTGCTGCTTCGGCGCTAGCCGCCGTCTGTACCTCATATCCAGCCTGATCCAGTGTGAACGCCAAGCTGCGGCGCATGAGGGCGTCGTCGTCTACCAGGAGAATCTGATTTGCCATCGCCGTTCCACTGTATCACCCTTTGAAAGGGCCGCAAGAGGCGCGCTATGGCGAAGGCGGGATTCGCCGCAGCCCTCTGCTCGGGTTATGATTGGCCAAAAGCGACAGTTGCCGAAAAGGAGACGATGCTGATGGAAGCGCGCGATTTTGTCGAGCAGGGGGAATCGGCCCTGGTGGTCTTTACACGGGAGGGAGCATTCGAGATGAACGACGAGGGAAACGGCTTTATTCCCAACCTCCCGATCAACATTCACGAGGAGATCGATCGCGTCATCCTCTTTGTGGCGGGCGCCGAGGATGATGACGAGCTCGAGCGGGAACACGAGGAGGAAGAGGAGGAAAACCGCATCTGGATCGCCGACTACGCTGCTCTTGACGAAGCGGAGGGCGTCGGATTCACCGTTCGCTTCGCGCGGGCTGTCTATGCCGGGGCAACCGGTGAAGAGTGGTCGGCATTCGCCGGTACCGGCAGTTCACCGATCCGCTATATTCAACCTTCGCCCAGCTCCTCCTATGGACCTTGAGCTCAGGTGCCGGGAGTTGGCGAAGGTGGGGGGCGTGTGGGCAGGAACTCCGGCGTCGTCGTCGGCTCTGTCGCCGTCGCAGTTGGCGAGGGCTCCGTAGCGGTCGGCGCTGGCTCCGTAGCGGTCGGCGCTGGCTCCGTAGCGGTCGGCGCTGGCTCGGTTGGCGTTGGCTCCACAGGTAGCGGCGTGGGCGACGGCTGCGGCGCCGCCAGGTAGCGCGGGACGTAGATGCGCTGCCCACCATAGATTTTGTAGCTGTTCCCGAGACAGTTTGCCCGTTGTAGCTGCGTGAGGGAAGCGCCTGATCGCAGCGCAATGCGAAACAGCGTATCCCCAGGTGCCACCGTGTACAGTACCCACCCTGCCGGAGCGCCACAGGTGGCTTCGGCGCTCGTGGCGGTTGCCGTCGGTTCCGGTGGCGGCTCCGTCGGCGGTGGTTCTGTCGCCGTTGGCGGCGGTTCTGTTGGAGCGGGCTCGGTGGCCGTTGCCTGCGGGCGCGTCGGCGTCGGCGACTTTTTGCCCGCGTGCAGCGCCTCCACAGAGAGCGGCGTGTCCCTCACTGCCCGTGTAGGCGCTGGTGTCGGCGATGGGCTCGCCGCGCCGGCGACCGCTTCGGCGGATAGAGCGAGGGGCGCCGAAACAAGCGCGTCGGCCCGCCCTCGCCGGACAGATTCCTCAACCTCTAATGGCGAGCGCCTATTGCCCGGATCCGCTGCCATTCCCTCTTGCAAAGCCGCCCGATTCGCGAAGAGGATGACGATCACGGTGATCAGGAGGCTAAGGGCCGTCCCGACGAGAAGCGTCCGCCGGACTGTTTTTCGCCGCGGCAGCGAGAGCTGTGGGAGCGACGGACGAGGAAGAGTCATCTTCGAGAGTCGGCGCGCTGCGAGCCGGTTCAGGGCCAGTGACTGACGCCAGGAGCGACAAGCTTCCCGGACGGAGAGCGCGCCGGTCGGCAAGGTGAGCCGTGCGAACGCCCCGCCCAGGCCGCCCAAAGGAATAGCCGGCTTATGCGGGAGTTTGACCTTTTCCGGCGCCTGGTACAGCGGGCAGCGACTGTACTCGCTGCTCAGACAGTAGCGCTGCTGATGGTCAAGACGAACTGCCGTCTGTGGCTCCACGTTGTGGCACTGGTGCATGGAAACGGCGAAGAGATAGTTCGTCTCGGGATCGTCTGGCAGCCCGAGATACGGGCAGGTCAGAAGTGGCCGCTCAGTCGGACTCCCTCTCACCCGCATAGAACTCTTCCCATTCGGAGAGGCGGTGTGTGCTTGCTGCATTCAATGGCCTCAAGACGCGTATCGGTGAGCGTCCCTGTGAGCATAGCAGAGCGTAAGCAAGATGACAGTGAAAACGCTGTGAATTATTTAAGGTAGGGATGAGGAGCTTTGTGACGGGCTCCATGACCTGAAATGTGCCTATGATACATTGAGAATTCGGGGAAGTTCCTCCATGCTGAAAGTAACGTGGGGAAGAAATAGCGTTCAGAGTTAGTGTATCCTTCTTTAGAGAGGTGCCTATGCCAACAGCAGCCGACGTATTGATCGACACAATTCGGGACTGGGGCGTTGAAGTCGTTTTTGGAATTCCCGGCGACGGGATCAACGGGATAATGGAGGCGTTGCGCAAACGGCGGGATGAGATCGAGTTTGTGCAGACACGTCATGAAGAATCCGCTGCCTTCATGGCCTGCGCCTATGCTAAGTTTACTGGCAAGCTGGGTGTCTGCCTGGCGACCTCTGGTCCCGGGGGCATACACCTGCTGAACGGCCTTTACGACGCCAAGATGGACGGACAGCCGGTTCTGGCGATCACCGGCCATCACTACCATGATCTTATCGGGACTCACACGCAGCAGGATGTGGATCTCGACAAAGTCTTCATGGACGTTGCCCTCTATACGACGCGCATCATGGGCCCGGCTCACGTCCGTCCCGCGACCGATCTTGCCTGTCGTACCGCTCTCAGCCGCAGCGGTGTCGCCCACCTCAACTTTCCCGTCGACACACAGTCGGTTGAAATGGAGGCGGGTGAGCGGTCGAAGCGCAACCGGCCCCATCACAGCAGCGACGTATGGGCGCATGCGGCGAACTTGCCTGCCGAAGGTGATCTCCAGCAGGCAGCCGATATTCTCAATAAAGGGGAGAAGATCGCAATCCTTGCCGGCCGGGGCGCCCTTCACGCTACTGACCAGCTAATCGAACTGGCCGAGAAGCTGGGAGCGCCCATCATTAAGCCGCTGCTCGGCAAAGCGGCGGTGCCCGATGAGAGTGCTTACACGACAGGTAGTATCGGACTGCTGGGAACGAAGCCCTCGCACGAGGCGATCCAGAACTGCGATACCCTGCTGATGATCGGCACCAGCTTTCCCTACATCGAATACCTGCCTGAGCCCGGCGCTGTGCCGGCCGTCCAGATAGACATCAACCCGGTGCGGATTGGCCTCCGCTACGATGTCGAAGTCGGGCTCGTCGGGGACAGCAAGCGAACAATCGCAGCGCTGCTTCCACTCCTGAACCGCAACGAAAATAGAGCCTTTCTCGAAGACGCGCAGGAAGGAATGGAAGAGTGGTGGGAGTTGATGCGCGAGCGTAGCACGCGCAGCGATATGCCAATGAAGCCGCAGGTCGTCGCTTGGGAGCTGGGCAAGCGGCTCCGGGACGATGCCATCGTCTGCTGCGATAGTGGCACCATTGCCACCTGGTGGGCGCGGCAGATCAAAGCCCGGCGGGGGCAGATGCACACCCTCTCGGGTACGCTGGCGACGATGGCCTGTGGGCTGCCTTACGCGAACGCCGCCCAGTGGGCCTACCCAGACCGCCAGGTAATCGCCTTCGTCGGCGATGGCGGCTTTACGATGTTGATGGGCGAGATGGCGACCGCCGTCAAGTATGATCTACCGATCAAGGTTGTAATTATCAAGAACAACGTGCTCGGTCAGATAAAGTGGGAGCAGATGGTCTTTCTGGGTAACCCGCAGTACGGCGTCGAGCTCAAGCCGATCGACTTCGCCAAGTTTGCTGAAGCGGTGGGCGCTACCGGCTTCACGATTGAAGATCCTGCGGAGTGCGGTGATATCCTCCAGCGGGCCTTGAACACGCCAGGTCCAGTTGTGGTCGAAGCTGTCGTCGATCCGCTGGAGCCGCCAATGCCGCCGGAGGTTGACGCGACCCAGGCGCTGCACTTTGCGGAATCACTGGCGAAAGGACAGCCTCGTGCGCTGGACATTGCGGGCACGATTCTTGAAGACCGGATCAAGAGCCTGACCTGAACGGAATCAGCCGCTCTTTGTCGAACGCGCTGGTCCGCCAGCGATCGCCTGGAAAGATCGCGGGCAGATTACGAGAAAAATCAACAAGAGGAGGTTAGAAAATGACACTACCTGCCGACTATGGCGCTTCGAGCCCAATTCTCGAGCGCGTGAAAGAAGGTATGGACATCTATGACGCCGACGAGGACAAGATCGGCGAAGTCGATCGCGTCTACTTCGGGACGATGCAGGCGGAGGGGGCGAGTGGCTACGAGATGGAAGATAGCTGGATTGAAGACTTTGTCGACGTCTTCGACACAGATGATCTTCCTGAGCCGCTGCGGGAAAGTTTGCTCGCGAACGGTTTCATCCGCATCGAGGGTGGGCTGTTCGGAAGCGATCGCTACGTGATGCCGGAGCAAATCGCGGCGGTGACTGAAGAAGGCGTCTTTCTCAAACCGCTTGCCGAGGATGAAATCATTGAAGATTAAAGCGGCCCGATGAATCTGGCCCAGCTTCGCGTCGGCGCCTACACAATTCCCACAGAGACGCCGGAGGCAGATGGGACGATCGCCTGGCAGAGCACCAGCATGGTGCTGGTGGAGGCGCAGAGCGAAGATGGAACGGTAGGCCTCGGATACAGCTACGCGGCGCCGGCTGCTGGCCTCTTCATCGAAGAGAAGCTGGCGCCGCTCGTTATCGGGCGTCCCGTTCACGCTATCGGTGCGGCGTGGGAGCGGATGGTAAAGGCGGTGCGCAACGTCGGGCGACCGGGCATCGCCGCTCATGCCATCTCGGCTGTCGACACCGCCCTCTGGGATCTTAAGGCACGCGTGCTGGGCTTGCCTCTGTTTCACCTTCTGCCCACGCACCGCGACAGCGTACCCGTTTATGGGAGCGGCGGCTTCACCAGTTATAGCGTGGAGAGGCTACAGGAGCAGCTCGCAGGGTGGGTGGAGCAGGGTATTCCGCGGGTAAAGATGAAGCTGGGCAAGGGGTGGGGCCGCGTGCCGGAAGAGGATGTGCAGCGGGTGTTGGCTGCACGCCGTGCGATCGGCCCCGACGCGGAGCTGATGGTCGACGCCAACGGCGCCTATACCGCCAAGCAGGCAGTGCGGCAGGCACGGCGCTTCGCCGAATTCGGCGTTACCTATTTCGAAGAACCGGTCTCCTCCGATCATCTCCGCCAGCTCGCCTTCGTAAGGAACAATACGGTGATATCCATCGCCGCGGGTGAATATGGGTACGACCCATGGTACTTCCGCGATATGTTGCAGGCTGGCGCCGTCGATATTCTCCAGGCCGACGTAACGCGTTGTCTGGGCATCAGCGGCTGGTTGATGGCGGCGGATATCGCCTACGGCTTTGCTATCCCCCTCTCTGCCCATACAGCGCCCAGCATCCACGCCCACATTGGCTGCGCGGCGCCGCAGATCTCCCACGTCGAATATTTCTTCGACCACGTACGGATAGAGAAGCTCTTCTTCGACGGCTTTCTAGAGCCGCTAGAGGGGACCATGGTTCCCGATCCAGACCGCCCGGGCCTGGGCTTAACTTTAAAGAGAGAGGACGTTCAGCAGTACCAAATCCGCCCTGCATAGATGCGCGTCCCCATTTCACATTCAAAC
>JAWVYW010000009.1:0-46417 GCA_033722535.1 Promineifilaceae bacterium (SeqCode)
CCTGCCCGTCTTTATTAACGGACCTGTTCATGTGCGGTGCGGGTCGAGCGACCGATGGATGTAGCGTCTGCAAAAACCAGCGGCATTTTAACATGGGGGCGGGGTGGGGCAAAGTGAGGGGCATGCGCCGGTGCGGGGAGGTCAAGAGGCCGGCGCCGATCGTCGTCTACCGCCGGAGGACGAGCGAGTAGACGCCGGGCTCTTTATGAAACTGTCCTATAGGAGTATATCGAGCTGCGCGCTTACCGTAGCGTGTGCCACACTTTCTCCCGTTCCTCGTCGATCTCATCTACCGGCTCGATATGATAGGGAACGTCGATGACGATCAGATTCCTGTGCGCAAGCAGGCGCGAGCGCAGGAGGTTAGCCGTCTGGTTGTGCAGGAAGCGGGCTCCTGTCGCTTCCGGTACAAACTCTGGCACGACGACGGTTACGATCTGGTCGGGATACTCTTCGTTGTTGACGCGCTCGATGTACTCGACGAGCGGTTCCAGGATATCCCGGAAGTCGTAGTCGATAATGTCGAAGCGGATTCCGTGGGTCAGTTTCGGGAAGCGGTTCCAACGTCGCTCCAGTCGCTCATGTACATCGGGATTGGTTGCAATAGAGACCGCGCGTACATCGGAGGCGATGCGCCGCGCATAGGTCAGGGCGCGAATGGAGCCGCGATGGACGTCGGCGATGGGCACGATCGCCACATCGGCGACCGGTACAAGATCGGCTTCACTTATTCCGGTGGTGCTGAGCGATGCTGAAACTGATTCGTAGTGACGGTGAATGAGGTGAAACATCGCGACCAGGACCGGAATCAACAGCGCCACGATCCAGGCGCCGTCGATGAACTTCGTCGCCAGGAGAATCAGAAAGACAATGCCAGTGACTACTGCGCCGACTCCATTGAGGATTCGCTTCCACCTCCAGCGCTTTTCATAGTGGATCTCGGTGACGCCGG
The DNA here is from genome assembly GCA_033722535.1 of Promineifilaceae bacterium (SeqCode). GTDB lineage: Bacteria > Chloroflexota > Anaerolineae > Promineifilales > Promineifilaceae > JAAYYY01. Next base: position 953 of record JAWVYW010000009.1, read on the forward strand.
TGTGGGCTGTTTCACCCGGCTTCAGCTGCCCAATCTTACCCATCAGCACAAACATACCGGCCTGTGAGAGAGTGAAGCTCAGCATTACGCCGAGCGCATAGAGGGGCAGCATAGCGATTTCATTCGCCTGGAAGACAACGACGATGAGCGAGGCGACGATCGCGAGCACGACGATGCCCGAGCTGAAGACGAGGCGGTCACCGCGGTTCTGTAGCCAGCGGGGCAGAAAGCCGTCGCGCGCCAGGAAAGAGCTCAGGCGCGGGAAGTCCTGAAAACCGGTGTTGGCCGCCAGGAAGAGGATAAGTGCCGTGAAGGTCTGAACCCAGATATAGAGGGCGCCGCGCCCGGTGATCATGCGCGTCATCTGAGAGAGGATGCTCTCCCCATGCTCCGTCGGCACCAGGTGCAACTTCGTCGCCAGAAAGCTGATACCGATGAAAAGGCTCATCGCCATCAAGCCCATGGCGACCATCGTCTTGGCGGCGTTAATCGACTCTGGTGGCTCGAAAGCCTGCACACCGTTGGAGATCGCTTCGATGCCAGTCAGCGCCGTCGTCCCCCCCGCAAAGGCGCGCAGGATGAGCCAGATAAGGGCAAAGCCGACGAGAGATTCCTCCGCTGGCACCATCGGATCCAGCGGCTCCAGCGGCGTTACGCCGAAGAGGCCGAAGTAGCGGACAATGCCGATGCCAATGACCAGCAGAACGCCGCCAACGAAGGCGTAGGTTGGAAAGGCAAAAATCGTCCCGCTCTCGCGCACGCCGCGCAGGTTCATCCAGGTGATGAAGGCGATAGCGGCGAGGGCCAGAACAACACGGTACGGCCAGACCTCAGGAAAGGCAGAGGTCACAGCGCGCACACCGGCCGCCGCAGAGACCGAGACGGTGAGAATATAGTCGGTAAGTAGCGCGGAGCCGGCGACGAGCGAGGCGAGCCGGCCCAGGTTGTCCTTACTCACGGTGTAGGCGCCGCCGCCGTCAGGGTAGTGCAGAATCGTCTGAATATAGCTGAAGATAACCATCAGCACGAGCGTCGCGACGGAGAGGGCGATCGGCAGCGTCATGCTGAGGGCGCCACTGCCCAGGATGATCAAGACACCCATGATCGCCTCGGTCGCGTAGGCGTTACTGCTGATCGGATCGGAGGCAAATACTGCCAGCGCCCGCACCTTGTCCAGCCGCTCGTGAATCTCCTGGCTGGTCGGAAACGGAGGGCCGATCAGCACTCGTTTGACATCCGTAACGTTCATCAAGAACTCCTTCGAAGGGGCGGATGCCCCGGCCGGCGGTAGCCGGACGCGCAAGTCCCCTTTTAAACCACACAACAAAAAAGGCCGTGCGCCCTGTTCGGCGACGGTCTCAGAGGACCGTCCGGACAAGCGCGCTAGCCTGCGTGTAGCTTAACAGAGTTCCAACCCTTTGCGGGCGTTCTTGATGGTTTCTTGACGCTCCCCGACAGAATCTAGACGCTCTGTTGAGATGATAAGCAAGCGTCTCTCTATCTCCAGACGCTGTCCCTCTAACTCGCGAAGCGGTAGCCTACTCCCGGCTCCGTCAGGATGTAGACCGGGCGGCTCGGCTCCGGCTCGATCTTGTGGCGTAGATTGCTGATGTTGACACGCAGCAGGTGAACATCCTGTTCATAGCCGACGCCCCAGACCTCGCGCAGGAGCTGGCGGTGGGTCAGCACCTTACCCGCATGGCTGGCCAGCACGCGTAGCAGATCGTACTCGGTTGGGGTGAGCGAGACCGCTTCCCCGCTCACCGTCACATGTCTGTGAGCCACATCCAGTACCAGCTCTTCGTGGCGGAAGATCGGCTCTCCAGCCGGCTGGGTCACCCGCCGCTGGGCAGCGCGTAGGCGGGCCATCAGCTCCCCCACGCTAAATGGTTTGGTGAGATAGTCATCGGCGCCAGCGTCGAGGGCGGCGATCTTGTCCTGCTCCTGCTCACGCACCGACAGAATGATAATCGGAACACTGCTCCACTCTCGCAGCTGCCGAGTTACCTCAATGCCCTCCATGTCGGGCAGGCCGATATCGAGAATGACAATATCCGGTCGGTGCTGAATCATCGCCTCCTGCGCCTCGATGCCGGTGCTTGCCTCGAACACCTGGTAGCCGTGTACGCCCAGACTGGTGCGCAGGAAGCGGCGGATCGCCCGCTCGTCATCCACAACCAGAATCCGTGGCCCATTTTCAGCCATCGATCACTCCTCAACCTTCTCGTTTAACGGCAGCGCCACGTGCAGGCGTGCACCACCGCCCGGCCGGTTCTCGGCCCAGATGCGGCCGTGATGAGCATCGACGATCCCCTTGCTGATCGATAGCCCTAGCCCGGTCCCCTCCACTCCCGGCTCATTGACGCGAAAGAATTTATCGAAGAGCCGCTGCTGGGCCGTCGGCGGGATACCCCGCCCGCGGTCGGCAACCGTAAGGATAATCTCGTTGCCGCGGCACTCGGCAGAGATCCTAAGCGGAGCGTCGGAGGGAGAGTATTTGAGCGCATTGTCTACAAGATTGACCACCACCTGCACCATCAGCACAAAATCGAGCGGCGCCGGCCCCAGATCGTGCGGAACCTGCACGCTTACTTCGCGTCCCTCCAGCCGGTGGGGCATTTGCGCCAGCGCCGCCCCCACAAGGTCCTGTATGTCGACCGGCCGCCGCACTACCTTCAGCGCCCCCGCCTCCAACCGCGTCATGTTGAGCAGGTTACCGACCAGCCGATTCAAACGGCGCGCTTCCTCCCAGGCGGTGTCAGTTAGCTCCTGCCGCGCCGCATCGTCCAGCAGGTGGCCATCGTCATGCAGGCTGCTGAGGACGCCGGTAATGCTGGCCAATGGCGTGCGCAAATCATGGGAGATTGAGTTGAGGAGAGCAGTCTGTAACTTCTCCGTCTCCTCCAGTAGCCGGGCGTGCCGGGCCTGCTCCGCCAGTTGGGCCCGCTCCAACGCCAGTGCTATCTGGCTGGCGAAGCCCTCCAGCAGCCGCCGGCTCTCCGGCGGTAGACGTCTCAGTTGCGGGGTTGGCTGTACCGCCAGCACCCCCACTACATCATTCCCCGTTCTTAGCGGCAGATAGCTGCCGGCGCTCGGCTCGGGTAGAGGTCCATAGCGGCCCACCTCCTCACCTTCGCGACAGACGCGGCGAACATTGACAAAACTTTCCGCGTCCAGTTCAAAGCCGGATGTCTGGCTGACGAGCACAACCGGACTTCCAGGAGTAGGCGGCGTGAAGAGGGCCGCCTCGGCGTCTAGAGCTGTGTGTACATGGTCCACCGCGGCCTGTCCCACCGCCTGCAGTTCACCCAGTGCCGCCAGTTTGCGACTCAAGTCGTAAAGTGCCGCCGTCTGCGCCTCGCGGGTACGCGCCGCCCGCTCCTGCTCCCGCGCGCGCACCGCCAGTTCACTAATGACCATACTCACCCCGAGCAGACCGGCGAAGGTAAGCAGGTACTCTACATCCGCGACGGCAAGCATATGGTAGGGAGGCACAAAGACTAGGTCGAACACGAGCACACTCAAGAGCGAGGCAAAGATCGCCGGATAGCGACCCAGCCACACCGCCACCAGTACCACCGCTACCAGATAGGGCATCACAAGATTGGTAGGATTAATCCAGCCTCGCAGCGGCAGTCCCACCACTGTTGCCGCACCCACCAACACCGCCGTCAGAGCATAGGTCAGCCAGCCGGCAGACCAGGAATTGGCCCGCGCCCGCTTAAAAAGCACATCGAGAACAGCAAATGCCTTCACAGGATCTTAATGATTTCTTGACGCCTGACGCCAGTTTCTTGTGCCTATCTTAATCAGTGTAAGTATATAATCAAAGCTAGATTCTCATGCAAGTGGCATTTTGCCGCTCACTTTTCACATCATCGAGGATATCATGATGAAACAGATCACAACAATTATTGCCCTCCTGATGCTGGGCGCGATCCCGCTGGTCGTCTTCCTCGGACCTGACCTCAACATGCCTCTGCCCGGCATCGTCGCCTTTCTGCTGCTGGATCTTCTTTTCCTTGGCGCCATTGCCCTCTGGCGCCACGCTCATGCCAACAACAACGGCGGTGAGCCGTGGTGGGACGATGATAGCGCCTCCGGCTGGCGCGGTTATTGATCGGCGTACCCGGGGGCGGGGCTTGCAGGCAACCGCTGCTGTGCGCTCTTCGTCACCGTCGGCTGACAGCAGTCCCTCTTTGTGCTAAACTCATCCTCTGATCGAAATCCCATCGAAACGGGTGGTAATCTGCAGATCCTGCCCGTCGACCATCCAGCCTATTCCGTAAGAGGAGCAAGATACGTCCATGATCGATGTTAACCAGTTACGCCGGGGCGTCACGTTTGAGTATGAGGGCAACCTGTATAAGGTGACGGAGTACGAGCACCGCAAGCCTGGGCGCGGCAAGGCCATGATCCGCGTCGACGTGCGCGACATGCGCAGCGGACACAACCTGCAGCTTACCTTCACCTCCGGCGATCGCGTCGAAGATGTGCGTCTGGACAAACGGCCGATGCAGTATCTCTACGACGACGGCATCTTTTACGTCTTCATGGATCAGGAAACCTACGAGCAGAAACGGGTCAACCACGCCGTGTTCGGGGAGGACGCCAGGTACCTCAAGGATAACCTAGAGCTAGAGCTTCTGGACTACGAGGGGGAGATCATCGACTATAATCTGCCGCCCAACGTCGAGATGGAAGTGGTCGAATCGGAGATGGCGGTTGCCGGGGACACGGCAACCGGCGCCACCAAGGAAGTGATCACCGAGACCGGGTTCAAGGTCCGCACACCGCTCTTTGTGGAGGTGGGGGACACCATTCGCGTCGATACCCGTAGCGGCGAATACGTGACGCGCGTCTGACTTATGTGATGGCCGACGCCTTTACGGCGCTTCGTAGCTAATGCGGTAGATAAAGTTGCCCTTGTCGTCGCTGACGTACAGCGCGCCATCCGCGCCGGTGAGAACGTCTACCGGACGACCAGCAGCGAATCCGCTCTCCTGGTCGAGCCAACCGGTTGCGAAGTCGACTACTTCATCCGCCGGCTCCCCATTCTCAAATGGCAGCCGGACCACCTTGTAGCCGGTGGGTACGCTGCGGTTCCACGAGCCGTGAAAGGCAATAAAGAGATCTCCCTCGTACGCCTCGGGGAACATCTCGCCGGTATAGAAAGTCAGCCCAAGCGGCGCCGAGTGCGCCTGCATTTCAACGACCGGCGCTTCTACCCCTTCACACGCCCCTTCAAAGCCCATATCGGGATCGACGATGCGCCCACTGTGACAGGTGGGCCAGCCGTAATCGGCGCCCTCCTCGACGACGTAGACCGTCTCTTGCGGTAGGTCATCGCCCATTAGATCGCGCCCGTTGTTCGTCGCCCACAGCTCCCCCGTCTCCGGATGCACGGCGAGCCCCACGGCGTTCCGCAATCCCGTCGCCAGCAGCCGTTCGCCCGTCCCCTCCGGGCCGTCGTAGACGACGATGGCGGCGCGCCGCGGATCTTCCTCGAAGCACACGTTGCAGGTAGAGCCTACCGAGAGCGCCATCCGTCCGTCGGGGAGAAAGATAACGGTGCGCGTCGTGTGCGAGCCGGAAGGTGGGATGTCGTCGACCACATGCTCACGGCTGTCGGCCTCACGGTCGCCGTCCACGTCGACCAGCCGCACCACCCCCTCCGGCACCCCGACGTAAAGGGCGTCCTGGTGGAAGACGAGGCTGTGGGGACTATTTAGCCCCGTGGCGAAAACCTCGACAGCATCCGCCACCCCATCTCCATCTGCGTCGGGCAGGGCCACAATGCGGTCGTTCCCACGATCCGCGGCGTAGATGACGCCGTCCGGCCCCAGCGCCAGAAAGCGCGGGCCATCCAGCCCTACGGCAAAGACGTTTGCTTCGAAGCCGGGCGGAACAGCCACGGCTATCGCCTCGCCCTCGCCCCGCACGCCTGCGAGGTTTACCCGTTGTCCCAACCACCAGTATACACCGGCGGCGATGATGGCGATCACAGCCAGTAGGCTGAGCGTGAGCAGGAGGCAGTTACGTTTGTTGATCATCGATAGTCCTTTTACAGGCAGGCAGCGCCTGCTTTCCTCTCAACTCTGGCTCATCATATCCGCCGTATGCCCTTTGCCCAGATTGCTGCTGTTGCCGCAGCAAACAGCCTTGCGCTGATCACGCTCGATTAGAGTAGATTCGCCTCATTCTCAGTCACCGTCGACGATTGATCGACCTGTTCAAACCGTTCGAGCCTCAACACTCAGACGACAATATTCACCAGCCGCCCCGGCACGACGATCATCTTGCGCACCGCTTTCCCACTAACGTAGCGCTGTACATTTTCGCTCTCGAGCGCTGCCGCCTGCAGACGATTTTCGTCGCTCTCGGCGGGGACGGTGATCGTGTCCCGCAGGCGCCCGTTTACCTGTACCGCGATCGTGATCGTGCGGGGTGTTGACAGCGCCGGGTCGTACGTGGGCCACGGCTGCCGGTGGACGCTATCCGCGCGGCCCAGAACATCCCGCCAGACCGCTTCGGTGATGACAGGCGTGATCGGCGCCATCAGCAACGCGAACGTCTCCAGCGCCTCGCGCTGCTGCGCGGCACCGACAGTCGCATCCTCTGCGCGCTTGCTCAGCGTGTTCAACCAGGACATCATCGCCGCCAGCGCGGTGTTGAACTTAAATGCTTCCATGTCGGCAGTCACCTGCTCGATCGTCCGGTGCATCTCGTGAGCGAAGGCCCAGTTGAACGGCTGTTCGTCAGCCGGTGGAGCATTGACAGGCGCTTCCACGTCAGTGGAGATGCTGTTCGCCACCCGCCAGAAGCGGTCCAGAAAGCGCGTAACGCCCTTGATGCCGCTGTCATCCCAGATGACGCTGGCGTCGAAGGGGCCGATGAAGACAATGTAGGCGCGCAGCGCGTCTATGCCGTGTTCGGCGACCACCGCGTCGGGCGGGACGACGTTGCCCTTTGACTTCGACATGCGCACGCCGTCGGCAGCGTGCAGAACGCCCTGGTTGCGCAGCGCCGTAAACGGCTCGACAAAGTCGATCAGGCCCGCGTCGTACATGACCTTCGTCCAGAAGCGGGCGTACAGCAGGTGCATGACGGCGTGTTCGGCGCCGCCGACGTACGTGTCTACCGGCAGCCAGCGTTGCACCGCCTCCGGGTCAAAGGGGCGCTCATTTTCATCGGGGCTGGCAAAGCGCAGGAAGTACCAGGAGGAGCAGGCGAAGCCGTCCATCGTGTCTGTCTCCCGCCGCGCCGGTCCGCTGCAGCGAGGGCAGGCGGTTTGCACCCACGCCTCGGCGTTAGCCAGCGGCGAACGACCGTCTCCAGCCGGTGCAAAATCTTTGATCATCGGCAGCTCAACCGGCAGCGCCTCCTCCGGCACCGGCACGATGCCGCAGTCGCGGCAGTGGACGATCGGGATCGGCGCGCCCCAGTAACGCTGGCGCGAGATCAGCCAGTCGCGCAGCTTGTAGCTTACCATCTTCCGCCCGCCGCCCTGGTCCTCCAGATCGGCGGTAATCTGCACCGCCGCCTCGGCGGACGTCATGCCGCTGTAGGGGCCGGAGTTCACCAGCACGCCTTCGTCGGTGAAAGGATCGCCCTCGGCCTCCCTGTCATCTGCCTCTGCCTTCTCCGCCGGCGCGACCACGGGGACCACTGGCAGCGCGTAGCGACGGGCAAAGGCATGGTCGCGGCTGTCGTGCGCCGGCACGCCCATGATGCTGCCGCTACCGTAGCTCATCATCACGTAATCGGCGATCCAGATGGGAATGCGCTCGCCGGTCAGCGGGTGGATGGCGTGGCGGCCGGTGAAGACGCCTCGCTTCTCGTTCCCGGTGCTCTGGCGCTCGATCTCCGTGCGCCGTGTCACCTCGGCGACAAAGTCGGCAACCGCCTGCCGGCGCTCCGGCGTGGGCAGCGTCCGGGCCAGCGGGTGTTCTGCCGCCAATGCCAGGAAGGTGGCGCCGTATACGGTGTCCGGGCGGGTGGTAAAGACCACAATCTCCTCCGCGGGAACCACGGCCGCGCCGGCTGGTTCCTCGACGCGAAAGACGATCTCCGCCCCCTCGCTGCGCCCGATCCAGTTGCGCTGCATGGTCTTGATCGACTCCGGCCAATCGACCAGCTCCAGGTCATCGAGCAGACGCTCGGCGTAGGCCGTGATCCGGAAGTACCATTGTTGCAGCGTCTTGCGAGTCACCGCTTTGCCGCAGCGCCAGCACTGTCCGCTCTCTACCTGTTCGTTGGCCAGGATCGTCTGGCAATCGGGGCACCACCACTGCTGTCCCTCGGCGCGATAGGCCAGACCGCGCCTGAACAGCAGTAGGAAGAACCACTGCGTCCAGCGGTAGTAGTCGGGATCGGTAGAGTCGATCTCGCGCGTCCAGTCGTAGGAGCATTCGATCAGCTTCATCTGTCGTTTATAGTTCGCGGCGTTGCGCCGGCTGCTCTCCTGCGGGTGGACGCCGGTGCGGATGGCGTAATTCTCCGCCGGCAGACCAAAGCTGTCCCAGCCCATGGCGTGCAGCACGTTTATGCCCTGCATGCGCAGATAGCGGGCGGCGATGCAGGTCGGCACGTAGTTGCGGCAGTGACCCACCGACAGCCCGACGCCAGATGGGTAGGGGAAGAAGTCGAGGATGGTGTGGTAGGGGCGGCCGGGGACTTCCTCCGTCCGATACAGGTCGATTTCCTCCCAGTACGGGCGCCACTTTTCTTCCATTGCCTTAAAATCATATGCTCTAGTCATTGTCGTAGGTCCTCAATAGATGATAAAAAGCCACGGTCACCGCATCCGTGGCCTTGATCATAAAGAGGGCAGGCAACAAAAAAGGCCACGGGGCTGGCGTCTGCCCGTGGCCTGGATAGATAAGAAGGGGAAACTTTACATCTCAGCCAGAACCGGCAGGCAGACGTGTGAGCCAGAGCTCACCCCTGAGCCGAAGCTCGCGCGTAAGCTCTGTGCTGCTAAGAAGTAAAGTCTGAAGTCGACGATCGGTCTGTTTCATCTGCCGGAACCTACGAGAATGCAATTGTGCTCAGATTAACATATCTGCCGAGGGTGCGTCAAGAATTTTTCATTTTTAGCGCTGGCTCCGCCTTCATTTGACGCTGGGGCGACAGCAGCGCCATAATCAGTGTCATGACAGTGCAAAAACCACCGGCAACGATTGTGACCATATTTGGCGCTGCCGGGGACCTCACCTGGCGCAAGCTGGCGCCCGCGCTCTATGATCTCTCGCGGGACGGCTGGCTTCCAGAGCGCTTCGCCATCGTCGGCCTCGATCGCGAGGAGCTGAGCGAGGCGGCTTTTCAGCGCCACCTCCGCGAGGGGATCGCCGAGTTCTCTCGCCACGGCATCCCGGACGATGAAACGTGGCAGGCATTTGCGCGGCAGGTTGACTATATGGTGGTGGATGTCACGAAGGCCTCCTGTTACCGGCGGCTGGCAGGCAAGTTGGGCACTTTTGAGGAGCGATGGGGCCTGCGGGCGACCCACATCTTCTATCTCGCGCTGCCCCCTTCGCTGGTGGAGCCGGTGGCGCAGGGGCTGCATAATGCCGGGCTGGCGCAGCCGGAGGAGCGGGCGCGTATCGTCGTGGAGAAGCCCTTCGGGCGCGATCTGCAGTCGGCACGGGAGTTGAATCAAACGCTGACGGCGCTCTTTGCCGAATCGCAAATCTTTCGCATCGATCACTATCTCGGCAAGGAAACGGTGCAGAATATTCTCGCCTTCCGCTTTGCCAACGCCCTCTTCGAGCCGCTCTGGAATCGCAACTATATTCGCGAGGTCCAGATCACCGTCGCCGAGTCGGTCGGCGTGGGCGACCGCGCCGGCTATTACGAGCAGGCGGGGGCGGTGCGCGATATGATCCAGAATCACCTGCTGCAGATTCTCTCTCTGGTAGCAATGGAGCCGCCGATCGCCTTCCGCGCCGATACCATTCGTGATAAGAAGGTGGACGTGCTGGAGGCGGTGCGCCAGATTCCGACGGAGCTCGTACCCCGCTTTGCCGTCCGTGGTCAGTACCAGGGCTACCTGGAGGAGCCAGACGTCGCCGAGCACTCGACTGTGGAGACTTATGCCGCTCTCAAGCTATACGTGGACAATTGGCGCTGGCAGGGAGTGCCCTTTTACCTGCGCACCGGCAAGCGGCTGGCGGAGAAGGTCTCTATGGTCCACATTCGCTTTCGAGACGTACCGCACCGTTCCTTTCCCGAGGAGGCGTTCATCGACGCCGGCGATACCTGGCCTGGCCCGGTCTGGGAGGCGAACGAGATCCACATCCACATTCAGCCGAACGAAGGGGTCGACATCCGCATGCAGGCCAAGGAACCGGGCCCGGTGCTCCGGCTCAGCCCGGTGAGCATGGACTTTCGCTATGCCGAGGACTTTGAGGGGCAGCCGATGGCCGACGCTTACGAGACGCTCCTGCTGGACGTGATGAAGGGCGACTGTATGCTCTTCATGCGTGACGATCAGGTCGAGGTGGCGTGGCGCCTGGTGATGCCGCTGTTGGAGGTGTGGGATAATTCAGGCGCAGGGCTGGCGCGCTACGCGCCGGGCGAGTGGGGGCCGGCGACCGCCGACCGCCTCCTGGCTGAAGATGGGACGTATTGGTTGCTGGAGAGTGGACCCGGCGTCTTTGACTGACGCAGCGCTTCCAGCGCGACCAGATGCCCGTCACCTCCCTTCGCGATGTACCACGCGCGCTGTTGTGCGGTGGAAAAAACTGCGCACCTTGTTTACCTCTGACCCGTTCGCCCTTATAATGCGCCCATGCTGAGCCCTGTCCTTCCCCTGTTACGCCCCTTATTGGGTGCCCTGATAGGTCTCGTGGTTGGCGGAGTGATTAACCTGCTGGCCGACGACCTGCCGCAGCGGATGCGCCCCAGACAGCCGCGCTGTATCGACTGCCGCCACCCCTATGCCCCTCCGGCGTGGCTGGCCCTCGGTCAGCGCTTCCTGGGCGGCGGGCGCTGCCCGAACTGCGGGCTGCCCACCCGCCGCCGGGCGCTCCTGGTAGAGGTAGGGATGGCTGCGCTCTTTGCCGCCCTGCCGCTGCTGATCGAGAGGCCAGTGACCCGGATCTTTGCCGCGCTTTACGTCACAATTCTGATCCTGATTATCGTTACCGACCTCGAGCACCGGCTCATCCTGCACGCCGTGACGGTGCCTGGCACGCTGCTGGCGCTGCTTGGTAGCCTCTTTATACCCGGGCTCAATCTGGCGCTCGCGGGGCTGGGAGCTGTGACTGGCTTTGTTATCTTTTTCGCCTTCTTCTGGCTCGGACGGGCGCTCTTCGGCCCCGGCGCGCTCGGCTTTGGCGACGTCACCCTGTCGACGATGATGGGCGCCATGGTTGGATTTCCTCAGATCTTCCTCGCCCTCATCGGGGGCATCATGCTTGCTGGCCTGGTCACCTTCACGCTCCTATTGGCCGGTATGCTCTCGATGCGATCCACTGTGGCCTATGGGCCGTTTCTGGCGATCGCCGGAATTCTGACCATTCTCTGGGGCGAACCTTTTCTCGACTGGTACTTCAGCTGATCCCATAACGGAGTCCCCCTACATGACGATCTCTATACGGCCTATCGAAATTGACTCAGACCTTAAAAAGTTGGAGGATTTACAGCGTGTGATCTGGGCTATGCCGGACGTGCAGGTGATCCCGGCGCGCACGATGCACGCCATTCACTATAACGGCGGCCTCCTCCTGGGCGCCTATGATGGCGATGAACTGATCGGCTTTATCTTTGGTGTCATCGGCACCGTGCAAGGCCTCAACACACGCATCGACCAGGTCGCCGCCGCCCGCCTCCAGCTCTACTCGACGATCATGGGCGTCCTCCCCGCCTACCAGGAACAGGGGATCGGCTATCAGCTCAAGCTCGCCCAGCGCGAGTTTGCTCTTCGTCTGGGGATTCGCCTCGTCACCTGGACCTATGATCCATTGGAGAGCCGCAACGCCTGGTTAAACATCAGTAAGCTGGGGGCGATCTGCCATCAATATCTGCCGAACTTTCACGGCGACATCGGCGGCATCAACGCCGGTCTACCCACCGATCGCTTCTATGTCGAGTGGTGGGTAACCGGCAACCGCGCCGAGAGCCGGGTCGCACGCCAGCGCCGCCCCCTCACGTACGAGCAGCTGATTGCGGGGCGGGCGATTCTGGTCAACGAGGCCTCCTTTGACGAGGAGGGCCTCCCGGTGCCTCCGGCGACCTTTGCGGAGAGCGAAGCGAACCTGATCCTGGTCGAAATTCCCAACACCGTTCAGACGATCAAGCAAGAGAGTATGACCCTCGCTCAGGAGTGGCGCGCCCACACCCGCGTTCTCTTCCAGCACTACTTCGCCTACAAGTACATCGTCACCGACTTTACGCGGCGTGTGGACGAGCAGGGGCGAGAGCGATGCTACTATGTCCTCACCTTCCAGCACGCCTGAGGAGACGATCATGCGTATCGAACGCGTCGATCTCTTTCACATTTCGCAGAAGCTTGTCTCCCCCTTCGTCACCAGTTTCGGCCCTCAGCAGCAGCGCGACAGCCTCATCGTCGCGCTCCATGCCGAGGGGCTGACCGGCTGGGGAGAGTGCGTGGCGACCAATGATCCCGGTTATAGTTACGAAACGGTGGGCACTGCCTGGCACATCCTCGAAGATTTTCTGATTCCCGCGCTGCTCGCGGCGCCCTTTGAAGAGCCATGGGATCTGCCCCCACGTTTCGCCTTTGTGCGTGGCCACCCGCTGGCCAAAGCTTCTCTGGAGGCGGCAGCGTGGGACCTCTCGGCGCGTCGCGATGACCTCTCCTTTGCCGAGAAGCTGGCCGAGCCGTATCCGGAGGGAGCGCGGGAGCGGGTCCCGGTCGGCGTCAGTATCGGTCTTCAGCCGTCAAACGCAGAAACGCTGGCGGTGATCGAGGAGTATCTCCAGCAGGGATACGGGCGGATTAAGCTCAAAATTAAACCCGGCCGCGACGTCGATCTGGCCCAGGCGGTGCGGAGTGCCTTTCCCGATGTATCGCTCATGCTAGACGCTAACTCCGCCTACCGGCTGGAGGATGCAGCGGTGTTTCAGGCGATGGACGATCTCGACCTGTTGATGCTCGAGCAGCCGCTGGGCCACGACGATATCTACGATCACAGCCTCCTCCGCCCCCAGATCGCAACGCCCCTCTGCCTTGACGAGAGCATCCACTCCGCCGACCATGCTCGTTACGCCCTTGCAGTGGGCGCCTGCGACATCATCAACATTAAGCCGGCGCGGGTCGGTGGCTGGACAGAGGCGCGGCGGGTACACGATCTCTGTCGCGCGCAGGATGTGCCGGTGTGGTGTGGCGGGATGCTGGAGACCGGCGTCGGGCGCGCGGCACAGCTGGCGCTGGCTTCGCTCCCCGGCTTCACTCTTCCCGGCGACATTTCGGCCACCAACCGCTATTACGTGGAAGATATCACCCGGCCGTTCGCGCTGAACGCGGAGGACAGCACAATCAACGTGCCGCAGGGGCCGGGGCTGGGGGTGGAGGTAAATATGGACCGCCTGAAAGCGGTGACCCTGCACCACCAATCCTTTGACTAGGTCCCCTGACAATGGAGTCGCCCATGTTTGAAGATATTAACATCAGCTTTATCGGCAGCGGCACAATGGCCGAAGCGATCATCCGCGGCCTGGTCAGCCTGGCGATTATTGCCCCGGAGCAGATCATCGCCGCCGGTCCGCGCGCTGAGCGAGGGCAGGAGCTGGCGGCGCGGTATGGCGTGCGCGTGACGGAGGACAATCGCCAGGCGGCCGAAGAGGGTCAGATCGTCGTCCTCTCGATCAAGCCGCAGATGTTGCCGCGCGTGATACCCGAGATCCGGGGCCACCTGCGGCGGCGGGACCTGGTGCTCTCAATTCTCGCCGGCACCCCGATCCGCCGCCTTGCCGACGGGCTGGCCCACGCCGCCGTCGTGCGCGCCATGCCCAACACACCGGCCCAGATCGGGCAGGGAATCACGGTCTGGACGGTTACGCGCGAGGTGAGCGAGATCCAGAAAGAGCAGGCGCGTGCTATTCTCGCCTCTCTGGGTCAGGAAGTGTTCGTGGAGGAAGAGGATTACCTCGACATGGCCACCGCCCTCAGCGGCACCGGCCCAGCCTACGTTTTTATGGTTATGGAAGCGATGATCGACGCCGGCGTCCACATGGGCTTTTCACGCCGCGTGGCGCGGCAGCTCGTCTTTCAGACGCTGCGCGGTTCTGTCGAGTACGCCGACCGGTCGGGCCGGCACGTTGCCGAGCTCCGCAACCAGGTTACGTCCCCCGGCGGCACCACCGCCGAGGCACTCTACCACATGGAGAAGGGCGGTCTGCGCACCGTCATCAGCCGCGGCATCTTCGCCGCCTACCAGCGCTCGATCGCGCTGGGCAAAGGGAAGAAGGCATCCGACATCGACGTGTGAGGCCGCCATGCATGTGTTATTATGGTGGGTAGCCACGAGAAGTTTAAATTAAGGAGTAACTGAAATTACAACGACGACAATGGACCATTTGCTGGCCGGGCTGAACGCGGCTCAGCTGCGGGCGGTGACGGCTGAGCCAGGACCGACCCTGGTGGTGGCCGGGCCGGGCAGCGGCAAGACGCGCGTCCTGACGACCCGCGTGGCGTACCTCACGACGGTGCTGGACGTGGCTCCCTGGCACATTATGGCCGTGACCTTCACCAACAAGGCAGCGCGCGAGATGGCCGAGCGCATCGAGGCGCTGGCGGGCGAGCGACCGCGCGGCCTGACGGTTGGCACCTTCCACGCGACCTGCACCCGCATCCTGCGCCGGGAGACGAAGAATTTGCCCGGCTACCGGGACGACTTTGTCATCTTCGACCGCGACGACCAGATACAGGTGGTGAAACAGGCGCTGGCTGATTTGAATCTCGACGAGAAGAAGTTCCAGCCCAGCCGGATGCTGCACGGAATCGGCGCCGCCAAAAATGAAATGGTCACACCCGAGGAGTATGCCGCCAGCAACTATATCGCCGAAGTCACGAAGCGCGTCTACCAGCTTTACCAGGAGCTCCTGGTCGCCAACAACGCGATGGACTTTGACGACCTCCTGATGAACACGGTGCTGCTCTTCGACGCGCGCCCGGACATACTTGAAAAGTACCAGCAGAAGTACCGTCACATCCTGGTCGACGAGTTCCAGGACACGAACACCACGCAGTACGAGCTGCTCAAACGGCTGGCGGCGCCCCAGGACAATCTCTTTGTCGTCGGCGACTCCGACCAGTCGATCTACAAGTGGCGGGGCGCCGACTTCCGCAACATCAATCGCTTCCGCCAGCACTATCCGGATGCGCAGATGATTCTCCTGGAGCAGAATTACCGCTCGACGCAGATCATCCTCGACGCCGCCAAATCAGTGATCCGCCGCAATGCCGACCGGGTCGACAAGGAGCTGTTTACGGAGCGCCAGGGCGGCTCGCTGCTGGCGGTGCGCGAGGCTTACAACGAGGGGGAGGAGGCGGATCTCATCGTCAGCACCATCCAGGGGCTGCTCCTCCAGGGGTACTCGCCCGGCGACTTTGCCGTGATGTACCGCACCAACGCCCAGTCCCGTGCGCTGGAGGAGGCGTTCCTCCGCGCCGGCATGCGTTATAAGCTCGTCGGTGCCACCCGCTTCTACGCGCGGCGCGAGATCAAGGATGTCATCGCCTACCTGCGCCTGGTGCACAACCCGAGCGATGCC
Source organism: Promineifilaceae bacterium (SeqCode) (assembly GCA_033722535.1). GTDB lineage: Bacteria > Chloroflexota > Anaerolineae > Promineifilales > Promineifilaceae > JAAYYY01. Next base: position 16,694 of record JAWVYW010000009.1, read on the forward strand.
ATCAGCCTCGACCGCGTTATCAATACCCCCACGCGCGGCATCGGCGCCAAGACGAAGCAGTCCCTGTACGACTGGGCACGGCGCCGGGGGCAGCAGCCAGCGGAGGCGTTGATCGACCTGATTACCGATCCCGACGTCCAGCATCCGTTCACCAGCCGCGCCTACAACGCCCTCGCCGGCTTCGCCGAGCTGCTCCATGCCTGGCTCACCGTGCGCGACGATGCGACGATCGCCGAGCTGCTGGATCTCATTCTGGAGCAAAGCGACTATCGCGCTTACATCGAGGATGGCACCCCTGAAGGGGAGGAGCGGTGGGCAAACGTGATGGAGCTGCGCAGCGTCGCCACCCTTGCCGACGACCTCACGTTGGCCGAATTCCTGGAGCAGGTGACGCTGGTCTCCGATGTGGATAATCTGGACGAAGAGCAGAGTGCGCCCACCCTCCTGACCCTGCACTCCGCGAAAGGGCTGGAGTTTCCCATCGTCTTCATTAGCGGCCTGGAAGAGGGGGTGCTGCCCCACAGCCGCAGCCTGGACGACATGGAGGAGTTGGCCGAAGAGCGGCGTCTCTTCTACGTAGGGCTCACCCGCGCGCGCGATCGCATTTACCTGCTCCACACCTTCCGCCGTACCTTCTACGGCGAATCGTCGGTCAGCGCTCCCTCGCGCTTCTTGGGCGACATTCCGGCCCAGCTTATCGCCGGAGGCACGCCGGCCCAGCGGCGGCAGGAGACGGTGGAGAAGGCGAGTAGCTGGCAGTGGAGGCGGAGCGGCTCCAATAGCACCAGTTCCGACCGTCCTAGTCGGCGCTCGGCGTCGTCCGCCCGCGCCGACCGCGTCCACACCCGCCCGCGCCGCTCCTCATCAGCTGCCAGACGGGAGGAGCAGCGTGAGCGACGGCAGTCGATGGCCGACTTCAATGACGGCGAACCGCAGTACCACTCCGGGCAGAAGGTGCGCCACGGCACATTTGGCGATGGGATCGTCGTCGAGAGCCGCGTGACAGGCACTGTGGAAGAGGTGACCGTCGCCTTCAAGTCAGAGGGTATTAAAAAGCTGGCCGCCAGCTTCGCCAACCTTGAGGTCCTGGATTAGGCGCGGGTATCCCGAAATAGGAACATGCACTATCTGATCGACGGCCACAACCTGATCGCTCGCATGCCGGACATCAATCTCTCCGATCCTGATGACGAAGCGCAGCTGATCCTGCGTCTGCGGAGCTGGATCTCGGGCAGCCGCAAACGCACCGTCACCGTCTATTTTGACGGCGGCCTGCCCGGTGGGCGCGCGCACGATCTGTCGGGCCAGCGCCTGGACGTCATCTTTGCATCCCAGGGGCGCCCGGCGGACGAGCTGCTTGTGCGGCGCATCCGGCGGGTCCAGAACCCGCCGGAGTACACGCTCGTCAGCGCCGACCGCGAAATAGTTACTGCCGCCGAGAAGCGGAAAATGCCGGTCATCCCTCCCGAGACATTCGCCGCCGGGCTGGACGAGTCGGCGCCGCAGGAACCGGACCGGACACCGGCGACAGAGCGCCCCTTGCTCTCCGAAGATGAGGTCGCGCTATGGCTGGACATTTTTGGGCCGGAGCCGGAGCTGCCGCCGTCGCCACCAGGTAGCCGCTCGGTGCGCCGCCGTCAAGAGCCGGCAACGGGAAAGGAAGAGACGGCCGAACCGGAGCCACCGCCGGTGCGCGATGCCGACGCGCTGAAGGCGTCCGGCGCTGCGCTGACAGATGAAGAAGTCGCCGTGTGGCTGGAGTTGTTCGGCTCCGATCGCGCGGAGAAGGACGAACTTACACAAGAGGCGCCGGACGAGCAGGCAGTGGAGCAGGCGGGACGTAAGGGCGCTGCGGAGGCCGAAAAACTGCGCCAGCAGCGCCGCGAGCAGCGGCGCAAAGAGCGTTTGGAGCCGCGTCCCGCCGACCGGCTGAAGGCTTCCGGTGCCCCGTTGACCTCCGACGAGGTCGAAGAGTGGATGGACATCTTTAGCGATCCTGACGAACGCGCCGACGACGCCTAGCACCCCCCTTGCAAATTTCCACTTATGACGCACTGCGTCTTACTCATCGTCTACTCATGCCTGTGTAATGTATTGTTTACACAGTGAGAGTATCATTTAGTCAAGTTCGGTTGGAGTTTGAGGAACTTCCCCTCCCCTAACTGGCACGAGAGAAACGCGACTGGAAACCAGCCGAACCCAGGACAATGCCTGCCCCTCCCTCAACTATGGCATTGACCGCTCCATTACTTTCGCTTCCCTCCTGGCGACTGTAATGCGGATAAACCGCCGCCCTCCCCGGGCGGCGGTTTTTTCTGTTTCTGGCCCCCACACAACTTTTCGCGGAACAATTAGCTCTCTTTTTACGTTACATGAGCGAAGGTAGCTTGCCGAACGCTACCATTGGTTGTGAGATTGGTCGCGCCGCGGCCAACCGTATCACAGGAGGAGAAACGCCATGAAACGCACCGTTACCATGTTCGCCCTATTCATTTTGCTTATTCCGGCGCTGCTCGTCGGCTGTACACTTTTCAGCGTCGAGGAGGGGGAGGAATCGCTCGCCGGGACGCCGACAGCCGAAGAGGGGGAGGGCGGATGGCTCGACTGGAATGGGCGCGCCGCCGACGTCGCCGAGGTAGAAGGTGGCATGGATGAAGCGGCTGTCGCCGACGAAGAGATGGTCTTTGAAGGTGAAGTCGAAGAAGAAGTGGTCCTGGAGGAGGACGCCGCTATCGCCGGCGCGCCGGCTGAAGAGCCGATGGCATCGCCGGCGGACGTTGCCGGGGACGATGCGCTGCGCGCTGAGGGGCCGGCGCCGGAGGAGTCGATTTCCCAGAACAGTGCTCTGACGGCGGGGGAGGTGGACGATAATGCCAACTGGGATGACTATCTGCTTTACCTGCGCGATTATCAGGGACCGCGCGTGATCCCGGTCGACGTGAGCGAGCGCCACCAGATCAGGGTCGTAGACGCGGCGGGCGAGCCGGTCCTCGGCGCATTGATCCGCGTGCTGGTGGACGGACAGGAGGTCCAGCGGCTGCGCACCCACAGTGACGGAGGGACCCTCTTCTTTCCGCGGGCGCTCCCCGAGGCGCTGCAGGGCGAGCAGTATACCCTGGAAGTGGAGGTCGACGGCGCCGTGACAGAGGTTGAAATTCCTGCGGGCACGATGCAGCGCGAGTGGGAAATTGTCCACCCCGCAGCCGGTGCGCCACAGGTGCCGGCGCGGCTGGACATTCTCTTCCTCATAGACGCTACCGGCAGCATGTCCGACGAGATCCAGCAGTTAAAGGACAACATTCAGACAATCGCGCGGCAGATCGACGCCCTCCCGGCGCAGCCAGACGTGCGCTTTGCCATGACCATCTACCGTGACCGGGGCGACGAGTTTGTCTCGCGCACCTTCGACTTTACGCCTGATGTCGACACTTTTGCCGAGGCGCTGGCGCAGGTCGAGGCAGCCGGCGGCGGTGATTATCCCGAAGATCTGAACGAAGCGCTTGCCCGCGCCGTCCACGCCCCTGAGTGGCGTGTGATGGAGACGGTGAGCCTGATCTTCCTCGTCGCCGACGCGCCGCCTCACCTGGACTACCCTGACCAGCAGACGTCCTACGCCGACGAAATGATGGAGGCGGCTTCACGGGGGATCAAGATCTACCCCATCGCCAGCAGCGGGCTCGATGGTCAGGGCGAGTACATCTTCCGCCAGCTGGCCCAGGTCACCGGCGGGCGCTTCATCTTCCTGACCTACGGCCCCGGCGGCCCGGGAACGACCGGCACGGAAACGGAGCACCAGGTGGAGGACTATACCGTCTCCGCACTGGACGAGCTGGTTGTCCGGGTGGTGGAGGAGGAGCTGGCGCCGCTGGCGCCGTAGCAGGTGCATTTCGGAGGCGGTTGCGGCGCCGACCGAAGATGTGAGTGGCGCGTGCGCCGCGAACGCCGGCGCCCTGGCTTGTTGAAACCAAAAGCGGATGGCCGTGGCCATCCGCTTTCGTTTCCCGCCCTACTCCCCGGGTCACTTATCCAGTAGTGTGTGAAAGGGAAAGGCAAAAGGTTGCGGAACGTCGGCGTCCCTGCGGAGTGTGCCGTATTGGTGTCGGACGGGATGGGTGATTCCACGGAACCATTCTTCCCAATCCCGTCCGACCGGATAGTCCTTCCGGACGCTTCCGTTCTGCACCTTTTGGGGTGGGCTGTTGGTTTGTTAACCTGGTTCCAGTCTAACAGAGGGCGGCCTTGTGGACAGTGACAAACGTCATGCCTGAAAGGTGATCTCTCTCCACTTGTCTTTTCCGGCGCTCTTTGCTAGTCGTTGCGGCCTCACGTGTGCGCAGGTTCGGGGGTGCCTGTGAGCTCGTAGAGTTCAATCAGGACGCCGCCCGTGCTCCGAGGATGGATAAAGGCGTACTTTTTGCCGTCGCCGGTCATACGCGGTATTTCATTAATCAGCTCGACCTCGCCCTCCCGTAGACGGGCCATCGTTGCCTCGATATCGTCCACTTCCAGGCAGAGGTGGTGAATGCCGGGCCCCCGCTTGTCCATGAAGCGGGCCACCCCGCTCTCGTCGTCAGTGGGTTGTAACAGCTCAATCTCCGCATCTCCCGCGGGCAAGAAGGCCACCCGCACCGCTTCTTCTGGGACTTCCGCCACCCGCTCCAGCGGCAGGCCCAGAGTTTCTACCCAGAACTGCTGCGCGCTTTCGAGATCGGGCACGACGATGGCTATATGGTTTATCTTGATCATCTACTTTTCGCTCCCGCTTATATGCCGGACGCCGGGCGGTATTCGCCCCACACATCACGGAGAGTATGGCAGATCTCGCCCAGAGTCACGTCGTTTTCTACGCATTCGATGAACAGCGGCATCAGGTTCTCATCTCCCTGGGCCGCTTCGGCCAGCCGGCTCCGCAGCTCAACAACCCGTTCGTTGTCGCGGCGCGCGCGCAGCGCGGCCAGCTTCTGGCGCTGCTGCGCCTCGAGCGCGGGGTCGAGGCGCATGATCTCCATCGGCGCCGCCTCCTCTTCTACGAAGCGGTTCACGCCGACGACCGTCTCCTCGCCACTCTCCAGTGCCTGCTGGTACTGGTATGCTGCTTCCTGTATTTCCCGCTGGACATATCCGCTTTCGATAGCCGCCAGCATGCCGCCTAGATCGTCGATGGCATCCAGATAGTCGCATGCTTTCTGCTCCAGCTCGTCGGTGAGCGACTCCAGGTAGTAGGAGCCGGCGAGCGGATCGACGGTGTCCGGCGTGCCGCTTTCGTAGGCGATTACCTGCTGAGTACGCAGGGCAAGCGTCGCCGCCTCCGCCGTGGGGAGGGCCAGCGCCTCGTCATAGCCATTGGTGTGCAGGCTTTGGGTGCCGCCCATCACAGCCGCCAGCGCCTGCAGGGCGACACGGACGACGTTGTTCTGTGGCTGCTGGGCGGTGAGCGTGCTGCCGCCGGTCTGGGTGTGGAAGCGCAGACGCCAGCTTCGCGGGTCCTGCGCCCCAAAGCGATCGCGCATGATGCGCGCCCACAGGCGGCGGGCGGCGCGGAACTTGGCAACCTCTTCCATGAAGTTGTTGTGGGCGTTGAAGAAGAAGCTGACCTGGTCGGCAAAGTCGTCGACGTCCAGCCCCGCCGCCAGCGCCGCCTCGACATAGGTGATGGCGTCGGCGAGTGTAAAGGCGATCTCCTGCGCCGCCGTGCTGCCCGCCTCGCGGATGTGGTAGCCGGAGACGGAGATGGTGTTCCAGCGGGGAACCTCACGGCTGCAGTAGTCGAAGATGTCAGTGATTAGGCGCATCGACGGGCGGGGGGGGAAGATGTAGGTCCCGCGCGCGATGTACTCCTTGAGGATGTCGTTCTGAATCGTGCCGCGCAGCCGCTCCGTCGGTACGCCCTGCTCTTGCGCCACGGCGATGACCATCGCCAGCAGGATGGCGGCGGGGGCGTTGATCGTCATGCTGATGCTCACTTTGTCCAGCGGGATGCCGTCGAGCAGGGTGCGCATGTCGTCGAGGCTGGGAACGCTGACGCCCACGCGCCCCACTTCGCCCAGCGCCATCGGGTCGTCGGCATCGTAGCCGATCTGCGTCGGCAGGTCGAAGGCCACCGAAAGGCCGGTCTGGCCTTGACTGAGAAGGTACTTATAGCGCTCGTTCGACTCCGCCGCCGTGCCAAAGCCGGCGTACTGGCGCATTGTCCACAGGCGGCCCCGGTACATCGTCGGCTGGACGCCCCGGGTAAAGGGATACTCGCCGGGAAATCCCAGCATTTCCGTATAATCGGGATCGGGATCGTGCGGCAGGTAGAGGCGCTGGACGTCGATGCCGGAGCTCGTTTCGAACGAGTCCCGCCGTTCGGGGTAGCGTTCCAGTACAGGTTCGAGCGTCTCTTCTTCCCAGTGCTCCTTCGCCCGCGCAAGAGGTGGGGGGATGTTGTCGTTCATGGCTCTTTCTCTGCTGGAAGAATCCAGGCAGGCTCCGTATATTGCGTTACCCTCCATTATACGTCAATTGCGGCCAAAGTCAGTTCATCTCGGCGCGAAAGGTGGCTGGCACGAGCGGCCATTTAGGGCAACAATGGAGGCGTCTTCCAGCAGCTAAAGAGGAGCAGCATGATTCGTTCATTTGTCGACGTTCCCGCCGATTCCCACTTCCCGATTCAGAATCTCCCTTACGGCGTCTTCAGCCCGCACGGGGGCGGCGACCCGCGGGTGGGGGTGCGTATTGGCGATTGGGTACTCGATCTGGCGGAGATAGCCGACGCCGGCCTCTTTACTGGCCCCTACCTCATCGCCGCCGACGGCGTCTTTGCGCAGCCGTCGCTCAATGCGTTCATGTCCCTCGGTCGGCAGGCATGGCAGGAGGCACGGGAGATGGTGCAGCGCCTGCTGAACGCAGACAGCGCGGCCCTGCAGGGGAATGAAGCACTGCGCCAGCGGGCGTTGTGGCGTATTGATAACGTCGAGATGCAGGTCCCCGCCGCCGTGGGCGACTATACCGACTTTTATTCCTCGCGCGAACACGCGAGCAACGTCGGCAGCCTCTTTCGCGATCCCGATAACCCGCTCCTGCCCAACTGGCTGCACCTGCCGGTGGCCTACCACGGACGGGCCAGCAGCATCGTTCCCAGCGGTCAGGGCGTGCGGCGCCCGTTCGGACAACGTGGGCCGGAGAAAGGCGGCGCGCCTCACTTCGGGCCAACGGAGAAGCTTGACTTCGAGCTGGAGGTCGGCGCCTTCGTCGGCCCCGGCAACCGCCTGGGGGAACGGGTACCTGTTGAGGAAGCGGAGAGGCATATTTTCGGCCTCGTGCTGGTCAACGACTGGAGCGCGCGCGACATTCAGGCGTGGGAGTATCGCCCCTTGGGGCCGTTCCTGGGCAAGAGCTTTGCCACGACCGTTTCCCCGTGGGTGGTGCCGCTGGCGGCGCTGGAGCCGTTCCGCGTCGACGGGCCGCCCCAATCGCCGGAGCCGTTGCCTTATCTGCGCCACGAGGAGCCCTGCGCCTTCGATATCCATCTGGAGGTGCGCCTGCAGGGGGAGGGGATGGCCGGGCCGGCGACCATCACACGCACCAATCTGCGCCACCTCTACTGGCGCCTCTGCCAGCAGGTGGCCCACCATACCGTCAACGGCTGCAATTTGCGTCCCGGCGATCTGCTGGCGAGCGGCACCGTGAGTGGCTCCGAGCCTGGCAGCTATGGCTCTCTGCTGGAGCTGAGCCGCAACGGCGAACGGCCGCTGACGCTGCCCGGCGGCGAGACGCGCACCTTTCTGGAGGATGGAGATACGGTGACGCTGAGCGGCTGGTGCCAGGGCGACGGCTATCGCGTCGGCTTTGGCGAGCTGACGGGGCGCGTGCTCCCCGCGCATCCGTAGTAAACTAAGGTGGTGGGGGTGCCCCGAGCAGGCGCAGTGCCTCCAGCGCGAGCACCGTCACGTTCTGCGGCGCTTCGAGCGTTGCTAGCTCGGCTGCCGTGAACCAGCGTAGCTCGGCGGTTTCCCCATCCGCCGGGGCAAGGTCGGCGTGCGCGGCGACCGCATAGTAGATGAAGTCAATGTGCTGGTGGACCGGGGTGATATCCTCGAGGATGATGTGCGCCGGGCGGACCAGCTGCTGCGCGTCCTCCATCTCCAGCGGCGGGTCCGGCAGGTAAAGCTGCACCACCAGCCCCGTCTCTTCGGCAATTTCGCGGAAGGCAGCTTCCTCTGGTAGTTCGTCCGCCTCGACGTGGCCGCCGACGGGCAGCCACACTTCCAGCTGCTTATGGTAGTGCAGAAGGACGCGCTCCCCGTAGACGATGAAGGTCGTCGCCGTGAAGTCGCGCGTCGTCTCAGTCAATCTGCCCGGTGACGAAGCGCAGCGCCGTCTCCGCCAGGACGGCAGCCCCCAGCGGCAGGACCCGCTCGTCGATGTCGAAGAAGGGCGTATGATGTTGCCGTTGCACCCCATCCGCCTTAGACGCGCCGAGCATGAACATTGCCCCCCGCGCCTCCTGGGCCATGTAGGCGAAATCCTCGCCGCCCATGCCAAAGGGCGCTTCGACTACCGCTTCCGCCCCCGCCAGATCCTCCGCGGCCTGGCGCATCCAGCCGTTCACCTCCGCGCTGTTGTAGAGCGACGGATAGCCCTTATTGAGCTGGAACTCATAGCTGCCGCCCAGACCTTCGCTGAGGGCAAAAGCCTTCTCGACTTCCTCCCAGAGCTGTTCGCGGACGACGGCGTCGTAGGAGCGGATGGTACCGGCGAGTCGCACGTGGTCCGGGATAACGTTGGTCGTGCTGCCACCATGGATTTGCCCCACGCTGACCACGCTCGGCTGCAACGGGTTGATGCGGCGCGAGGGGATGGCGTAGAGGGCGGTCAGGATCGGGGCGAGCATAAAGAGAGGATCGCGCCCCGTGTGCGGATAGGCACCGTGGCTGCCGCTGGCGCGGATGACCGCCTGGAAGGCATCGACCGCGGCAAGGCTGTACTCGTCGTGAAAGATGCACTGCCCCGCCGTCTGTTCCGAGAAAACGTGCAGGGCGATGATGGCGTCCACGCCCTCCAGCGCGCCGCCTTCAATCATCGCCGTCGCGCCGCTGACGCCATCTTCGTCAAAGTTCTCCTCTGAGGGCTGGAACAGGAGGCGCACGTTTCCCTGCCAGTCGCCGGCGGCCTGGCTCTGGCGCAGCAGGTGCGCGGCGCCGAGGGCGATCGCCGTATGCGCGTCATGGCCGCAGGCGTGCATGACGCCTTCATTCTGAGAGGCATAGGGGACGTCGTTCTGTTCCGCGATCGGCAGGGCGTCCATATCGGCCCGAATGGCGATCGTCGGTCCCTTGCCGCTTCCCAGACGACCGACCACGCCGGTGCCGCCGACGCCGGTTTCGACATCAATGCCGCCGATCTCGCGCAGCGTCTCCGCCACCAGCGCCGCGGTGCGGAATTCCTGAAAGCTCAGCTCTGGATACTGGTGGAATTCGCGCCGGAGCTGCGTCAGCTCGTCGGCGAGCGCCTGGGCCTGGTCTAACATCGTCTTGCCTGTTGCCGATTCGGTTGTCATCATTACTTCCGGTGTGTTGGCGCAGCCGTGCGGCTGCTCAGCTTAATCTTCAACTGCTTCAAAAGATAGGTGGTCCCCGACCGCCACCTGTTTCAGGAGAGCCGGAGGGCCTTCTATCACATAGCGTGCCGGCGCCTGGGGGACGTAGGACAGCCGCCAGGGGCGGGCCAGCGCCTTGTCCACCACGCGACCGTCGCCATTTACCCAGATGACGCCGAGGTCGAAAAAGACGAACAGCATATGGATGGCTGTCGCAAGGCGGCTCTCCCGCTCCTCTACCAGCACCAGTCCCTCCTCAGAGGTCAGCGCGCGCCGGAACGTGAAGCCGCGCAGCTTGCTACTGAAATCGTCGCACCAGCGGGCGCGTGCGATCAATATCCTGCCGCTGTCCTCGTGGGCGATGCGTCGGTAACTCACGTTCGAAAAGTATAGCGCAGCGGGTGAGCTTCTCCAAACGGAGCTTGTCGGAAAAAGGTACGCGGCACCTGTCACACGACATGGAAAGCCGACGTGGCAGACAGATCGTCAGGCGCGCGTGGGAGTGGGCCTTTCTGCACTAAAGAACCCTTTCAATCTGCTCGCCGCGCCCGTAGCGCATCGTATATCGCCTGCGCCGGGGGGAAGTGAAAGCGAGGCGCAATCGTCCAGAACTCCTCCAGGTGGCTGTTGCCGGTCTGCTGTTCATAAACCATGGCCTGCACGTAAAGGTCGATCTTATCGGCGTCGTGGACCAGCCGCGCCTCCGCGCTTTCGTTCAAATGGAGATCCTCCCACCAATCCATGAACTGCTCCTTGAACTGCGTCTCCCCGAGGATCTCGTCCATCGCGCCACGCTCGACGTCCAGCTTAATGCCGGCAGGAAGAAAACGCCAGGCAGGGGCCGGAATGTCGGTCGTCAGCCCTTCTGCCAGGTCGTGGAGTACTGCCAGGGCGAGCGCCTTCCCCAGATCGACCGCCTCGTCGACCAGCTCCGCCAGAATCAGGGTCGCATAGGCCACGCCGTAGCTGTGTTCGGCCACATTTTCGCTCTTCGGCACCCCCCGCTGGACCCAACCGGTGCGTGCCGTCCGCTTCAACTGGTTGCCGTGCAGGAGCATCTGCACGATCGACTCCACGTCCATTCCGTTGTTTCTCCCTATTCGTGTCTCAGTACCGGCGTATTGTGGGAGGGGGGCTCGATCTGTGCAAGCGAACTCTACCCAGCATACAATAACTATCTCTTCTGCCGATATGTAAATGCTGCCGTCCTGGCGGCGAAGGAGGTACTTCAGGTGAGCGAGAAAGTAGCCGTGGTAACCGGCGCCGCCGGTGGCATCGGCCAGGCCATCGCGCGCGCCCTGCTGGAGCAGGGTCTATTTGTGATCGGGGTGGACGTCGACGAAGAGGGGCTCGAGGATTTTGCGGACTCGCTTCCCGACGCGCTCGCTCCCTTCTTTCTGGCGGCGAGCGCCGATTTAACCGCCGCGGAGGTCGTGGCCGATCTCTTCTTCTATCTGGAGGGAGAGTACGGCGGCGTGGACGCCCTGGTAAACAACGCCGGCACCTGCTTCGTAACCGACTTCGTGAAGATCAGCCCCGAGGAGCTGGAGCGCCAGATGGCGATCAATTTCGAGAGCGCCTTTTATTGCTGCCAGCGGGCGATCCCCCTGATGCTCGAGCGACCGGGAGTCAAGAAGATCGTCAACATCAGCTCCAACGGCGCGTATAATTTCGACGTCTTCGACCCGGCCCACTACCGTGCCAGCAAGGCCGCGCTCGACACGCTGACCAAGCACCTGGCGCGCCAGTACGCCGGCAGCCAGATCAGCGTCAACTCAATTGCCCCGGCGATGACGCGCACGCCCCTCTTCGACGTCGTCGAGCCGGACGTGCTGGAAGCGGCGATCGCCGGCATGCCCCGGGGGAAGCCCATGGAGCCGGAAGAGATAGCGGCCTGGGTCGCCTTTCTCATCTCGCCTGCCGGCGACTGCGCCAGCGGCAACGTTATCTTGCTCAATCAGGGGCGGGACGTGCGTTAGATCGTTACACCACCGGCAGGCTACAAGCCTCCCGGAGATTGCCCCGTAAAGACAGGAGACACGCTATGCAAATTGACATTCATTACCGTCCTGCCTACGCTCTTGGTGAGATCACCCTCGACCCCAACGAAGCAGTCCGCGTCGAAGGTGGCAGCATGGTCAGCATGAGTGCCGGCGTCACGCTGGAGACGGCGGCCACCGGCGGCTTCCTCAAGTCGCTGGGCCGCGCCCTGCTCGGCGGCGAGAGCTTCTTCCAGAACACCTTTCAGGCGCCGCCGCAGGGAGGCCAGCTGATGGTCGCCCCGGCGCTACCTGGCGATCTGTTTTCGCTGGAACTGACAGAGGATAGCCTGCTGGTGCAATCCGGCGCCTACGTCGCCAGTGAGCTGGCCCTCGACGTCAGCACCAAATGGGGCGGCTCGCGCACCTTCTTCGCGTCCGAGGGGCTGATCATGCTGCGTGTTGCCGGCTCCGGCACTCTGCTCCTCAGTAGCTACGGCGCGATTCACGCGCTGGAGCTGGAGGAGGGACAACGCTACACCGTCGACACCGGTCATCTCGTCGCCTTCTCGGAGAATATGGGCTTCGAGGTGCGCCGCATCGGCGGCATGAAGTCTACCCTCTTCAGCGGTGAAGGGCTGGTGGTGGATCTGAAGGGGCCCGGTCGGGTGCTCATGCAGACTCGCTCCGCAGACGCCTTCCTCGCGTGGCTCATCCCGCAGCTGCCCCAGCAGTCGTCGGGGACGCAGTAAATAGCTGGACTGTCCGCCTGGCTTCACTGTGGCGCGACTGCCGCTCCCTGAGGAGCGCGCCGACTCGGAAGCCCCCGGTGGACGGCCACCGAGACAGCGTCTCCGGCCACAGGCGGCTGCCGAGGTAAGTCAGCCGTAGTGCTGCGGCGCCTTCCGCAGCTCCGACCACTGCTCAGGATCGTGGCCGTAGATGACGAAGGCGTCTTCCTGATCGGCGATCTCCAGCAGCCGCTCCGCGCTCGCCTGTGCCTGCGCCTCATCCCACGCGCCGCCGAAGCCCTCCTCCATCTCCGCTGGACGAGAGATGGCGTCGCCGGTGAGCAGGACCATGCCTGTCTCCGGCAGGTTAACCAGCACCGAGAGCTGCCCCGGAGAGTGACCCGGACTCTGAAGAATCGCCACGCCCGGCGCGAGCGCCAGATCCTCGTCGACGACCCAGTACTCGACGCCAGCCGGCCACTCGAGGGGCGAGGGCTCGCCGAAGTAGCGCGGCCGCGGCAGCGCTCGCTCCGCGGCGCCGATGATGTTCGTCGCCCAGGGGAACGCGGCGATGCCACCCACGTGGTCGATATCCGAGTGGGTGAGCACCAGCATGTTGACGTCCTCCGGCTGGAGCCCAATCAGCGCCAGCTGCCCACCTGGCAGGTTTTCTGGACCCAGGCTCAGGACGCGACCGAAGCTATCTAGGCCATCGGCAAGCGACGCCTCCTCTGCGTCCTCCGCGTAGGCGGCGGGGAAACCAGTATCTACCAGAATGCGGCGCCCGTCGCCCGCCTCGATCAGGTAACCGGGAATACCAATGACGCGACTGGCACTCTTCTCATCGCCATGGACCTCAAAAAGGCCGAAGTCGAGCACGTAGAGGCGGCGGGCCTTTCCCGCGCGGAAGGTCTCAGAGTGGAGTACGTCGGCTATGGCAGGTGGCATGCTGTCTCTCCTCACGGCAGAATAGAAAAGCGATCATGTGCGCTGACGACCACCCGATCGTAACGGAGCAGGAATGAAAGTCAAGATACACGACCTGTTTGAATTTCTCCTCGAAACGACCGCCGCCGAACCAGAGGCGATCCTCGGCTTCTCACTCGCCCGCTCGCCGCGGCTGGGCGACTTTCTTTCTGATCTCGATCCCGATCTGTCGCTGGACTGGTCCAACCAATCGTTCCAGGGGCTGACCGCGCTGCGGGAGCGCGTGGTCGCCCGCAGCGCTCTGGAGGAGGTCTGTGGGCCGGACGACGTGCTGATTACCGCCGGGGCGGCGGAGGCGAACTTTCTGGCGCTGACTAACCTGTTGCGCCCGGGCGACGAGATGATCGTCGACACCCCCGGCTGGCCCCAGCCGCTGGTGCTGGGCGAGGCGCTGGACGTGAGGATCCGCCGCCTGCCGCGCCGGGAGGCGGACGGCTGGCGCTTCGACCTGGACGAGCTGGCGGCGATGATCAACCCGCGCACGCGCCTGATCTTCCTCTGCAATCCCAACAACCCGACTGGACAGGTGCTGGAGGAGGCGGCCTTGCAGCGAATTGCCGCCCTCGCAGATGAAGTCGGCGCCTATCTCCTCTGTGACGAGGTCTACGCCGGGCTGGAGTGGGAGGGGGAGCGTGTGCCGGCCATCGCCGGCTTCTACGAGCGAGGCATCAGCACCGGCAGCGTCTCCAAGACGCTCGGCCTGCAGGGGCTCCGCATCGGCTGGCTCATCTCCCGTGATCGGCAGGTAGTGCAGGATGCGGTCGTGCTGCGTGAGAACACGAGCGAGATCATGAACGTGCTCGGCGAGCACGTGGCGGAGATCGCCCTGCGCCCCGAGCGTTATGCAGCGGCGGTGGCACGGGCAAAGTGGGAAGGGCGGGAGAATCTGGCCCTGCTCGACGCCTTTATCGAGGCCCGGCCCGAACTTTCGTGGCAGCGTCCCGCAGCCGGCTTCATCGGCCTCGCCCGCCTGCACCTGCCCATCGACGGCGAGACCCTGGCCCGCCGCCTCCTCGAAGCGCCATACCGGACCTTTCTCATCCCCGGCAGCGCCTATGGCTGCCCACAGCACATCCGCCTCGGCGTTGGCGGTGGGCCGGAGGTAGAGCTGCAGAAGGGACTGGGGCGGTTAGAGGCCTTTCTCGATGATTACCGGCGGGGTTCCACATAACCGGCATGCAAGCAATTAGCGATCACCTTTTTCTGAGCCCAGAGCAGGCGCGCGCCGTTCGCGCCCAATTCGGCACCCCCGTCTATATCTATCATTTCTCCACCTTGCTCGCTCAGGCGCAGCAGGCGCTCGAGATGCCGAACGCTTACGGCCTCACCGTCCGTTACGCCATCAAAGCGAACCCGAATAAGGCGTTTCTACAGCTCTTCGACCGCCTGGGCCTCCACTTCGACGCCAGCAGCGGCTATGAGGTGTATCGGGCATTGCGGGCGGGCGTGGCGCCGGAGAAGATCCAGCTGACGGCGCAGGAGCTCCCGGAGGATCTACCGGAACTGGTCGAGCAGGGCGTGCTCTTTAACGCAGGCTCCCTCTCCCAGTTGCAACGCTTTGGCGCTCTCTTTCCAGGGCGTGAGGTAAGCATTCGCGTCAATCCCGGCCGCGGCTCCGGCCATTCCCGGCGCACCAACGTCGGCGGGCCGCTCTCGCCGTTTGGCATCTGGCACGAACATCTCGACTCGGCCCGCGCCATCGCCGCCGCATACCGGCTGAGGATTACCCGCCTGCACAGCCACGTCGGCTCCGGCGCCGATCCCGACGTGTGGCGACAATGCGCAGCGCTGACGGTGGCGCTGGCGCACGACTTGCCGGCGGTGCGACGTGTGAATCTGGGCGGCGGCTTCAAGGTGGCGCGTATGCCGGGCGAGCCGGGGACCGATCTGCCCGAGGTCGGGGCGGCAATCGCGCGCGTGCTACGTGACTTTCGTGAGGCCGATGCCGCCCGGCGCGACCTGCACCTGGAGATCGAGCCGGGGGCCTTTCTGGTCGCCAACGCGGGCGCTCTACTTTGTACGGTGATTGACGTCAAGGATACCGGTCGGCAGGGAGAGCGCTTTACCGTGCTCGACGGCGGCATGAACGACCTCTTGCGGCCCACCCTCTACGGCGCACAACATCCGATCTGGATCATATCTGGCGATGGGGCGGAGCGCGCGGCGAACGACTTCATCGTTGTCGGCCACTGCTGCGAGAGCGGCGACATTTTCACGCCCGCGCCGGGCAAGCCGGAGGAGATCCAGCCTCGGCGGCTCCCCGCGCCCCAGATCGGCGACATCGCCATCGTCGGCGGTGCCGGCGCCTATGGCGCGGCGATGGGGGCCGCCAACTACAACTCCTTTCCGCGCAGCGCTGAATTGCTACTCACGCCAGACGGCGAGCTCCACGTCGTCCGGCGGCGGCAGGCGCTGGAGGAGGTGGTGGCGGGCGAGCAGCCGCTGGCTGAAATTGACGGCTGGGAGACCGCTGGCCTATAGCCGCTCCGATGGCCGCCGGAAACCTGTCTTATCCGCCGCCGCCGCGCTATAATGTCTTCCTGTTCCCCTTCTACCGGCAGGCGCTGGTCAGAAGGCGCGGGACCGGTCACGTCAAGACAACAGGAAAGCGTAGCGATGGCATGGATTGAGACGATAGACGAAGAGGATGCTACGGGCATCGTCGGCCGCTACTATCGCGGCACCCAGCGGTCATGGGGCGGGGTGGATAATATCATTAAGGCGACCAGCCTGAACCCCCACGCGCTGCGAGCGTTGATGACCTTTTACAACGGCGTCATGCATGGTAACTGCGACCTGACGCTGGCCCAGCGGGAGATGATCGCCGTCACCGTCTCCGTACTCAACGAGTGCCACTACTGAATAAAGCACCACGGAGAAGGTCTTCTCCGCGAGGTACAGGACCCGGAGTGGGTCGAGGTGATGAAGCGCGATTACCGCGAGGCGGCGCTGAGCGAGGCCGACCGCGCTATGCTGGACTACGTGGCGGTGCTGACGCTGGCGCCGGCGAAGACGACGGAGGCGCATATCGAGCGCCTGCGCGCGGCCGGCTTTGGCGACAAGGCGATCCTGGACATCAACCAGATCAGCGGCTTCTTCGCCTGGTGCAACCGCATCGTGGATGGGCTGGGGGTGGAGCTGGAAGATTTCTGGGAGATCGAAGGCGCAACGAACATTTGATTTCACTATTTTTGGAGGAACTATGTCTGCTCGTGTGACTGTCCTGTCCCTGCTCGTCGAAGAGCTGCGCAATGACCGCATTCGCGTCGTCGACCTGTCCCAGACGTTGGGCCCGGAGACGCCGGTTATCGACCTGCCGGAGCCCTTCGCGCCGTCGCCGGCCTGCACGGTGGAAGAGATTTCCCGCTATGACGACAGGGGACCGGCCTGGTACTGGAACACGCTCCACCTGGGGGAACATACCGGCACCCACTTCGACGCCCCTGTTCACTGGATCACCGGCCGGGACCTGGCGCAGAATACCACCGATACAATCCCGGCGAAGCGCTTTGTCGGGCCGGCGTGCGTCATCGACGTCAGCAAAGAGGTGGCCCTTTACGAAGATTTTCTGCTGACGCGAGAGCACGTCCAGGCGTGGGAGGGGGAGCACGATCGTATCCCGCCCGGCGCGTGGGTCCTGCTCCGCACCGACTGGTCGAAGCGGCAGGGGCGGGAGGCCTTCCTTAACATCGGCGAGGACGGCCCCCACTCTCCCGGCTTTCACGCCGACTGTGCCCGCTTCCTTGCCTACGAACGCGACGTGCTCGGCGTGGGTGTAGAGACAGTGGGTACCGATGCCGGGCAGGCCGGTGCCTTCGACCCGCCCTTTCCCACGCACAACATCGTGCACGGTGCCGGTAAGATAGGATTGGCCAGCCTGAACAACCTCGACCAGTTGCCACCGACGGGGGCGGTGGTCATTGCCGCCCCGCTGAAGATTAAGGAGGGATCGGGTAGCCCGGTGCGGGTGATTGCTTTCGTTCCGGCGGAGGGATAGGTGGCCCGAGACGCCGTCTCGGTAGCCATTTTTGAAGGCCTGCGAGCCGGCCCGCTCCCCTGGAAGCGGCAGTCGCGCCACTTTCATCGCAGCCAATGAAAACGCTCTGTACAGAGTGTGAAGAACCAGCTCCACATGGCGCCCTCGGCCGTTGCCCCTCTTGCGGCGGCATCCTGCAGGCTGTGTATAGAGACGATGCGCTGGCGCGGCTGGAGGCGGTAACGCCAGGGCGGGGCATCGATCGCTATCGAGCCACGCTTCCGGTTAAGACGCCGATCCTCTCGCTGGGGGAGGGGGATACACCGCTTTTGCGCTCCCGGCGGCTGGCCGATCTGTTGCGGCTCGACGATCTGCGCTTTAAGCATGAGGGACTCAATCCGTCCGGGGCCTTTAAGGATCGGCTGGCGGCACTGGCGGTGACCCTGGCGCGGGAAGCGGGGAGCCGGAGCCTCCTCAGCGCCAGCAGTGGCAACCTCGGCGCGGCCCTCGCCGCCTACTGCGCCGCCGCGGCCCTGCCGTGCACCATTCTCCTGGAGCCAGGCGCGCCGGCAGCCAAGATCCGGCAGACGGTGGCTGCCGGTGCGTACGTAGTGCCCGTCGCCGGTCTTTTCGCCCAGCCGCCGGAGGCCATTGCCGCGCTGACGGGGGAGGTTGCCGCCCGGCTGGACGCCTACCACGCTTTTGCCTGGGCACCGGTGAATCCGTATATCCTCGAGGCTTCGAAGACAATCGCCTATGAAGTGGTGGCCCAGGGTGGCGTGCCGGACGTGGTAGTCGTTCCCGTGGGCGGTGGAGACACGCTGGCGGCGCAGTGGCGGGGGTATCAGGAGCTGCATGTGGCGGGCATCATCGAGGGGTTGCCACGCCTCGTCGGCATCCAGGCGCTGGGTGCCGCGCCCCTTCTTCAGGCATTTGAAAGCGGCAGCGAACACGTGCCGATGCTGGCGGACGTGCGCTCGTCGATCTCGGGGATCAACATACCCTTCAGCGGCGCTCATGCTCTGGCGGCGGTGCGCGCCTCCGGCGGGCATGTGGCGGCTGTGAGTGATGGAGAGATCCGGGCGATGCAGGCGCGGCTGCTGCGCGAGGAAGGAGTCTGGGCCGAGCCGGTGGGGGCGGCAACGGTCGCTGCGCTGCCCGCCCTGCTGCAGGAGGGGCGCGTGGCCTCGCATGAGCGCGTGGTCTGCGTGCTCACCGGCGCCGGCTTCAAAGATGAGGTACTCGCCGCCGCGCGGGCGCACGCCGTCTCTGCGCGCCGATCGGTACCGTTCTCGCCAGCGGCAATTATTGAGGCACTCCAGGGCGCCGACCCTCCGCCCGCCGATGCATCACTCGACTAAAGAGCCGATCATCAATATGGCAAGAACCGGAATAACGACCAGTGTCAGCGGGAGCGTGCTCCAGAAGAGCGCCCGCTCCATGCGCTGCCGCCCAAAGTACATCCAGCCGGCAACGAAGAACAGCAGGACCCATAAGGGGAAGCCCGCTGCGAACCCCAGTAGTGGATAGGCCGCGATGACGAATAAGGTGAATGGTGAATCGCTCAGGCCAACAATGCCCACGTAGGCGACCCGGGCGATGGCGACGCCAATTGCTAAAACGACGAGCTGTAAAAGCAACAAAATGAGAGCGTTCAGTAGTGCTCTCCCCTTGCTTTGCTTGCTATCCGCCACCGCTGTTGCCGTTCCTCCTGTGCTGTCGTACGCTCATTTCAGCCATTTACGTTGAGAGCGGCTTTACACGAGAAGCGCCTTATGTTTGCTCAGGCAGTCGAGTAGCCGGTCGATGTCTTCGTGGTTGTTGTAGATGTGGGGCGAAACGCGCAGGTTATCGTCGCGGCTGGAGGTAATAATGCCGTCCTCTTGCAGCCACTTCACCAGCAGGTCCACCTTCTGTGAGCGTAGAGCGATCAGCGCGCCGTGGTGGTCGGGGTCGACAGGCGTCACGACGTTGAAGCCGCGGGCCATTGCGCCTGCCTTCAGAGCACCCGTAATCTCGCGCAGGTGGCGCTCGATCGTCTGCAGGCCGATGCGCTGGATCAGCTTGATGCCGGCGAGGGCGGCATAGAGGTTGGGGTTAGGCGGCGTCCCCGCCTCGAAGCGACGCGCCGTCGCCGACGGCGCGTTCTTGTAGATGTCCATGGCGAAGATGTTGGCCTGCGCGAACCAGCCGCTGTTCGTCGGCTCTAACTGCGGGATGAGCGCCTTGCGCGCGTAGAGGAAGGCCAGCCCTGAGGAGCCGAGCAGGTATTTGAGCGCGCCGCCGACCAGAAAGTCGACGTCCAGCCGGCGGACGTCGATGGGCATCGTCCCCAGCGACTGGTAGGCATCGAGGAGCACCAACGCCCCCTTTTCGCGCGCCACTTTGACCACGGCGGGCACGTCGTGGCGGAAGCCGTTGCGGTAGCAGACGTGGCTGAGGGACACAAGCAGCGTCCGCTCGTCGATCGCCTCAGCCACGCGGCTGAGGGGGATGCGGTTGCCGGCTGCCGCTACGTGGACCACCTGCGCCCCGCGCCGCTCCTGAGCGTGCCAGATCTGGGAAGTTGTGGGGAAGTTGAAGTCGGGGACGACGATGCGATTGCGGTCGCCGGTATAGTCGAAGCCGCTGGCAAGGGCGTTGACCGCCGCCGAGACAGAGGTAGTCACCGCCACTTCGTCGGCGTCGGCGTTGATCAGACCGGCAAAGGCGTTGCGCGTCGCCTCCAGCCGCTGTACCCACAACTCCCACGGCGATCCCATCTCCTGCCAGTCAGAAAGGTACTGTTCCAGGGCGGCGCGGGCCTCGTAGGAGAGGGCGCCCTTGGAGCAGCTATTGAGGAATATCTTTTGCTCGAAGATCGGAAATTGATCGCGAATAGACATCGGCTTCTTTCTCCGTTGGCCCCGGTTAGTGGCCCAGGTACGCCTGGCGCAGCTGTTCGTTTTGCAGCAGCCTGTCGGCGCTATCGGCGAGCACCACGCGCCCCGTCTGCAACACGTAGCCCCGATCGGCGATGGAGAGCGCCATGTTGGCGTTCTGCTCTACCATAAAGACGCTCGTTCCCTGCTCGTTGATCTGCTTGATGAGGTCGAAGTTGTACTCGACCAGGATCGGCGCCAGCCCCATCGACGGCTCGTCCATCAGCAGCAGCTCCGGACGGGACATCAACGCCCGCGCCATCGCCAGCATCTGCTGTTCGCCGCCGCTGAGCGTCTGGCCCATCTGTCCGGCGCGCTCCTTCAGGCGCGGAAAGAGGGCGTACATGCGCTCGAGATCCTCCTCGATGGCCTCCCCGTCGTCGCGCAGATAAGCGCCCATAAGCAAATTCTCGCGCACGCTCATCTCGCCGAAGATGCGTCGGTTTTCGGGCACGACTGCCATCCCGCGCCGGATGCGGTGGCTGGTGGAGCGCGTGGTGACATCCTCGCCGCGGAAGAAAACAGAGCCGCTCGTCGGGCGGACGATGCCCAGGCAGGTCTTCAGCGTCGTCGACTTTCCCGATGCGTTGCCGCCAAGGAGGCATACTAGCTCGCCAGGATAGATCTCCAGATTGACGTCCTGCAAGATGTGGATGACGCCGTAGTAGGTGTTGACATTCGCGAGGCGGAGGAGGGGCTCGCCCTTCTCGTTGCTGGTTTGCGGCGCACTTCCTACCTGCACCTCGTTCGCTGTTGGCTCTGCCATCAAATCACTTGCGTCCGCGCGCGCCCTCGCGTCCGAGGTAGGCCTCGATGACGCGTGGGTCGTTCGTTACCTCATCGAAGCTCCCCTCGGCGATCTTGTCGCCGTGGTCGAGCACGATGACCCGGTCGGAGATAGAGCCGACGACGCCCATATCGTGTTCGATGAGTAAAATCGTGTACAGTCCCTCCTCGCGAAGCTGCCCGATGAGGGACGCCACCTCGCGCGACTCCTGCGGATTCATCCCCGCTGCCGGTTCGTCCAGCAATAGCAGCTTAGGGTTGGCAGCCATCGCCCGCGCGATCTCCAGTCGCCGCCGGTTGGCGTAGGAGAGGCTATACGCTGGCTGGTCGTAACGGTACCCCTTCAGCCGTTCCCCAAAGAAGGCAAGCTTCTCTTCCGCCAGGGCACGAATGCGCGCCTCCTCCCGCCTCCAGGAAGGCGTGCGGAGGATTGTCGCCAGCACGCTGGCGTGGGTGTGGGCATAGGCAGCGGACATTACATTTTCGATGACGCTCATATTCAGAAAGAGCCGCAGCGTCTGGAAAGTGCGGGCGATGCCGCGCTCTGTGATCTCGTGGGGCGAAAGCCCCAGGAGGGAACGGCCTTCAAAGTGGACCTCCCCGCCATCCGGTTCATAGATCCCGCTGAGTAGATTGAGCACCGTCGTCTTGCCCGCGCCGTTCGGCCCGATGATGCTTACGATCTCCCCTTCACCAACGTGAAAGGAAAGCTCGTTGACGACGGTGAGGCCGCCGAAATTTTTATGGAGCCGATTCACCTCGAGAAGAGCCATCGCTACACGACCGTCACACGTGGCTTGCCGAGGAGGCCTTCGGGGCGCACGATCATCAGCACCACCAGCGTCGTGCCGATGATGAGGATGCGCGTCACCGCCGGCTCGACGACGAGGCGCGTCTCCCAGGCAAAGATCAACAGGTAAAGGGCGACGCCGAGCATGGGCCAGCGCCAGCGGCGCGTGGTGACCGTCACGAGAAGCAGGAGCAGGACGGCGAGGCCGATGGCGATGTTGCCCACCAACTCGAAGTTAGCCGGCAGCACCAGCCATTCTTGGACGAGGCGGTTGAGCACCATGCCTTCTGTGGGCGCCACGCCGGCATCAAGCCCGGGCCAGAGAACGTCGGCAATTACTTTGAAGACCAACCCGCCGGCGACGAGGCCGCCGAGGACGACCAGAAAGCGGCGGGAAAGGCCCAGCCAGAGGAGTAGGCCGAGCACAAGCCCCCCGTAGAAGAAGATGCTGGCTATCTGCACACTGCGCAACACCTCCGGCAGCACCGTAAAGATAAAGGCGCCGAGGAGGGCACCGGGCAGGCTGCCAGTGCCGCCGAGGACGATCATCGCGTATAGGTCGATGAGGGCCAGGGCGTTGTAGCGAGTGGGGACGACGTTACCCTGCCACGCCGCCTGGGATGCGCCCGCCAGCGCGGCGATGCCGGCGCCCATGGCAAAGGCAGTCAGCTTTAGCCGCCGCACCGGCATGCCCATCACTTCCGTCGCCAGCTCGTCCTCGCGCAGCGCGCGCCAGGCGCGGCCGATGCGCGAGTGGTTGAGACGGTAGACGATGAGCACGATGAGGCCGACGAGCAAAAGGAAGAAGTAGTAATAGGCAAGGGTCGATTCCAGCTGAAAGCCGAAGAAGGAAAGGTCGTCGAGCCGGTTGATGCCATTGGGGCCTCGGGTCAGGTCGAGCGAACGGTCGAGCCAGAAGACGTCGACCCGCGTGAGCGTCATCGCGAGCTGGACGAAGAGCAAGCCGAAGCCCAGCGTCACGATCGCCAGATAGTCGCCGCTGAGGCGGATGGAGGCAAAGCCGAGGAGCCAGCCGACGAAGGCGGTGATGACGATGATTATCGGCAGGGCGATGAGGGAGGGCAGGTGAATGCCGTTCTCCGTGATCCCCAGCGTGGCGACGAAGTCGGAGGCCAGATAGGCGTAGGCATAGCCGCCGATGCCATAGAAGGCGACGTAACCCAGGTCGAGGAGGCCGGCATAGCCGACGACGACGGTCAGCCCCACGGCGAGCAGGCTGAAGATCAGGAAGGTGGCCCCCGTACGGACGATGAAATCGGCGTCGGTCAGGTTGAGCGCGTCCAGGACCGGCGGCGATTGGACCACCAGCGGCGCCGTGAGGAGCAGTAAGGCTACGAGTGCCACGCGCCACGACGCCGGGATCGCCTCCCAACGGCGCATAAATTGGCCCCAGGGGCCGCTGCGCTGTTGGCGGCGGCGGTCGACCTGGGCGACCCATTCGTCGACGCCAATGCGGACCTCTTCCTCTTCGGTGACCGGCTGCTGTTTGATCTGCCTTTCGTGGCCCAGACTCATCCTAAACCTTCCGCGAGATCGGCTTCCCCAGGAGCCCGGTCGGCCGGAAGAGCAGGACGAGGAGCAGGATGAGGAAGGTAATGGCGTCTTTGAAGGTTACGGAGATGTACACGCTGGCAAAGGCCTCCGCCATCCCGATGAGATACCCGCCCAGGAGGGCGCCGGGAATGCTGCCAATGCCGCCGACGACGGAGGCGGTGAAGCCTTTCAGGCCGGCGATAAAGCCCATCGTGTGCCGTACAGAGAAGAAGACGATCCCGACCAGCACGCCGCCGACACCCGCCAGCGCCGAACCGATAAAGAAGGTGGCGGCGATGACGAAGTCGACGTTCACGCCCATCATCTCCGCCGCTTCCGGGTCCTGGGAAACGGCGCGCATCGCCCGCCCCAGCCGCGTGCTGCGCACGAAGTATGCCAGGACGACCATCAGGAGCACCGTCGTGCCGATGACCAGGAGCCGTGAGGTCTGGAGTCGGAGATCTCCGACCATCAGCGCCGAGCCGGTGGGGATGAGGGTGCCGCTGCCATAGCTCAGCGGGCGCGGGCTGACCGTTAGCTGGATAAAGTTCTGGAGCACAAAGCTAACGCCGAGGGCGCTGATCAGAGGGGCGATCCGTGGCGCGTTGCGCAGCGGGCGGTAGGCAAAGCGTTCGATCATGATCCCCAACACGCCGGTAACCACCATCGCGACGAGGAGCATGACGATGATCAACAGCGGAATGGGGAGGAAGGCGCCGGCGGCGGGAATCAGTACCGTCATCACCGCCAGCCCCACATAGGCGCCGACCATGTAGACGTCGCCGTGGGCAAAGTTCAACAGTTTAAGGACGCCGTAGACCATTGAGTAGCCGAGGGCGATGAGCGCGTAAACGCTGCCCAGGGTCAGGCCGTTGATCAGCGTCTGGGGTAGTCGGAGCAGGAAGTCTTCCACAGTGAGGTGTGAAAGGAGGGGCAGCCGCCCGCTCCTTTCACCTCAAGTCAGAACTCGATCAGGGGCCGACGAGCACGAACTGGTCGCCCTGGACCTGGAAGATGAAGAACTCGCCGCCGACCAGCTGACCGTTTTCGTCGAAGGAAACTGGGATACCCAGAATGCTGGGATCCATGTCGGTGGCTGCGATTTCGTCGCGGACACATTCGCGGGAGAGTGAGTCTGCCTCCACACAGCGCCCGATCGCGTGGGCGATGATGTCGGCGCTAAGGGCAGACGGACCACCGAAGGCGCCGAAGTCACCGTACTGTTCCTGGTAACGCTCGTTATAGGGCTCCATCTCCTCCACAAAGTGGGGATCCGGGGCGAAGAAGGAGACGTAAGTCCCTTCCGCGGCGTCGCCCGCCGTCTCGACCCAACTGATGTCGAAGCCGCCGTCGGCGAGGAAGTATTCGCCGTCGTAGCCCTGCTCCTGTAGCTGAACCGCCATCGTACCCAACTGGCTGGCGATCTGGCTCGGGAAGAAGACGACGTCGGGATCGTCGGCAACGATCGTCGTCACGAGAGAAGAGAAGTCGGTCTCTTCCTGCGTGACAGATGCGCGCTCAACATCGTCCACGCCCATCGCGCTCAACGCCGTCTCGACCTCGTCGGTCAGGCCGACCGCATAGGAGGACTGGTCGTCGACGAGGAACGCGGAGCGGGCGCCCAGTTCGTCAAACATGTACGCCGCCACCGTCGGCCCCTGGAGGCCGTCGTGCGGGATGGGGCGGAAGAAGGTCTCGGTGCCGGGATCGGTCAGGCTGATACGCGTGCACGAGGGGGTGACGTGAGCGACGCCGGCCTCGGCAAAGAGCGGCTGTACTGCTTCACAGACCTGGCTGCCCGCCGGCCCCACGACGGCGACGACGTTGGGATCGGCAAGAAAGCGCTCGGTCACGAGTCGCGCTTCGTCAGGATCGATCATCGTATCCCCTTCCAGGATCTCGATCTCGATACCGCTCTCCTCGCTGAAGATCTCTGTCGCCACCTTGGCAAAATTCAACTGCTCCTGGCCCAAGAATGCAGCACCGCCCGTGAGCGGGCCGAGGAAGCCGACGCGAATTGGCCCTGCTGCCGCCTCTTCTTCGTCCATCTCTTCATCATCCGGCTCTTCCGCCGGCTCTTCCGCCGGTTCTTCCGCCGGTTCTTCCGCCGGTTCTTCCGCCGGTTCTTCCGCCGGTTCCTCCACCTCTTCCTCGACCTCTTCGGCAACTGGTTCGTCGTCGGCGGGTAGCTCCTCCACCGCTGGCTCATCATCTGCCGGAGCGGTAGCTTGCGGCTGGCAGGCCGCCATAGCAAAGGCAAATAGGAATGTTAGCAAGAACAGTGTGATACGGCGTTTTGAAATCACGCTCTCCTCCTTTCAAGGATTAAATCGTTAGGCGTTTCTATCGAAAGTTACCGGACGGCGCCGGCTGCCCTCCACCAGCTATGACCCAATCGACCACCTCCTTCTCTTCCCTCTGCTCAGCCCACCGGCCCTGCAGGCAGAGCTGGATCCAATGAGACGCGCTTGCGGACCGCTTACACCTCTTGATCGCGGTCGTAGGGAATGATCTTGTCCCACTCGTCGGCTGCCGAGCGGGCCACGAAGGCGACGACCTCTTCTTTATCGCTCATGTTGAACACTTCGTGGGGGACGCCCGGTTCGATGTAGATGAAGTCGCCGGCTTCATTTTCCACCGAGTGTTTCAGGCCCGGACCGTACTCGTGGCGTACGCGCCCCTCGACGATGTAGAGCATGACTTCGAAGTTGTCGTGGATGTGGGCATAGGCGACCCCGCCGGGGGGAATGGTGGCGACGTTAATCGAGAGTGCCCTGGAACCGACGTTTTTGGCCGACATTCCCTGTTGGTAGCGAATGCCGTTCCACCCGCGCCGGTCGCCGCCGCCACGGATGACGGTAATCCCCTCCAGCTTCTCGACCTGGTGCGCTTTGATCTCGTTGGGATCGCCGCTGGTGAACTTCTGCTCTTCACTCATTGTCTTAGCCTCTCCTTTCCACACACGGGGTGCGCACACTATACTGCAAACGAGACGGGATATCAAAATTTAACGTCCAGATGACAGTTTCACGGCCCAGATGTAGCAGCTGGCGCTGCGATTTGCTGCCACTTTCTGAGAATAGTCTGAGCCGCCAGCCGCCCCGGCTCGCCGGTGACGCCTCCTCCCGGGTGCGCGCCGCTCCCGCAGAGGTAGAGCGCCGCGAGCGGAGAGTGGTACTGGCCCCAGCCGGGAGCCGGTCGCATCAATAGCAGTTGATCCAGCGCCATCTGTCCATGATAGAGATCCCCCTGACACACACCGATCTTCTGCGCCAGATCAGACGGCGTCAGCACCTGGCGGTGGAGAATCAGCTCTGGTAGGTCTGGTGCGTACGCGGCGAGGGTGGCGATGACGGTGTCGCCGAGGGCTGACCGCATCTCGTCCCAGCTGCCCTCCTGCAGCTCGTAGGGCGCGTATTGCGCAAGGATGGCCATAGTGTGCCGGCCGGGCGGCGCCAGCGACGAGTCGTGCAGCGTAGGAAAGGTCAGCTCCAGCACCGGCGCGCGCGAAAAGCGCCCGTACTTGGCGTCGTCGTGTGCCCGCTCTACAGCATCCAGCGACGGCGCGATCTGGATGCGCCCACGTAGCAGGCGCTCGTCTCCTGCGGAGAGTGCGGTAAAGGTGGGCAGCCGCTCCAGGGCCAGATTGACGCGCGCGACGACGCCGCGGAAGCGGATGTTGCCGATCTTGCGGTTAAAGGACGGCGGCAGTTCGTAGGGTGGCACGAGCTCGCGGAAGGTGTGAAAGGGATCGATGCCGGAGAGCACGCAGCGCCCGGCGACGATCTCGCCGCTTTCGAGGATTACCCCCACTGCGCGCCGCTTTTCAAGGGCGATATGGGCCACTGGCGCCTCCAGCCGGATAGCGACGCCCGCGTGGCGCGCAGCTGCAGCCAGCGCCTGCGACAGCCGCCCGAGGCCGCCGCGCACGATGCCCGCCGCCGCCAGCCCGTGGTGGCGATGGCCCAGCGAGTGGTACAGCAAGTTGAAGGCCGTTCCCCCGGCCCGCGGTCCCTGATCCAGGTGCCAGATACCGGGCGTTCCCAACGCGGCGCGCACGCGGCGGTCCGCAAACCATTCGTGCATCAGGTCGTAGACAGACATCGGCAGCACGCGCAGCAGGCGGTACATCTGGCGCGTGCCCAGCAGCCGTAGATCGCGGGCCACGGCTAGCCAGGGCGCCAGTACGCGCATCTGTTGTACACCGTCGCGTGCCAGCGGTTCGAGCCCAAACGGATCAGGGGGGAGGTGGGCCAGCGCTTCTTCGAGGAAGCGGGCAAACTGCTCCATCTCGGCGCTATAGCGCAGGAACTGCTCGGCGTCGGCGGGGGAAAGCGCGCCGATGGACGCCGCACTCTGCGCCGGGTCGGTCGACAAAAGCACGGCGCTTCCGTCGGGAAAGGGACAGACGCGCACTGTCGAGACAGGCGCCATCTCAAAATCATGCATCCGCAGAAAGAGGTCGCGCACGATCTGCGGTCGCAACGTGCTGGCAGTGTGCAACGCGCCGTCGGCCCTGAAGCCGGGGGCAAAGCTCTCGGTCGTCGCCACGCCGCCGACTATCGACCGCCGCTCCAGTACGACGACCTGTAGCCCTGCCCGCGCGAGGTAGGTCGCGGCGACCAGACTGTTGTGTCCGCCGCCGATGACGACGACATCATACCTTTTTCTGTTCATGTCCTTTCGTCCCTAGCGTCTTGCCCTGGCTTGTCCGGCGGGCGGTGGCAGCCGCGCATATCTCTGGCGGCGTCCTTCTCCTGGACAAAAAAGGTTGACCAATCATCTTTGACCGGTATACTAACAAAATAATAGGTCCAATTCCCGCGTCAGTTCAAGAGAGAGTGAGCGAGCCGAAGACAAATCTATGTCCCTTTTGTCGTCGCTTCCAATAAGACGTTCTCGAGGCTCACAGGAGGCTCTCGAATGGCGCCTTGGCACGGCTGCTGCCGATTATCCACCACAGTACCCGCGCCGCCACGCTTCTGCCTTGTTTGTTCCCCGGGGAGCCGTTCAGTCCGCTGATCCAACTTATTCTGAGGAGGTGATAGCATAGCCGTCGATTACAGTCGAAACGTCTTGCTATAACTGTACAGGGTACATCGAAACAACTGTCATCCACTAGCCAAACTGGAGGAATGAGGTGAAAGGAAGAAGAGTAATTCTGCTGACACTGGTTGCAGTGCTGATGCTGTTGCTGGCCGCGTGCGCCGACGATACTGCCGACGACGTCGACGTTGCAGCGGGAGAGGTCGAAGTAACGCGTATCGTCGAAGTTACACGCGTCGTCGAGATGGGGGCTGACGACGACGTAGATATGGTCACCACCGCCAACACACTGGGCACCGTGGCGGACCGTGGTGTCGTCCGCTGTGGCGGCAACGCGTCGGTCCCGGGCTTCGGGTTCCTGGAGCCCGATAGTAATGAGTTTGAAGGTTTTGACATCGACTACTGCCGCGCCATCGCCGCCGCTGTCTTTGACGATCCCGACGCTTTCGAGGTTCGCCCGACGACCGCCAACGAGCGCTTCCCCGTGCTCCAGTCTGGCGAGGTAGACGTCCTCATCCGCAACACCACCTGGACGATCAGCCGCGACACCGATCTCGGCTTCGACTTCGCTCCGACCACCTTCTACGATGGTCAGGGCATGATGGTCCGCCGCGACGCCGGCATCGACAGCCTGGAAGATCTGGAAGGCGGCACGATCTGCGTGCAGTCCGGTACGACGACGGAGAAGAACCTGACCGACGTCTTCCGCGCACGCGGGATTGAGTTCACGCCGGTCGTCTTCGACAACGCGGACACGACTCGCGAAGCCTATGACGCGGGGCAGTGTGATGGCTTCACCACCGACAAGTCCGGCCTCGTCTCACAGCAGATCCTGCTGAGCGACCCGGATGCACACGTGATTCTGCCGGAGACGATGTCCAAGGAGCCGCTCGGCCCGCTGGTCCGTCACGGCGACGACAACTGGTTCGACATCGTGAAGTGGACCGTCAACTGCACCATCCAGGCTGAAGAGCTGGGCATCACGTCTGAGAACGTAGACGACTTCCTGGGCAGCGACGACCCGGTCGTTCAGAACCTGCTCGGCGAAGCCGGCGATCTGGGCGCGTCGATGGGTCTTGAGCCGGACTTCTGCTACCAGGTCATCAGCAACGTCGGTAACTACGGCGAAATCTACAACCGCAACCTGGGTCCGGACACCCCCTTCGACCTCGAACGGGGCCTGAACAATCTCTGGACCGAGGGCGGCCTGCTCTACTCGCCGCCTTTCCGTTAAACTGCGAATGGCAACACGGCAGCGCCTGACTATCAGCCGGCGCTGCCATGCCGCGGGGCCCCCCCCCCCCTCTGAGCGGGCGGCGCCGCGGCCCCCCCCCCGCACCAGCGGGAACAGGTGTGGGAGGGGAAGTGGGCGCG
>JAWVYW010000010.1:0-43780 GCA_033722535.1 Promineifilaceae bacterium (SeqCode)
CCTGGCCCACTATCCGTCTGCGGTCGCCGGCATTGGCATTATTTTCCTGCTGGTCGGCATCGCCATATACGCCATGATCAGCATTCCTTACGACGAGGCCCTGCGCCTGTGGCGCGGCGGGGAAAATGTGTGGGCGGACAACCCGCGCACGGCATGGCCCGTCTGGTACAACTGGTTTACCAGAGAGGATCTGCCGCCGACGATCGTCCTCTCCACAGAGGACGAGGGAGTGGAGACGACGATAGCGCCGCTTTCAGAGGAGATACGGGAAAAGGTCAGCGTCTTCACCTTTACCTTTCCCTATGATGCCTTTCCCCGTGACGTGACGCTCTTTGCCGAGGCGACATACGCCGAGAAGCAGCCGCACCTGGAACTGACGTGGCTCACCCCGGATGGGCGTGAGATTCGCGTTGGCGACTTCACGCCACGGGCGTCGAGCTCTTTCCGTTTCGCCCAGGACCAGCAACTCCGGCAGCGGCTGGGCGGGTTACCGGCGGAAATTGCTCTCTTTTCCAGGCGAGGCGCAGCGACAGAGGCAGTAAAGCCGCTTCAGGGAGCTTACCGGCTGCGTGTCAGCTCTCTGCTCTTTGAAGAAGCATCTGACGTCGAGACCCGGCTGGTCGTCTATGGTCAGGTCCATGGCCTGGCGGGCACCGATCACCAGCGGCGTGATCTGATGGTTCCCCTGCTGTGGGGCACACCGATTGCCCTGGCCTTCGGTCTTCTGGCTGCGGTCGGTACGACCGTCTCCACGATGATCATCGCCGCTGTCGGCGTGTGGTTCGGCGGCTGGCTCGACGCGATCATCCAGCGGATTACAGAAGTTAACCTGGTGCTGCCCGTGCTCCCGATCCTGATCATGGTCGGCACCTTCTACTCGCGCAGTATTTGGCTGATGCTGGGCGTGATTATCGTGCTCAGCATCTTTGGCGCCAATATCAAGAACTACCGCGCCATTTTTCTTCAGGTGAAGAGCGCGGCCTACATCGAGGCCGCACGTTCGTACGGCGCCAGCAACTGGCGTATCATCCTCTACTACCTTGTACCGCGCATCCTGCCACTGCTGATTCCCGGCCTCGTCGTACTGATCCCCAGCTTTGTCTTTCTGGAAGCCTCCCTTGCTGTGCTGGGCCTCGGTGATCCAGTGCTGCCGACGTGGGGCAAGGTGATCAACGACGCCCGCAGGCAGGGCGCTCTCTTCGACGGTTACTACTACTGGGTCATTGAACCGGCGATTTTGCTGATGCTCGCCGGCCTCGGTTTTGCCCTCGTCGGCTTTGCACTCGATCGTATCTTCAACCCCCGCCTCCGCGAGCTCTAACGTGCTGACCGCTTCCCGGAGCCGCGTCAATTTGACATTCAGCGCTCCCTCTGGCATAATCCCCCACAAATCTCTATCACCAACGGCAATGATGGAGACGAGTAAGCCTCGCGCCTTTCGATCAGCGAGCCCGAGATGGTGGAAGTCGGGCAACAGGCGAGGCTGAAAATCCCTCCGGAGCCGCCACCCGAACGGCGACAGCGCTCAGTAGGCCTGGCCGGACTCATCCTCCGTTAGCGGGATGCGATGATACCAGACTCTCTGTTCTGACCGTCATCGACCGAGCGCCTGCGCGGCGCCCTATGTGTCGCGTGGGAAGTTGGGTGGTACCGCGAAGCAGTGGCGTCTTCGTCCCAATGGGATGGAGGCGCTTTTTTATTTGGTTTAGAAACGAAGGAGATGGAGGACGCGCGCAAATGACAGAGCTGCTTTATCAGACCGATGCCTACTTAAAGGAATTCGAGGCGACGGTCGCTGACCATGTGGATGGCGGCGTCGTGCTGGACCGCACCGCTTTCTATCCGGGTGGCGGTGGCCAACCGGCGGATAAGGGCCTCCTCGAGCATGGCGATAGGCAATGGCCGGTCGTCAAGATCCGCCGCGTGAGCGGCCGGCCGGTCCACTTCCTCGAAGGGGACGAGCTTCCGCCGGTTGGGGCAACCGTTACTGGCCGTCTGGACTGGGAGCGGCGCTACCGGCTGATGCGCACTCACACCGCGCTCCACGTCCTCTGCGGCGTCGTCTGGCGCGACTACGGCGCCTCTGTCACCGGGGGCAACATGGAGCCCCTCGCCGGGCGGATGGACTTTGAGTTCGAGACGATGGAGGCCGACCTGGTCGACGAGATCGAGCAGGCGATTAACCAAGAGGTGGTAGCAGCCCGTCCGGTGCGAGTTGACATCCTCCCGCGCGAAGAGGCGTTTCAGATCCCGGACCTGATCCGCACAAAGATCAACCTCCTCCCAGAGGGCATTCAGGAGGTGCGGACGGTCGAGATCGAGGGGCTCGATCTGCAGGCCGACGGCGGCACGCATGTCGCCAATACACGCGAGGTAGGTCCCATCCGCGTCGTCGACTACAAGAGCAAAGGGCGCATCAACAAACGACTCTACGTCGAGCTGCAAGAGGCGGCCTGAACTGTCTATGGAGCGGAACAAACCTTGCGTACGCTGATCCGAGAGCTCCCGTACGAAAAGCCGGTTGCCGCCGGTCGCTATCGCTATCTGCAGGATGGCCGCCCGACCGGCGCCAGCGAAAGCTGGCGGCTGAGCAGCGCTGTGGACGGCTACCGCTTTTTGCGTGTCGACCTCAATGCACAAAACGCCAGCGGCAACAGCTATCTTTACCACCTGACGCTCGCTCCCGATGGGTATCCGGAACGGCTGGCCTTCAGCTTCTTCCGTCCGGGCCTCCAGATCCGGGGCAACCTGCTCTTTGACGAGGGAAGCGCTGCGCTGAGCCGGACGATCAGTGGCGGTCCGCGCGGAGAGGAGGAGCGTTCCTATCGCCTGGAGGAGGAGTTGCCGCTGCCGCCCGGCGCCCTCTTCTGGTTTCCGGCGACGACCGGCCTGGGGCTGTTGAGCAGCGCGCCCGAGGGACCGCCGCGGCCGGCGCTCACGCTTGATCCGGAGGCGGAGTTCACTCTCTGGCCGACGGAGGTGGCTATCGCGATCGGGGAAGCCGAGGCGGTCGCCGTGATGGGGCGCACTTTTAGCGCCCGTCCGCTGTCGATTGCCTGGGCGCAACAGCGCCGCCGAATATGGGTGGACGAGAACGGCTGGCCTCTGATGATGGAGCGCGGCGATTTGAGCGCCATTGAGACGCGGCTGGTACGGTATCGTGTGTGAGAGGGAACGTGAGAGTGGGAGAAAAAAGCGGCGAGCGAATGCCGCAGGAGAACAGAAGGAAAATGACTTTTAAAGACGTAGACAGTAAGGTCGATTTTGTCCAGTTAGAGCACGACATGCTCGCTTTCTGGGATGAGAGTGATGCCTTTCGCAAGCTGCAGGCACTACGCGCGACCAGCGACCGCCGCTGGAGCTTCCTCGACGGTCCGATTACGGCAAATAACCCGATGGGCGTGCACCACGCCTGGGGCCGTACCTACAAAGATCTCTTTCAGCGCTTCAAGGCGATGCAGGGCTACAACCAGCGCTGGCAGAACGGCTTTGACTGTCAGGGACTGTGGGTGGAGGTAAACGTGGAGCGCGCGCTGGGCTTCACCAGCAAGCGCGATATCGAGAAGATGGGTGTCGCCCCCTTCGTCAAAGCGTGCAAGATGCAGGTGCTGAAGTGGGCGGCTGTCCAGACCGAGCAGTCGATCCGGCTCGGTTACTGGATGGAGTGGAACGACCCCGACAACCTCCGCCGCCTGCGTGACCAGCTGGGCGAAGATCCGGACCAGACGGTGACCTATGCAGGGCCGGCAGGGACGGTGACCAACAGCGCCGAGCAGATCGTAGGCTCCCTGGGCCGTCCCGAGGTCGGCGGCTCCTACTTCACCTTCAGCGACGAGAACAACTATATGATCTGGGGCTTTCTCAAGGAGTGCTTCGAGAAGGGATGGGTCTACAAGGGGCGCGACGTAATGCCCTGGTGCGCCCGCTGCGGCACCGGCATCAGCCAGCATGAGATCGTCACCGACGGCTATTTCGAGATCACACACGAATCGATATACGTCAAGTTCCCGCTCAAAGGGCGCGAAAAGGAGGCCCTGCTCGTCTGGACGACCACACCCTGGACGCTGACGAGCAATGTCGCCGCCGCCGTCGGCCCAGAGCTGGACTACGTACGCGTGCGCCAGCACGACGACGGCTGGACCTACTATCTGGCGCGTGAGGCGGTGGAAAGTGCCCTCATCGGCGACTACGAGGTGGTGGGCGAGCTAAAAGGTGAAGAGATGGTCGGCTGGGAGTATGAGGGGCCATTCGACGAGCTGCCCGGCCCCCAGCATGAGATGTTGGGCTACACCCACCGTATCATTCCCTGGAAAGAGGTCGGCGCCGAGGAAGGGACCGGCGTCGTGCACATCGCGCCCGGCTGTGGCGCCGAGGACTTTGCCCTCGCCCACGAGCACGACCTCCCCGTTATCGCCCCGCTCACCGGCGACGGCATCTACCGCGAGGGCTTCGGCTGGCTGACGGGGCGCGCGGTGGGCGAAGTGACCGATGAGATCTTCGACAACCTACGCGAGAAGGGACTCTACTACCGCAAGCAGCGTTACGAGCACCGTTATCCCCACTGCTGGCGCTGTGGCGAAGAGCTCGTCTACCGGTTGGTCGACGAGTGGTTCATCGACACCGGCCCCCTCTACGACAAGCCGCGCGCAGAGGTGACAGCCGAAGAGAAGGCGCGCAGCCTCCGCTATCAGATTATGGACGTCGTGGACGAGATAGAGTGGATCCCCTCTTTCGGCTACGAGCGGGAGATGGACTGGTTGCGCAACATGCATGACTGGATGATCAGCAAGAAGCGCTACTATGGGTTGGCGTTGCCGATCTGGGTCTGTGACGCTCCCGGTTGCGGCCACTTCCACGTCGTGGGGAGCCGCGAAGAGCTGGAAGAGCGCGCCGTCGAAGGGTGGGAGCAGTTCGAGGGACACTCGCCCCACCGGCCCTACGTCGACGCCGTCAAGATCGCCTGCCCTGAGTGCGGCGGCGTCGCCAGCCGCATCAGCGACGTCGGTAACCCCTGGTTGGACGCCGGCATCGTCGCCTACAGCACCCTCCGCTACCGGCAAGATCCGGAATATTGGGAGAAGTGGTTTCCCGCCGACTTCATCACCGAGAGCTTCCCCGGCCAGTTCCGCAACTGGTTCTACAGTCTGCTGGCGCAGAGCACAGCGCTCACTCGCCGCCCGCCTTTCAAGAGCGTGCTCGGGTTCGGCACGCTCCTCGCCGAAGATGGGCGCGAGATGCACAAGTCCTGGGGCAACAGCATTGAGTTCAATGAGGCGGCGGACAGAATGGGCGCCGACGTCATGCGCTGGCTCTACCTGGCCCACAAGCCGGAGCAGAATCTGCTCTTTGGCTACCGCAAGGGCGACGAAGCGCGCCGCCGCTTCCTGATCCCGCTGTGGAACGTCTACAGCTTTTTTGTAACCTACGCTCAGCTCGACCGCTGGCAGCCAGAAGGGGACTGGAAAGCGGCAGCTGGCGGCGATTTCGCCGCGCGTGAGCGGTCGCCGGAGAGCGCCAACGCCCAGCTCGACGACTGGATCGTGCAGCGCCTCGACGAGACGGTTCTCGCCGTCACCGACGCCCTGGAAGCATTCCGCCCCGACGGGGCGACGGCGATGCTGGAGACGTTCCTCGACGATCTCTCCAACTGGTACGTCCGCCGCTCCCGCCGCCGTTTCTGGAAGAGTGAGGCTGACGCCGACAAGATGGCCGCCTATGCTACCCTCTATCATGTTCTGGTCACGCTAACGCGCCTGCTGGCGCCGTTTATCCCCTTCACTACGGAGGCGATGTACCAGAACCTGGTGCGTGGTGTGGTCGCCGATGCGCCCGAGAGTGTGCATCACACGAAGTGGCCTACAGCCACGGAGGCCGCCCTCGATCGCCCTCTCCTGAACAAGATGGGACTGGCGATCACTGTAGCCAGCCTGGGGCGCGCGGCGCGCGGCTCCGCCGATATCAAACTCCGCCAGCCGCTGGCCCGTGCCCGAGTGAACGTCGGCACAGAGCAAGAGCGGCAGGACATCTTGGAGCTGGCCGATATCCTGGTTGAAGAGATCAATGTCAAGGAGATCGATGTCGTCTCCGAAGTGGGTGAGCTAGTCGATTACCAGATCCTGCCCAACAATCGCCTCCTGGGCCCCAAATATCAGGCCGACTTCCCGAAGGTCCGCCGTGCGCTTCTGGCCTTTGACGCCGCCGAAGCGGCGACCACCCTGCAGGAGAAGGGCGCGCTGGAGGTGGAGGTCAACGGAGAGACGATTACGCTGGACCAGGACGAGGTGCTGGTGCAGACAGAGTCGCGCGGCGGCCTCGCCGTCGCCAGCGACCGCGGCGTAACCGTCGCCGTCGATACCGCTCTGACGCCGGAGCTGGTGCAGGAAGGATACGCGCGCGACATCATCCGCGCGTTGAACAACATGCGCAAGGAGGCCGGGCTGGAGATCTCCGATCGCATCCACGTGCGCTACGAGCAGCCGGCGGACGAAGATGTCGCCGCCACGCTGCGCAATTTCGCCGACACCATCAGGGCGGAGACGCTCGCCGTCTCGCTCAAGCAGCGCGGCGAGGGGGAGCTGGGCGACGGGTGGTACGACGAGCAGCTGGAGATCGGGCCGGCGGCCTTCATGGTCACCCTGCAGAAGGCAGAATAACATCTCTGGGAGGGACCTCGCAAAGAGAGCCCTCCCGCCAGCGGCTGCCCTGCCGGCTCAGGTTGTAATGAAGATTCGATGAACGGCGCTTAGCGCAGTGTCCCTGTTTTTTGCCCCGTCACTTTACACTTTCTCTTCAGGCGGTACAATCGGCGGGCCAGAAGAGATCAGCTATCGTCGAGGAGTTTTATGCGCAGTCGTTCCCTGCTGCTGTTACCCTTGCTGCTCGTCGCCGCCGTCGTCCTGCTCTCTGCGCCGGACCCGGCGGCGCAGGCGCGTGGAAGGCGGACTGCGCCGGATGGGCAGCCTGTCACCGTCCCTCGTGATCCCCATGGCCCCGGTCTCTTTGGTCCTCTGCAGCGCGGGTGGACGCTGATTGAGCCGGAGCCGCTCGCCGCGCCCCCGGTGACCCTCTCTGCGCCGGACGCGGTAGCTGCCCCCCTGGATCACGCCGCCGACTTCTGCTCGACGGCGCCTTCTCTCTCCCTGAACGATGGCACCGGCGGCGATTTCACCTTCGTCAACGAAGCGTCCGTAGAACCCGACGACCCCAATCTGAGCGCCTGCATGTGGGGCAACCCGCCTAACCCGCGCGGGCACCGCACCGTCTGGTACCACTTCACCGCCCCCTTCAGCGGCCGGGTGACGATCTTTACCGACTTCAATCCCAGCGACTATTCTGATAGTTACGACACCGTCCTCGCCCTCTACCGCAGCACTGTGGGCGGCCCTGCCGAAGCGTGTGATAGTCTGCAGCTCGTGAGCTGTAATGACGACGCGAGTGGCTTCCTATCGCAAATCTCGACCTTTGTCACTCAGGGCGAGACCTACTACATCGAAGTCGCCGACTGGCATTTTCCCGTCGAGGGAGCAGCCACGCTGCGCCTGAGTATCGTCCTGGAAGAGGGGGAGTCGGTCTGGGAACGGGACGTGGACGACTACCTGCCAGATGTGCGCTCGCGCCATATGGTCGTCAGCGATGACCGCTACTTTTATATTATCGGCGGCGAGCGGGTGATCGATCCCTTCCCGCAGCGTGATGATACTATCTGGCGCTTCAACCCGCGCACCGGCGAGTACGACACGCTACATCCCTTCCCGGCGCCCAGCTTCCCCGGCTACTCGCGCACCTCCGCTGCCCACCTCGCCGGCCGCATCTATACACCCTCTGGCTTTGTCGGCGATGTGAATCAGTACGACGGCGACCACTGGGTGTACGACATCGCCGCCAATGAGTGGTTTCAGACGACGCCTGTCCCCTGGAACCAGATGTCGCCCACGGGGCTGCCCTACGCCTGGGCGGAGGCGGTTGCCTCCCCGGACACCAACAGCTACTACCTGACCGGTGGACTCCTCAGCGGCGATCCCGATCCCGCCTTCCCCACCGATGCGCGGCCGACGGGTCAGTTACTACGTTTCCGCCCCAGCAGCACAGATCCGCAGAGCGGTTTCTGGCAGGATCTGACCGACATGCCGACGCCCCGCTACGGCCACGTCGCCGCACTGTTGCAGACGCCATTCGGGCGCAGAGTTTGTGTTGCCGGCGGTGTGGGCAACGTGGGCTCCGTACAGCCAAACCAGGCGGAGATCCTGATGAGCACCGAATGTTATAACGTCGTGCTCGGCTCCTGGGACACAGTTGCCCCCCTCAACTTCCCCCGCTTTGCCGCCGGCAGCGCCGTGGGACCCGACGGGCGCTGGTACGTCTTTGGCGGTGTGAACGCCCGGCTAGAGCCGGTCACCATCACCGAGGTTTACCATCCCGCTACCAATACCTGGGAAGTGCTCGACTCCCGCTACAGTCTGCGGCGACCGGGGCGCTTCTGGCCACGCGGCGCCTTTCTCGACAGCGAGCTGTGGGTCTTTGGCGGCGAGACCGTCGACAACGACGCGCTGCTCCTCGTGCAGTCGCTCTTCGTTCCCACACACGAGCAGCTATTTCCGATCATTCGGACAACTGAGGGCGGCCAGCCAGAGCCGAACGATACGCTCGCCGAGGCCCACCCTATACCCCTGCAAGCGTATGTTAGCGGCGACTTCGCGGATCAGGAAGACTTTTTCGACGTCTATAGCTTCCAGGTCAACACGTCGACCGCCATTCGAGCAACGGTCAGCAGCATTCCACCCGATCACGATTACAACATCTACCTCTACAACGCCAACAAAGATCGCGTCGACTTTAGCCGCAGCGTCGGTAACCAACTGGAGGTCCTGGAGACACTCCCCGTGCCTCCCGGCACCTATTACGTTATGATAATTCGCGTATTCGGCGAGCCGACGAGCGATACCTACCAGGTATTCGTGGAGCCTATTGAGTAGTCGTCTGCCGTAGCGGTTGCCGTCGAAGAGGTAAAAGAGGAAGGAGCCATGTCTGAGCAGCAGAGCGCGAATGTACGCCCGCTCAAGGTCCTGCACTTTGCCGACGCCCATATCGATATTGCCAACTATGGGCGTCACGATCCGCAGACCGGATTGCCGGTGCGGGTGATGGACTTTCTGCGAGCGCTCGACCAGATCGTGAATGCGGCTATCGAAGAGCAGGTTGACCTGGTACTCTTTGCTGGCGACGCCTACAAGGATCGGAATCCCCAGCCGACGTTTCAGCGAGAGTGGGGCAAACGGATGATCCGCCTCTCCCAGGCCGGCATCCCTACCGTGCTCCTCGTCGGCAACCACGACGTTGCCCCTGCCGCCAGCCGCGCCCACACCCTGCAAGAGTATCAAACACTCGACGTACCCCACCTGCACGTTCTGGAAACGATCCGCCTTCTGGGACCGGAGCGGCTTGGGGTTCCGGCCCAGGTCATCGGCCTGCCCTGGATTCCCCGCAGCGGTCTGATGCGCCGCCAGGATCTGGCGGGGAAGTCGATAGACGAGATCATGGTTGAGATTGAGATGCAGGTCTCGGAGGCGGTTGCCCGACTCATGAACGCCGCCGATCCCGATTTGCCGCTGATCCTCACCGCCCATGCCAGCGTCCACGGTGCTTCTTACGGCAGCGAGCGCGCCGTCATGCTGGGCCACGAGCTGGTACTGAGCAACAGTCTCGTCGGCGACAAGCGCTGGGACTACGTGGCGCTGGGCCATATCCATAAACACCAGAGTCTCAACGGCGACCGCCACCCGCCCGCCGTCTATCCCGGCTCCATCGAAAGAATTGACTTTGGCGAGGTGGGGGAAGAAAAAGGATTTGTGCTGGCGGAGATCGCCCGCGGCGCGACGACATGGGAGTTTATGCCGCTCAAGACGCGGCAGTTCGTCGATCTCGGCATCGAAACCCCCGACGCCACGACCTTCATGGAAGACGTGATGCGCCAGCTGCCGCCTCAGGAGCGCGTGCGGGACGCCATCTGCCGCGTGCGCCTCTCCTACCCGCGCGACTGGGAGTCCTTGCTCGACGAGGCGGCCATTCAGGACCACTTCGAGCCGGCCCTTCGCCTCCAGATCCAGAAACATCGCGAGATGGGGCGGCGGGCGCGCCTGGGAGACATTGCCGGTGTGGAGAGTCTGACGCCGGAAGATTTGCTGGCAACCTACTGGAAAACGGTCGATCTGGACGAAGAAGAAGCAGCGGCCATGCAGGCACTGGCGCGTGAAGTGCTTGCCGGGGTCGAACTGGAATAACGATGATTCCTTATCAGCTAGAGTTAACCAACTTTCTCTCATACCGAGAAAAGACCACTCTCGATTTTGAGGGCATTCACCTGGCCTGTATATCTGGCCTCAACGGCGCCGGTAAGTCAACCCTTCTCGACGCCATCACGTGGGCCCTCTTTGGTAAGAGCCGCAGCCGCAGCGACGACGATCTGGTAAACCGCGCCGCCGCGCGCCGGGACGAGCCGGCCGAGGTTCGCTTTACCTTCATCCTCGAGGACTGTCTCTACCGCGTGATTCGCCAGAAGCAGCAGGGGCGGACCTCCGTGCTCGAATTTCAGCTGCGTGTGGGCGATGGAGAGTGGCGGACGATGAGCGAGGGCGGCGTACGCGCCACTCAGGGCGCCATCGAGTTGCTGCTGCGTATGAACTTCGACACCTTCATCAACGCCAGCTTCTTTCTTCAGGGGCAGGCCGATGAATTTACGACCAAGACCGCCGGCAAGCGCAAGGAGATCCTGGCTGATCTCCTGAGCGTCAACCGCTGGGACCGCTACCAGAGCGCCGCCGCGGCGCGGCGCAAGCAGGAAGAGGAAAATCTGCTCATTCTCGACGTGCGCCTGGAGGAGATCGACGCCGAACTGGGTGAGGAGGAAGAGCGCCGGCAGACGCTGGCCGATGCCCAGGCTGACCTCGACGCGCTGACGGAGCGTCTGCGCGCCCAGGAGAAGATCCTGGAGCAGATGCGGCGTATCGAAGCGGCGGTCCAACAACAGAAGAAGCAGGTTCAGAACATGCGCCAGGGGCTGACCGAAGCGCAGGGGCGGCTGAACAGGCTGCGGCGGACATACGGCGAGCGGCAGGCGGAGCGAGAGAGCCACCAGGCACTGCTCGATCAGGAGGAGGCCATCGTCGCTCAATTTGCTAGCTGGCAGGAGGCGGAGGAATGCTTCAGCGGCTGGCAGGAGAAGGCCGAGCGTTACCACCGTCTGCAGCGCGAGCGGCGACCGCATGAGCTGGCGGTGGAGCGGGCGCGGACGCGCCTGCAGCAGCGGCGCAGCGAGTTGGAGAAGCAGGGTGAGCGTGTGGCGGCGATGGCCACGCAGCAGGAGCAGGTTCAGGCCATCCTCGCCGAGGCGCTGCAGGCGCTGGACGATCTCTCAGGGCGCCTGGAAGCGCTCGGCGAGAAGGAAGAGGCGTGGCACGAAGCGCGCGCCACATTGCAGGAGATGCAGAGCGAACGACGTCTCTGGCAGCAGGAGATAAAGCAACTTCAGGCAAAGGCGCAGGAGGTCACGCAACTGCAGGCTGAGCGCGCTGCCGTCGCCGCGAATTTAGAAGAAGCAGAGGCCGCGCTCGCCCGGCTTAGCGATGAAATGGTAGAACTTGCCCGCATGCGAGAGCGCCACGCCACGGCGTTGGCAGATGTCGATAATCTGGAAGCAGAGCAGGAGCGTTTGCGCCTTTCGATGGAGAAGCTCAAAGAGCGGCTGACGAAGCTGGAGGTAGAGACCGGCGGCGCGTGCCCGCTCTGCGAGCAGGATCTGACAGAGGAGCACCGGCTGTCGATTCTCGCCGACGTGCGCGAGGAGGGGCGCCAGCAGGGGGATCGCTTTCGCACTAACCGGAACCGCCTTGACGAACTGCGGCAGGAAATTGTCCGTCTGGAGCAGGCCATCAAGGATGGGCCGCGGCTGGAGCGGGAAAAGACGGCCCAGCAAAGACGCCAGGCGACGGCGGAGGCGCGCCTGGATGAGATCGATCGCGCTCGTGAAGCGTGGGAAGAGAAGGGAGCGCCGCGGCTGGCGGCTCTGGAGGAGCAGCTTGCCGACGACTCGGCCCTCAAGGAACAGGAAGAAGCGCTTCGCGCACTGGAGGAGGCGGTCCGCGAGAAGAAGACGCTGGACGCCGAGGCGCGCCAGCAGCAGAAGCGCGCTTCCGAAGCCGAAGCGCGCCTTGCCGAGATACGGCGCTCGCAGCGCGAGTGGGAGGAGAAGGGGGAACCGGAGCTGGCGGCGGTGGCGGCCCAATTGGCCGACGATCGAATCGCGCCCGAGGCGCAGGAGGCGCTGGCCCAGGTTGACGCCCGCATTGCCGAACTCGGCTACGACGAGGAGGCCCACCGGGCGGCGCGGCAGCAGCGAGACACCCTCACCCAGGCGCCGCGCAGACACCAGGAGCTGCGCCAGGCGCAGGCGGCAGTCAAGCCGATGGAGGCCGCGCTCGCCGATCTCGAGCGCGATATTGCCGAGCAGGAGAAGATCGTGGCCCGGCTGGAAAAACAGCATGGAGAAGCGGTGGCCCAACTGGAAGCGCTGACCGCCGACGAAGGAGATCTGCGCGTTGTGGAAGAGGAGGTCTTTGCGCTCCGCGAGCAGGAAGTCATCGCCAACCGCCGCGTCGGCGCCGCCCAGCAGCGCCTCGCCGTGCTCGACGATCTCCGCAGCGACCGCGCGGAGCTCGTCGCCACGCGGGCGGAGCTGAGCCTGCTGATTAACCGCCTGAAACGGCTGGAGAAAGCGTGCGGGCGTGACGGCGTTCAGGCGCTGCTCATCGAGCAGGCGCTGCCGGAGATCGAAGAAGACGCCAACCAGCTCCTCGAGCGGCTGACAGGCGGTGACATGCGCGTCATCTTCGAGACGCAGCGCGAGCTAAAGAGCCGTGACGCACTAATCGAGACGCTGGATATCCGCATCAGCGACGCCGCCGGCGAAAGACCCTATGAAAACTTCAGCGGCGGCGAGCAGTTCCGTGTCAACTTTGCCATTCGCCTGGCGCTGTCGAAGATTCTTGCCAAGCGGGCAGGGGCACGGTTGCAGATGCTGGTTATCGACGAGGGCTTCGGAAGCCAGGATCCGGCGGGCCGGCAGCGGTTGGTCGAGGCGATCAATACCGTCAAGGAAGATTTCGCCCGTATTCTGGTCATCACGCACATCAACGAGCTCAAGGACGCCTTTCCGACCCGGATCGAGGTCGAGAAGCGGCCGAGCGGATCCCAGCTCGCCATTTATTGAGTCAGGGGCGTCGTCTGTACCGCGGGGCGTGCCGAAAGTGCCCGCCGCTGGAACTCAATCGATCTGCTGCCACTGCTCCTCTTCGCGCCGGAACTGGAGCACGCCGGGCACCTCTTCCAGCACCGTCTTTATCGGCACGAGGCGCCCTACCGTGACGTAGTGTTCCTGCCCGTCTGCCACCGGCGTGCTCGTGCGCCGCTCGCGAAAACGATGCATGTTTTCTTCGAACCACGGGCGCACGCTATACATCGGCAGGCAGTAGAGCATTTCGACCTCGACAAAGTAGTAAAATAGCCAGTCCGCCCGCGTGTAGAGAAAGCACCCCGTCGTCCCTTTGCCCTCGTTGCTGACTGTCTCGAAGAAAAAGTTGCCGGTGCGGTGGTGACGGTCGCCCTTGATCTCCACCGGGATGATCCGCAGCTCCCCTTCACTGCCGATAAAGCTCCACAGCAGGTCGACGTCGTGCTCCTGGTAAGCCGGGTGCTCCTCCACGTTATGCACGGCGACGGTGCCAGGCCAGTTCGTTTCGAGAAAGTTGGTGACGTCTGACGCCGCGCGGCGGGCGACGCTGGTCGTGTAGGTGATGCCATGCTGTTTGATCTGCCGCGTCATGGGGAGATTCTGCCCCCGGCTGTGTGCGGAGCGCCGCGCTCAGCCGGCGCCATCAGGGGCCGTTGTAGGCGACGGCACGCAATGCCAGCGCCGTCAGATTG
Organism: Promineifilaceae bacterium (SeqCode); assembly: GCA_033722535.1. GTDB lineage: Bacteria > Chloroflexota > Anaerolineae > Promineifilales > Promineifilaceae > JAAYYY01. The sequence goes on from JAWVYW010000010.1 coordinate 13,975, forward strand.
GAGACGACAGCCTCCGCTTCCCGCTCCGGGTCGGGCTGGTTGAGCAGGTTGAGCACCACCTCATCCGCTGCGCCCGCCAGCGCCTCGGCAGCGTGACGTGTGTTCTGGGGCGCGATCAGGTTGCGATCGAGCGCAGCGTCCAGCGGCTGCTGCCAGATGTTAGTCAGCCGCTCTCGAAACGCGGACCGCTTCGCCGCCAGCGACGGGAGCGCGCCGGCCCCGCCGACGAGGAGCAGCTGGACGACTGCCGGTTCATAAACGGCAATATTCACGTAAGACTGAATGGCGGCGGCATACTGGTGGGGCAGAGTGGCCCGGGAGGCCATCGCCTGCTCGATTGTCTGCAGGAGAAAATCAGCGGTCTCTTCATACAGGTAAATGAAAAGCGTCTCTTTGTCGGGGAAGTAAAAGTAGAAGGTGCCGATTGCCACGTCGGCGGCGCTGACGATATCGCGTACGGTCGCGGCGTAGTAGCCCTTTTCGGCGAAGACACGCACTGCAGCCTGCATCATTGCCGTGCGCTTTGTGTCCTTCCTCTGCCGTGTCTTGTCGCTGCTTCGATAGGGCATCGTAGGGGGAGGATAGTGCAGGGGAGGGAAACTGTCAACCGGTGCTGTAAGAAGCTACCGGGTACTAAAAATTCGAAGCGGACGGAACCTTTCGGCTGCCGTCCGCTTCGAACATCCCACTATTTCCCACTGAGCTGCGCCATGAGCGCAAACACAATGGTAGTATAGGGGATCGCGCCTTCCAATGTCTACAGTCAAGGTGCCACAACTTCCACCGGCCATGATTGTAGAGTTTGCACAAATGGACTGCTCTCCGCTTAGCGTCGTCTACGCATCGGGCCGTAACTGCCACAGTTTGAGCGCCAGGTGGAGCGCCAGCCGCATGTCGGCCTGGTTGATATCCTGCCCGGTCAGCTCCTGAATACGGTCCAGCCGGTACAGGAGCGTGTTGCGATGGATGAAGAGGGACTCCGCCGTCTGGCTGACGTTGGCGTGGTGATTGAAATAGGCGTCGATCGTCTCCACCAGACTTCCGCGGTGGCGCCGATCGTAGTCGGCGAGCGGCCCAATGATCTGCCGCGCAAACTCCTGCACGTCGGGTAGATGCTCGATCTGGGTGAGCATCTGGTAGATGCCCAAGCTGTCGAACTCTACCAGGTGGTTGAAATGAAGGCGTCGGCCCAGCTGCATCGCCTTGACCGCTTCCTGGTGGACGGCGGGCCATGCTTGCAGCTCGTTCGCCGGGCCGCTCATGCCGCTCACCAGCCGCGCGCCATCAAACTCCGCCTGAATATGTTCGCGTAACCGGCGGTCCAGCTCGTGGGCGCTGCCGCGATTGTGCGAATCGCGAAGTGCCTGGAAAATAATCGCGTGCTCTTCCGCATAGCGGTGAACCAGCGCCGGACGATCGTGGCTCGACAGCAGCCAGCGGATAGCCGCCTCCATCTGAGCCAGCGTCAGGTCGCTCTCCTCCTCCGCCCAGGCGATCGCCAGAATGACGTGCGGCTGCTTGGTATCGTGGTCCAGCCGGCTCTCCAGGCGCTCGATCTCCTTTGCCGGAAGCGTCCCCGCGAGCAGCCCCTCTAGAAAATCGCCGCGCAGCGCCTCTTCCGCATCGCTGACCGCCTTCGCCTTTGCCATTTCCAGCGCACAGGCGACGGCGCCTTGTTCCACGGTGAGGCTGTCGAGCAGGTCCAGCTCGTCCGCCGGTCCGACGACCGAAACGTAGCCGCGGGCGCGATCGCCGGAGATGATTGGAGCAACGAGGCGTCCGATGTTTTCGATCGGCAGCAGCTGCTGCCAGTGGCTCTGTCGTGCCTTGGCAGCCGCCTTGCGGTTGCGCAGAATGGCGGGAAGATTGTCCCGCTGGCCCAGTACCTGGCGCAGCCGCTCCTCCGCGATAGCGCTGTGCGCTGGCACCGAGAGGGCGCGCATATCCAGTCGCTTGTCCTGAATGGCGATGACCTTGCCCGTCAGCGTAGACATCAGGTCGGCCATCGCGCTCAGCCCCAGCCCATCCAGAGACATCTCAGAAAGGCGTCGGTAAAGCTCCATTCCTCGCTCGGTGACCTGCGCCTGGCGGTCCAGCAGCAAAGAGGTGATTACGCGCTGTACATAGCGCAACTCCGTCTCCTCCGGCAGCACCAGAATGGGGAGCGCCAGCTTGATGGCGCTCTGCTTCACCGCCTCCGGTATCTCCCTGAAGGTGATCAGGGCGGCGATCGGCATCCGCGCCAGCCCAGGCAGGTGATCGGCGAGCGTATCCGCCGCCATCTGCTCCTGGAGGGTGGGGGAGATGACGACCAGATCGTGGGGCTGCACGGCGGTCGGGAGATCCTCCCAGGCGGCGAGCGTGTACAGCCATTCGACCCGACGGCTCGTCTGGTCGGGGCCCGTCGCGACCACCGTGCCAAACGGCAGCGCCAGACGGACCACGTCGTCGAGTGTCACGTCGCTGGGTTGTGGCAAATCCATCTCAGGCCTTTTCGGTGGGGGTTGAGGCGGACGCCGTTGTCCGCCCGCCCGCCTGTCTGGGTCGCGCCGTTAACGGCAGGCGCACGATGAAGGTAGCGCCGGCATCTGGCTCGCTGACCACCTCGATGTTACCCCCATGCTGCTGGACGATCCGCTGGCTCGTCGCCAGCCCGAGGCCTGTACCCTTGCCCGGATCTTTCGTCGTGAAGAACGGCTCAAAGATATGCGCTGCTTCCGCCGGATCAATGCCTACGCCGTTGTCGGCAACCAGTACCTCGACGTGCTCTCCATCGGATGCCAGCCGCGTTTCGATCTCGATCCGGCGCGCCGAGCGCTGCGTCAGGAGGGCGTCGCGGGCGTTGATAAGCAGATTGAGCCACACCGTCTTAAGATGCTCCCAGCTTGCCCTTACTTCGGGCACCTCCTCGCTGAAGCGGCGGATGACCTCAATGTCCGCCGACCGCATCTGGTAAGAAAGAAGCTGCAGCGCCTGCAGGATCGACTGATTCAAGTCTCCCGCCTCAAAACTGTACTGGTTCTGGCGCGCGAAATCCAGCAATCCGCGCACGACGTTCGCCGCGCGCGCGCCGGCGCGCGCGATCAAGTCGACCGCTTCATAGTGTTCCTCTTCGGGCGAGATCACCATCTTCAACATCTGGGCGTTGCCGTTGATGGCGGTCAGCGGATTGTTGATCTCATGGGCGACGCCGGCGGCAAGCTGTCCGATGGCAGCTAGCTTCCCAGCCTGTAGCAGCGAATTCTCCAGCCGCCGTTCGTCGGTGCGATTCTGCCAGAAGAGCACGGCGCCCGGCATCTCCGGCTGCGTCCCAGGGAGAGGATAGGCGTGGACGTCCCACTCTTGTGGTAACTGATCCGCGCCGATCCAGCGTACCGACCAGCGGCGGGGCGCTGCCTGCGCTAACGTCTGCGCAACTTGGCAATGTTCGCAGGGCGCGGTGCGGTCGAAGAATGTCTCGTAGCAGACGGCGCCGACCAGCGCCTCGGGCGTCCGTCCGGTCGTGGCTGCCTTGTCTTGATTGACGGCAACCAGGCGCCACTGCCTGTCGATTGTGTAAATAGGGTGCAGAATACCGTTGATCACCGCCTGGAGACGGCTGTGACTCTCCTGCAGCTCCTGCTGGCGCGCTTTGACGTTCTGAAAGAGCGAGGCGTTCTCCAGCGCGCGGCTTATAGCGCCGGCCAGAGAGGCAAAGAGATCGGCGTCGACCTCGCTGAACGCCCCCTCCGGCTTGTTGATTGCGCAGAGCACGCCGACGGAGCGCCCGCGGATGATGAGCGGCGTCGCCAGCATGTTCTCCACCGCCAGTCCGGCTGCGATGGGAGCGGAGGAGGCGAGAGCTTTTTCTTCCGCGCCGCTGCCGCCTGCTGCGCCGTTGCCGCCTGCTGCGCCGTTGCTGGACGCCCAGGCCTGCCGCTCTCCAGGGATGGTGAGCGTGCGCTGGCGGCGATACACCCTGCCGATCACGCCCTCGCCCACAGGTATCGAGCGGAAATCTGCAGCGTCCAGCTTGCCGCCGCCATCGGCCACAGCCTGGCAGTGCAGGAGGCCTGTTGCCTGTTCATGGAGAAAGACGGCGCCTACATCACTGCCCACGACCTGGCGTACACTCTGCGCAGCGGATTCTGGGATGCGCCCGATGTCGAGCGTGGTGGTGATAACGTTACTGGCACGATTCAACGCCGCCAGTTGCTGGCCCTGCCGTTGTAGCTGCTTCTCCAGCCGCTGGGTGCGCAGAATCGTCTCCACGCGCGCCAGCAGCTCCTGAGGGTAGTAGGGCTTGGTGATGTAGTCGTCGGCGCCCGCCGAAAGCGCCTCAACCCGCTCCTGGTTGCCTGATGCGCCGGTCAGCATGACGACGCGCGTGTATTTCAGCGCCGGGTGCGCACGTAGTTGCTGCAGCACCTCCAGCCCGGAGAGGCCCGGCATCCGCCGGTCGAGGACGACCAGATCCACCGGCCCCTCTGGCGAGGAGACGCGTTCCCCGAGGACGGCCAGCGCCTCTTCCCCGTCGTAAGCCTTACTGACGTCGTAACCGAGCTGTTTCGATAGCAGGTCGGCCAACGAGTTGGCAATCTCCGGTTCGTCGTCGACGACCAGAACGTGAGTCGGCGTCATCGGTCAGGCTTGTGTGGTGGAGAAGGTATAGCCATGTCCCTGGATCGTGCAGACGTATACCGGCTCTCGCGGGTGCGGCTCCATCTTGTCGCGGAGATTTTTAATGTGTGCGCGCACCAGCTCCGGGCTGCCGGTATCCGGCGGGTAGTCCCAGACATCCTGCAAAAGCTGCTGGCTGCTGAAGACCTGGTCAGGGTGACTCATCAGATGGTACAGGAGATCGAACTGCACGTTGGTGAGCAGGATCGTCTCGTGCTCCGTGGTCACCTGGAAGGTGCGGCAGTCGAGCTCGACGTTGCCGACGCGCAGGACCGGCTCACGTGCTGCCGCGGCGCCCGCCGGTTGCGCGACCCGCCGCAGGATTGCCTGCACGCGCAACTGTAGCTCTTCCATGTTGAACGGCTTGGACAGGTAGTCGTCGGCGCCGGCGCGAAAGCCCTCGATCTTATCCTCGTCCTTCCCGCGCGCGGTCAGAAAGAGGACCGGCAGATCCTTCAACAGTGGGTCGCCGCGGATCTGGCGACAGATTTGGTACCCATCTGCCCCGGGCATAACGATGTCTAAAATAAAGAGGTCGGGCCGGTGCCGGCGGGCCAGTTGCAGCCCTTCGGCGCCGCTCGGGGCTACCATCACGTGGTAGCCATACATCTTTAACGCCCGCTGTAATGTCTGGGATACCAGTTCGTCATCGTCTATTACCAGGACCGTGGCCATTGATACTACCAGCCTTTTCCCTTCAGAGAATTATCAGAAGCCCCAACTAGATCAGCAGCCGCATTGGCTCTTCGAGAAGCTCCTTGAATCGTTGTAGAAAACGCGCCGCTTCGGCGCCGTCCGTTACCCGGTGATCGGCCGAGACAGTCGCCTTCATTTGTGTGCCGATCGTAATCTCGCCGTCACGTACCACCGGCACCTTCTTCGCTGTGCCCACCGCCAGAATAGCCGCCTCCGGCGGATTGATGATCGCGATGAAGTTCTCCACGTCGAAGGCGCCAAGGTTACTGACGGTAAAGGTCGCCCCTTGAACGTCGTCGGGCCGCACCTTACCTTCCCGCGCGCGCCCAATCATCACCTTGTTGTCGGCGGCAATGGCCGAGAGGGTGGAGGTGTCGGTATCTTTCTGAACCACCGTCATTAGTCCGCCCTCGACGGCGACCGCCGTGCCCACGTTGATGGCGTCGTGCTGGATGATTTTGTCTCCGGCGAAACTGGCATTGATGTTAGGGAAATCGCGTAGGGCGAGCGCTGCTGCCTTGACGATCAGATCGTTGACCGTAACCTTCTGCTCGTCCGGCAACATCTCGTTGATCTCCTTGCGCAGCTTGAGCGCCTTGTCCATGTTCACCGTCGTGGTGACGTAAAAATGGGGCACTGTCGTCTTGCTTTCCACCATCCGTCTGGCAATCGCCTGGCGCATACGGCTGGTCGGCACCTCGGTCGCGCCCTCTTCTGCCACGACCGGTGTTGGCGCCGGCTGCGCTGCCGGGGCCGGCGGCGTCTCTGCAGGCGCGGCTTCCTGATATGCTTCGACGTCCGCTTTGCGAATGCGCCCGCCGGGGCCGCTGCCGCTCACCTCTTGCAGGTCGATGCCAAACTCTTCGGCCATCCGACGCGCCACCGGCGTCGCCTTCACGCCGCCCGGGTATTCGGCGCCGTCGACCGGCGCCGCCTGCCCGTTTCCTGCTGGAGACGGCCCTTCCGGCGCCGGCGTAACGTCTGTCGCGCTGGCGCCGATCGGCTCAGCCGCTGTTTCTGTCGCCGCTGCTTCCGCCTCTGCAGGTGCGCCCTCGCCATCGCCGACCATGTCAGAAACGTCCTCGCCCTCTTCGCCGACGACTGCAATGTTGCCGCCTACGGCGACGATAGCGCCTTCCTCTTCCAGCTTTTTCAGCAGTACGCCGCTGGCCTGTGCTTCCAGCTCCAGCGTCGCCTTGTCCGACTCGATCTCGGCAATGACCTCCCCCTTTTCCACCGGATCGCCCTCATTTTTCAGCCATGTAATCAGCTCCGCTTCGCGCATGTCGAAGCCGAGCTTGGGCATGACGATATATTCAGCCATCAGAGGACCTCCTTCACTGCGGCGATGACCTTTTCGGGATTGATCAGCGCCATCTGTTCCAGTTCGCGCGAATAGGGAAGGGGCACATTATCCTGGGCCACGCGCAAAATCGGGGCGTCGAGGTAGTCGAATGCTTCCGCCTGCAGGCGCGCGACCACTTCCGCACCGATGCCATACATGCCGTGCCCTTCCTCGACGACCACGGCCTTAAACGTCTTTTTGAACGACTCGATCGCCGGCCCCATATCCAGCGGGCGCAACGAGCGCAGATCGACCACTTCTGCCTCGATCCCCTCCTGTGCCAGCTGCTCCGCCGCGTCAAGCGAAACCTGCAAGCCCTGCGAGTAAGAGATAATCGTCACGTCGGAGCCTTCCCGCTTCACGTCGGAGACGCCGAGGGGGACGGTGTACTCTTCTTCTGGCACTTCGCCGCGCAGCTGGTAGAGGGTGGCGTGTTCGATGAAGAGCACCGGGTTGTCGCTGCGGATCGCCTCTTTCAGCATTCCCTTTGCGTCGTAAGGCGTGCCCGGCGCGACGACCACCAGCCCCGGAAAGTGGGAAAAGATTACGTCTGGTGTGTGGCTGTGCGTGGCGCCCAGCTGCCGCCCGCCGCCGCCGGGCGCGCGAAAGACGACGGGCACCTTCATCTGTCCGCCGAACATGTAGTGAATTTTGGCCGCGTGATTGACGATCGCATCCAGGGCCAGGAAGGCAAAGTTGATGGTCATAAATTCTGCCACCGGGCGCAACCCGTTCATCGCCGCCCCGGTTGCCACGCCGCCGATCGCCATCTCGGAGATCGGTGTGTCCCGTACCCGCTTCGGCCCGAACTCGTCGTGAAAGCCGCGAGTTACAGCGTAGGTACCGCCCCATACCCCCACCTCTTCACCCATGATAAAGACCGACTCGTCGCGGTCCATCTCCTCCCTCAGGGCGTCTGTGAGCGCCTGTCGCATTGTGATACGGGCCATCTTAGACTGCCTCCGCATAGATATTTTCGTAAAGCGCTTCCGGCTCGGGAAGTGGGGACTCTTCAGCGAATTCGACCGCCTCTTCGACCGTCTGCTCGACTTCTCCGTCAATCTCGTCCAACGTCTCCCGGTCGGCCAGATCTTCCTCGAGCATGTGGCGCTCCAGGATGCCAATCGGATCGTCTCCGCGCCACTTTTCGACCTCTTCCCGTGTCCGGTAGCGTAGCGGGTCACCCATGCTGTGCCCCTCATAGCGGTAGGTAATCGCTTCTAAAAACTGCGGCCCGGCACCGTCGCGAATTGCCGCCAGCGCCTCTTTTGTAGCCTCGTACATATCCAGGATATTCATGCCATCTACCTGCTTCCCTTCCATGCCGTAAGCTGGAGCCTTTTCCACCATCGTCGCCACGGCCGAAGCGCGTTCCACCGTGGTGCCCATCCCATACTGGTTATTTTCCACGATCCATAGGACCGGTAGCTCCCAGACGCTGGCGATATTGAGCGCTTCGTGGAAATAGCCGATGTTGGTCGAGCCGTCGCCCATGAAACAGAGACAGGCGTTGTCAGTGCCGCGATAGTGCTCGCCCAGGGCCAGCCCTGCTGCCAGCGGCAGATGGCCGCCCACGACCGCATATCCGCCCCAGTAGTGGCGATCGACGTCCGCGAGGTGCATGGAGCCCCCTTTGCCTTTGCTGACGCCGGTGGTCTTGCCGAGCAGCTCGGCCATCACTGCGCCCGGATCGCTGCCCACGGCTAGCGCGTGCCCATGATCGCGGTAGGCTGTAATGACATGATCGCCTTCCTGGCGGGCAGCAATCGCTCCCACGGCAACCGCTTCCTGACCGATGTAGAGGTGCAGAAAGCCGCCGATTTTGCCCTGCTGGTACAGCTCGGCTGAGCGCTGTTCGAAGCGGCGGATCAGCACCATCTGCCGGTACCAGTCCAACAATCTCTCTTTATCCATGCACTACTGTCTCCTTTGCCTATACATCGCCACTGGACAGCTGTTGCTGCGAGTCCGTTGCACGATCTCTGGAGCGATAATTCCCTTTTGATTACCTCTGGCCGATTGCTGGCAACAAGTGTAGCAAAATTAATGCAGGCTGGCGAACATCGACGGTGGTCGGTAAGCTGTCACGTACCACCGGAAAGAGGGGTGGTTCGTCACGGCGGCACGACAGAGGTAAAATGCCCTCCACCTTTGCCGAGGAAGTTGGAAGCGGCTGCCGACCTGCACGGCTCCTGAGAGGAGGAACCGAGTATGAGTGAAGAGGAGAAAATACGAATCGCCGTCGTCGACGATCATATGGTCGTGCGCGAGGGGCTTATCACATTGCTGGAGACGTTTCCAGAGTTCGAGCTTATCGGCGAGGCGGGCAGCGGCGAGGAAGCCATCGAGATATGCACCGGGCTCCAGCCCGATGTTATTCTCATGGATCTCGTCATGGGCGCTATGGGCGGGGTGGAAGCAACACGGATCATTCGGGAGCGCTGTCCAGAGACGCAGGTTCTGGCGGTGACGAGCTATAAAGAGACAGAGCTTGTGCGCGGCGTTCTGGAGGCTGGTGCAACCGGCTACATCCTGAAAACGGTCACTGCAGAAGAGCTAGCGGGGGCGGTGCGCGCCGCGAGCCGCGGAGAGTTGACCGTTGCCGCCGAGGCCAGCCAGGTTGTTATCGAGGCAATGACGGCCCCGCCTGCTCCTGGGCGGGATCTCACAGCGCGGGAGCAGGAAGTGTTGCAACTGCTGGTTGAGGGTTTGAGCAACAATGAGATCGGCATCCGATTGGATGTTAGCCCAAACACCGTTAAGAATCATCTGCGCAGCATCTACAGCAAATTGAATGTCTCCAGCCGCACCGCAGCTACTACCCTGGCCATCAAACATGGTCTGGTCGAGGTGCGCTGAGCACACTCGGCGGATGGCACGATCTACCTCGCGTAAAGAGCCGAACGTATCTGCCCTGTTTGCATCCTGTAACCAGGGTGTTTCGATCTTAGGCTCACGCGATCGCGCGCTTCTTAGTGCGGCTCATTGAAACAAGCCTCCCGGTGAACACCGACATGATAAGTAAACAGGCAACCACCCTCGAGATTTTACTGATCGAAGATAGCCTGCCAGATGCGCATGTAATTGAGGCTCATCTTCACGATGCGGAAGAGAAGACGTTTCGGTTGGAGCACGCTATAAGCCTCGAAGATGGGTTGCAGCATCTCGCTGAAGGTGCGTTCTCATTGGTGCTTCTCGACCTCTCTCTTCCGGACAGCCAGGGGTTAGAATCGCTGGAGCAACTCCGGCGCCACGCGCCCGGCACACCGGTAATTGTCCTCACGGGGCTGCAGGATCAACAGGTCGCGCGCCAGGCAGTAAGCGCCGGAGCTCAGGACTATCTGCTCAAAGGAGAGCTAGCTCCTGATCTACTGGTACGGGCCATCTCTTACGCGCTGGAACGACACAGGCTGAATCAGGCACTACAGGAGCGGGCCCGTGAACTGGCGCAGAGCCGGCAGCGGCTGCAGGGCTTCTTCGATCACTCTCCAGGGGCGATCGTCTTTGCCGACGACCGGGGACGATACGTGGATGCCAATCCGGCTGCCAGCCGGTTACTGGGGTACAGTCGCGAAGAGCTGCTTTCACTCTCTCTCTTCGACCTCTTTGACAGTGCAGAACAGGAGCTGGCACGTTCTCTCTGGGAAAGCTTTCTCCAGGGGGGGCAGCAGGAGGGAGAAGTTACACTGTTGCGCAAGGACGGTAGTCGAGTCGTGTGCGAGTATCGAGCAGTGGCCAACTTTGTCCCCGGCCTCCACCGTTCGGCAATGTACGATATCAGCGCTCGTAAAGCGGCAGAGGCAGCGCTGCAGAAGCGCGAGGCCTACTTCCGGACCGTGATCGAGAATGCACTCGACATAACCATCATTCTCCGTCCAGATGGCCAAATTCTCTACATGAGCCCTTCCGTTCGGCGCGTGCTAGGCTATGAGCCGGGTGCGCTGGTTGGGAACTCTGCTCTCGAGTTGATTCACCCCGATGATCGGACACGCGTGCAGCGCGTGCTAGAGGCGATGGCGCAGAGGGCAAACGCGACCGCGCTGATCGACATGCGCGTGCGCCATCGTGACGGCTCGTGGCGCTTTCTCGAATCTGTGGGGCGCAACCTGCTCGAGGAGCCGGCGGTCGGGGGGCTGATCGTCAATTCACGCGATGTGACGGAGCGTAAGGCAGCAGAAGTGGAGTTGCGCCGCAGCAATGAGCGTCTCGTTGCCCTCCATGAGGTCGAACAGGCAATTCTGGCGGCCCAGTCGCCAGAGCGTACCGCCAGGGCAGCGTTGAGCCGCCTACGTCGGTTGGTGCCTTACGTTCGCGCGACGGTGCTCCTCTTCGATCTACCGACCGGCGAGGCTTATACGCTGGCTGTGGAGGGGGTAGAAGGGCTGGAGGTCGGCGATAGCATTCCCTTGCACGACATAGGAGCACTCGAACTTCTAAGGGCGGGGCGGTATCATCTTATCTCCGGGGAGGAGGCCCTTGCCGCGCACTCTCCGCGTGGCGAGCGTCTGGTCTCCCAGGGCGTGCGCAGCTTTCTCGCCGTCCCCCTCATGGGGCGGGAACAGGTTCTGGGGGCGCTCGCGCTGGCTGCAGAGAGCGAAGATGCCTTCCATCACGAGCATGTCCAGATCGCCTGTGAAGTCTCCGGCAGCTTGGCCATTGCCATTCAAAATGCCAATCTCTGGCAGGAGGCGCAACAGCGCGCGGATCAGCTCGCTGCGCTCTACGACACATCCCTCGCACTGGGCGCCGCACTCGATCGGGAGACGCTTCTGCACCGGCTGACGGAACATCTTCAGGTACTGTTGGAACCCGACCTGATTATGCTCGTTACCTTTAATGCCGAGGCGGACGAGGTGCAGGCAGAGCTGGTGGCCGAGGATGGAGAGTTCTGGCCGAACACAGAGTGGATAAAGTGGCCGCTGCCCGAAGCGGGCCTCTCCGGCTGGATCATCCGCGAGCGTGAGTCGCTTCTCTTCTACGATCTTCCCCGGGAAATGTTGCCGGTGGAGCCACGCCGGCTCGGCAAACCGGCTCGCTCTTGGCTGGGCGTCCCGCTTGTCGGCCGTGAGCAGGTGCTTGGGGTCATGGCCGTCCAGGCAGAGCGCGCTGCCGCCTTCGATGCCGCCGACCGCCATCTCATGGAGGCCATGGCTGCCCAGGTGGCGGCGGCGCTAGAGAACGTGCGCCTCTTCGAGGAGACACGGCAGCGAACGCACGAACTGGAAGCGCTGGAGGAGGTCTCTTTTAGCCTCCGCTCCGCACACGAGCGCCCACAAATGTTTCGCACCCTGCTGGGCCGGCTACACCGGCGGCTTGACCTGGAGCTGGCGGCAATTGCGATGGTGGACCCCGCTACGAAGGAGGTCGTCGCCCAGCGGGCGGTCGGCGGGCCGGAGGAGTTGACCGGCTTTCGCCTCCCTCCCGGCGCGGGCATCGCCGGGCGGATCATGAAGGGTGGAAAGACCTTTGTCACCAGCGACCTGGAGGCGGACCCTGATTATAGTGGCCCGCCACTGGCGGAGCAGCCTCTGGCCGCCGTCCTCTTGCCGCTAGAGGTAGAGGGAACGGTCTTTGGGATACTGATGGTCGTACGTCCAGAGCCGTTCAATCGGGACGAAGTTCGCCTGCTGGCGGCGATAGGTGACATTACCGCCAATGCCGTGCGCCGCGCCATGCTCTATGAACAGACGTTGAACCATGCCCAGGAAGTCGAGCAGATCATCGAAACGGTGGCCGATGGCGTGGTTGTGCTCGACCAGGAGCAGCGTGTCGTGCGCACGAATGAGGTTGGACGCGACTATCTCGACATACTGGGCGACAGCCGGGCAGGCAACCGTCTCTCCTACCTCGGCGGGCGGCCGGTGGAGCAGTTTGTCGCGGCAGAGCAGGAGGACCATCGTCCTGTGGTGGAGCTGCGAGAAGAGGGCCGCGTCTTTGAAGTTACGGGTCGGCCCATCATCCGCGGCCCGCAGAGCGGGGGCACGGTCTTGACGCTATACGAGGCGACCGAGGAGCGGCGCCGGCAGGAGTTTTTGCAGGCGCAGGAGCGGCTGGCGACTGTGGGCCAGCTTGCCGCAGGTATTGCCCATGACTTTAACAATATCATGGCAATCATCACCCTCTACAGCCAGTCGCTGGAGAAAAACCCGGATCTGCCAAAGCGGGGACAGTTCCTGGGCACGATCAGCGAGCAGGCTCGACACGCAGCCAATCTGATCAGCCAGATCCTCGACTTCAGCCGCGCGGCGGTCATGGAGCGCCAGCGGATTGATCTCGCGCCTTTCGTCAAGGAGGTTGTAAAACTGCTCCGGCGCACCCTGCCGGAGACGATCAACATCAGTCTTGACGTGGAGGCGGGAAATTACGTGGTGAACGCCGATCCAACACGACTGCAGCAGGTGTTGATGAACCTCGCCGTCAATGCCCGTGATGCTATGCCCGAGGGTGGGGAACTAAGGATCAGGCTCTCTGAGCTGTCCCTTCAGCCGGGCGAGCCGCCGCCGCTACCAGCGATGGCAGCCACGAATTGGGTCTGCCTCGAGGTGGACGATACCGGCGTCGGGATCGCCTCCAACAATCTTACACACGTTTTCGAACCCTTTTACTCGACCAAACAGCGTGATAAGGGTACCGGACTGGGGCTGGCCCAGGTGTATGGTATCGTCAAGCAACACGGTGGCGAAATCAATGTGGAAAGCGAGCTGGGTACAGGCACACGCTTTGTCATCTATCTTCCAGCGCTATCCACCCAGGCAAGCAAAGAGTCGGAGGAATCGCAGGACGGAACTATTGGCGGGCGTGGCGAAACCCTATTGCTTGTTGAGGATGACGCAGGCGTACGGGCCGCCGTACGCGATGTCCTGGAGATTCTCAACTACACGGTCTGGACAGCCGACGATGGGGAGGAGGCGCTCGCGCTCTTTGAGGAGAAGGGGCAGGAGATCGATCTGATCATCAGCGACATAATCATGCCGTCGATGGGCGGCCTGTCGCTCTACCACAAGTTGAAAGAAGTCGATCCGCTGGTGAAAGTCATTCTGATTACCGGGTACCCGCTCGAAGAGGACGGCAAAGCGGTACTGGAAGCCGGCGTCTGCGCCTGGCTTCAGAAGCCGTTTACTGCAGAGCAGATTAGCGCGGTCGTCCGTGATGCGGTGTCACCTTAGCACATCGCGCTAAGGCAATAGAGGAGGTGTGGAAGCGACGAAGGTGTGGATGCCGGATTAGCGAGCCCGGACCACAACCGTCAGCACCGCTTTACACGGAAGCCTGATCTGGAGCCGGGCGCTCGCAAAAGGCGAGCGCCCAAGCTGTCCCTTCCGCGTGGCGGTTACATCTCTTTCGAAGCCTTTTGTACAACCTCTTCTGAGGCTCCAGAAGGGGCCTCTTCTGAGACCGCACCTGGATCATCGCCAGAGGCTTCTGCACCGGCTGGCGAAGAGGGACTGCTACCGAAGAGGGTATCGCTATCGCTTCCCACCGGAATCTGTTCCAGCGCCTCCCGCAGCCGCTCTTTGAGACTCTGGCGCGAGGGGCGCTCCCTGCTGCCCAGGCTCTGCAGCGAATCGAGCAGCGAATCGGTCACGAGGCGCGTGATCTCGCTCGCGGTCTCCCGTGTCAGCCGCTCGCCGCGGTCGAACCATAGGATGGCGCCGTAGCCCAGGGCGACGGTCGTGCCAGCGGCGACCGCAGCCGCAATCAACCAGGTCGGCGGGCCCCCCAGCTTGGTCAGCTCATAAAAGAGTGTCCGTCCGAGAAAACCGAGGCCAAAGGTGCTTAGAATTTCTCGCGCGCGCGCTGGCGTAATGGTGTAGTTGTAGATCCGGGCAATCCCCAGAATCATCGAGACCTGCGTGGCAACCAGCGGGATGAAATCGAGAAAGGGCAGCGGCGTCAGCGCAATCAGCCCCGCTGTCGAGGATGCGCCGCTGATCACCCGCCACGCCAAGTGCCAGCGATAGGTCGGTAGGCCGCGTCCGAGAGCGGCGATCAGCCCCGGCTCTGCTTTTACAATCGCCAGCACCAGCTGCTCTAGCCCCTCGCCCTCCTGTGCCGAGATAGGAATCATCTCCTCCGGCGCGATGCCCAGGTTGGCTGCCGCTTTGGCCATAACCGCCTCCTTCTCGCGCCCCACGAGATCCATTTTGTTGAGAACGACGACGTAAGGGCGATAGAGTGCCTGCAGATCGCGAAAAAGATCCAGCTCCGTCTGCTTGATTCCTTGCACCGCATCAAACATGATCACCAGGAAGTCGGCCTCTGCGGCTGCCTCCAGGGCCAGCTTGCGCTCACGCGCGCCCACCGGCCCCACGGCGTCAGCGCCCGGTGTATCCACCACGCTGAAAGGACCGGCGTTGGCCACCTGGTTTTCACGAGTCGTGCCGGGGACCGGGCTCACCTCGGCGGCTTCCTCTCCAGTGGAGATGAGCTGATTGTACAGGGTCGACTTCCCCACATTCGCTGGCCCCACGATAGCCACCGCGTGCTTATCCCCAAAGGCCATCTGGAGCTGCTCGTGGGAGAGCTCAAACAGCCGCCGCATCCTGCGCGGCTCGTGGGGCAGCACCGGTAGCAACAGCGCCAGCTCCTGCCGCTGCCCTTCAGGCAGCGCTTCCCACAGGCGGCGCACCAACTGCCGCGATTCCGGGGGGAACTCCTGGAGTAGTTTTTCAATTTCAGTCATTGTTATCCTCGTCTGCATGACGCATCACGTGTCAACAGTGAAATCGGTGACCCTTATTCTAAAAGAGAGGGCACAGGAATGCTATCGCCCGCGCCCGCCTCAGGTTGAAGTATTCGAACGAACGTGCTACCATCTCGCCATGATGAGCAGGCCAAAGACCATACGCAAAAACCGCTGGCACGTTGCCACGCCGGCGCCCATTGAACTGAAGCGGCAGCTTTCCCACCTCCATCCCGTCCTGTTGCAGGTGCTCTACAACCGTGGCCTCACCGATATGGCCCGGATCCAGGCCTTTCTGGAAGGGCACTATCTGGAGCCGGATGATCCCTTCCTTCTTGCCGACATGGACCGCGCGGTGTCTCGCATCGAGCAAGCCATGGAGCGCGACGAGCGGATCATCGTCTACGGCGATTTCGATGCCGACGGTGTGACGGCGACCGTGCTCCTGGTGGAGGCGTTGCGTGGGCTGGGAATGGAGCGATCGCAGGTGCAACCTTACATCCCCGATCGTGTGGACGAAGGGTATGGGCTCAACGAGGAAGCACTGACTTATCTGCGGGAAGAGAAAGGCGCCGACGTCGTCATCAGCGTCGACTGTGGGATTCGTTCCGTTGCCGAAGTCGCCCACGCTCAGGCCATCGGTCTCGATATGATCGTCACCGACCATCATAGCCTGGGGCGGGAGCTACCGCCCGCGACGGCGGTGATCAATCCCAAGCGCCCTGACTCCGACTATCCTGAAAAGATGCTTGCCGGGGTAGGCATCGCCTTTAAACTGGCCCAGGCGCTGCGGCGGGCATTCCCACAGCGCGCGCACTTTGAAGAGACGGCGCTTCTCGACCTCGTGGCGCTGGGAACGGTCGCCGACCTGGCCCCTCTCAAGGGTGAAAACCGGCTCTTAGTAATGGCCGGACTGGAAGTTTTGAATCGCTGCCAGCGCCCGGGCGTAGAGGCACTGGCCCAGGTTGCGGGGATCAGCGGCGGGGCCATTACGGCGGAAGCGATCGGCTTTGGGCTGGGGCCGCGCATCAACGCAGCCGGGCGCTTGGCGCACGCCTATGACGCCGCACGCCTCCTGGCGGCGAACAACCGCCCCATGGCCGAGCGCTACGCCTATACGCTGAACCAGCTGAACCAGCAGCGGCGCTCGCTGACGCGCCGCCTCAGTCTACAGGCTGAAGAGATGATGGAGGCCGTCGACGCGCCGATTCTGATCGCCCATGATTCCGGCTTTCTCTCCGGCGTGGTCGGGCTGGTTGCCAGCCGCCTGGCGGAACGCCACTATCGGCCGGCAATTGTCATGGAGCAGGGGGAGACAGAGAGCCGCGGCTCATGTCGCTCGATTCCCGGCTTCCACATCACCGAAGCGCTGGACGAGGTGGCCGACCTGTTAGAGCGGCACGGGGGTCACGCCCAGGCCGCCGGCTTTACTGTGCGCAACGAGAACCTTGAGCGCTTCAAGGAGCAGCTCACCGACGTCGCCGCCCGCCGCCTCGACGGTGTCCCGCTGGAGCCTGAGCTGGCGATTGATGCCGAGATCGACCTCAACGACGTCGACTGGTCTTTGCACGGCCATCTGGAGCAACTGGAGCCGACTGGGCAGGAGAACGCGACCCCGGTCTTTATGAGCCGCGACGTCCAGGTGCTGAACTACCGTGCGGTCGGACAAGATGGCGCCCACCTCCAGTTGCAGGTGGGGGATGGCCTGCGCGCCGTCAAATGTATCGCCTTCCGCCAGGGGGAGTGGGCCCGCTCGCTGCCGCCGCGCGTCGATCTGGTCTATACCGTTGGCGTCAACGAATGGCGAGGGCGCCGGGACTTGCAACTTGTCGTACAGGATATCAGGGAAGCCGACGGGCTTTTTAAAGGGACGAGTAGAGGATGAAAGTTCTGGTAACCGGCGCTGCGGGCTTTATCGGCAGCCATCTGGCGGCGAAGCTGGCGGAGCGTGAGAGCTATCAGGTCGTCGGTCTCGATAATTTCGACGATTACTACGATCCGGCGCGGAAGCGGGCCAACGAGAGAAGGTTGAACCGGTACGCAAACTTTCAAATGGTGGAGGCCGATATTCGCGACCGGCAGGCTATGTTTGCCCTTTTTAAGCGCGAACAGTTCGACGCTGTCGCGCACCTAGCGGCCCTCGCTGGGGTGCGGAACGCCGTTGCTTACCCAGAGCTGTACGTAGAGGTGGACTATAACGGGACTCAAAATCTCATGGACGCCGCACGCGAGAGCGACGTCGGCAACTTCGTCTTTGCCTCGACCTCTTCCGTTTACGGCGCTACGGAGCAGTTCCCTTTTGTCGAGACAGATCCCTGTGACCGACCGCTGCAGCCGTACGCCGCCGCCAAGCGCGCGGCGGAAATCCTCGGATACAGTTACCATCACCTATTCGGCCTGAACTTCACCGCTATTCGTTTCTTCACCGTCTATGGTCCCAATGGTCGACCGGACATGATGGCCTACAAGCTCGCCGACAGCATCAAAAAGGGGCGTGAAATACCTCTCTATAACAACGGTGAGATGTACCGCGACTGGACCTACGTGGACGACATCACCGACGGCGTCGTCGCAGCATTGCAGCGACCGCTGGGCTACGAGATTATCAATCTGGGGCGGGGGGAGCCTGTTCTGCTGCGCGAATTCGTCTCGCTGATGGAGTCACTCGCCGGGGCAAAGGCCAACCTCGTGCCCACACCCAAGCTCGCCGCCGACGTCGTGCGCACCTACGCCGATATTGGCAAAGCGCGCCGGCTGTTGGACTACAACCCTCATATATCGGTCGAGGAAGGGGTGCGCCGCTTCTGGGAGTGGTACGACGAGCATGGTTAACAGCCAGTTGCGCCAGCTCTAAGCGGTCGTTTCTGCCCTTAAATCTCCTTCAACATCAAAATGCGCTTTCGCCGCTGCTGGCGAAAGCGATGCGCCTCCAACAGGGGCGCGACTGCCTGCTGGTGGCTGCTGCTGCCAAAGAAAAGGTTCATTCTCGCTTTGCCCGACGGCATTTCCTGAAAAAGGAGGTGGAGCAAGCCAGCGGTCGGGCCGGCTTCTCCCCAGTAAGTTGGCTTCAGAGCGAACATCACAGTGGGGCCAAGACCGCGGTTGCTGACCCAGGCGCACCCGGCTTCGTCGTCGCGGATGAGGAGTCGCCAGAAGCGCCCGCCCGTGTTCGGCCCGTCGGCGAAATCCTTGCGTACCACATCCGCTGCCCAGGCGTCGCCCACTTCCTGCTCCTGATGCAGGTAGTGCATGTACAGCCGGTGCCCCGCCCGCCCGCGCAGCGCTTCCAGGCGCACGTTGGGCAGTGCGTCGGCGAAAGGGCTGCGTCGCCCGGAAAAACAAAAGTAATACGGATGGTAGGGACGGTACCCCAGATCTAGATAGAGGCGCTGCGCCGGCACGTTTCCCTCGTCGACCTGCAGTCCCAGCCAACCGACATTTCCCTGACGCCCCTGCGCTTCCAGATGTTTCATCAGCGCCCGCCCGATGCCGCGCCGGCGGTAGCTCTCGTTAACGCTGACGTTAAAGACGAGGCCGCTGCTCTGGCGCAGATGGAGAAAGGCGCAGCCGACCGTTCTCCCCTCCAATACCGCTTTATAGCCTTGTCCGGCCGTCGCGAGATAGAACGGCAGGACCAGGTAGCCCAGGGCGCGAAAGAGCGGGTTGCCGGCCATTCGCGTAAACTCCACGTCAGCGCCGGTCATATTCGCATAGGCCATGCGCGTCATCGTAGGCATGTCCCACAACTTCACGCGTTCAATGGCAAGCCTCTGTCCATTCATTCTCGCTTATTGTATCAGTCTGCCTCCTGGAAACGAAAACCACCTCTAGCCGGGCGTGCAGGCGCGCTTGCACAGGCTCGGCGCCCGCTTTATGATACCTGCGCCCGAATGGCTTTGTGCCGTCCGACATTATCTACGTGATTTAACCCGAAGCTGGTACACATCTCTATGGCTCACAATAACTCGCGCCCCGACCTCCCCCCCCACATCTACGTGCGCACGCCTTCCCAGTGGCAGGACTGCCTCGACCGGCTGCGCACACAGCCGCAGATCGCCGTCGATCTGGAAGCGAACAGCATGTACGTCTATCAGGAGCAGATTTGCCTGATCCAGATCTCCATCCCCGACCAGGACTACATCGTCGATCCGCTGACCGACGTCGATCTGAGTGGCCTCGGCGACCTGATCGCAAATGCGTCTATTGAAAAGATCTTTCACGCAGCGGAGTATGATCTGATGCTGATGCAGCGCGAGCACGGATGGCGGCTGTGCAACCTCTTCGATACGATGTGGGCGGCCCGCATCCTCGGCTATGATCGCTTTGGGCTGGCGAGCATGTTAGGAGATATCTACGGCGTCCGCCTCAACAAGCGCTATCAGCGAGCGAACTGGTGTAAGCGCCCGCTCTCGGAAAAGGAGCTGGCCTACGCGCAGGCCGACACGCACTATCTGCTCGACCTGCGGGAGCGACTGGCTGCCGAGCTGGAAGAGGCGGGACGGATGGAGGAGGCGCAGGAGATCTTTGCCGAGCAGAGCACCGTTCAGCTTCCCGATACCTCGTTTGACCCCGACAGCTTCTGGTCAATGCAGGGCGTGCGCCGGCTCTCCGCTGCCGGCAAGGCGACGCTCAAGGCGCTCAACATCTATCGCGATCAGATGGCGCAGAAGTACGATCGTCCCCACTTCAAAATTCTTCACGACCGGACACTGATGGAGGTGGCGCGGCGCCAGCCTCAGCGTCGGGGCGAGCTGCGGCGCATTCACGGTATGTCGTCGGGCCAAATGCGCCGCTACGGGAAGGATATCCTACGTATCGTCGCCGAGAATCGCAGCGCTCCAGCCCCGCGGCGCCCGCCCCGCAAGCCGCGCACGCCCGAGGACGTTGTGGAGCGCTACGAACAGCTCCACACGTGGCGCAAGGAGCGGGGCAACGCGCGTGGCGTCGAGTCAGACGTAATCGTCAGCCGCGACACACTGTGGGCGCTGGCCTACGCCAACCCCCAGAGCCGGGAGGAGCTCACCGACATTCCCGGCCTCGGCCCCTGGCGCCGAGCGCGCTACGCAGACGAGATTCTGGAGCTGCTGAGCGGATAAGCCCCCGCTCGCTCAGGCGATAACGTCCAGTTCGCGCCCCACCTTCGTGAAGATCTCCAACGCCTGCTCGATATCGTCGGTGCTGTGTGCGGCGGAGTTCATCACCCGAATGCGCGCCTTGCCACGGGGGACCGTGGGATAGCCGATGGCCATCGCGAATACCCCCTCTTCGAAGAGGCGGCGGCTGAACGTCTGGGCCAGCGGCGCCTCGCCTAGCATCACGGGCACGATCGGCGTCTCGCTCTGACCTGTGTCAAAGCCCTGCGCGTCCATCCCGTCACGGAAGATAGCTGCGTTGCGCCACAGCCGCTCCACCAGTTCTGTCGACTCTTCCAAAATCTCTACCGCTTCCAGGCACGCCGCCACGTCGGGCACCGTGAGAGCGCTCGAAAAGAGGAAGGGGCGGCCGCGCTGGCGGAGCCAGTCGACGATTACCTTACGTCCGGAGACCATGCCGCCCACCACGCCGAACGCCTTGCTCAATGTTCCCACTTCGACGTCGACACGGCCGTGCAAACCGAAGTGGTCGACGATGCCCCGGCCGCCCTCGCCCAGCACCCCTTCTCCGTGGGCGTCGTCCACCATCAGCATAATGCGGTGTTCCTCGGCGACGTCGGCGATCTTGTCCAGGGGGGCGATGTCCCCGTCCATGCTGAAGACACCGTCAGTGACGATCAGGCGCCGGTTAAAATCCTCCGTCTCCTCAATCTTTTGGCGCAGGTCGTCCACGTCGTTATGGCTGTAGCGCACGACGTTCGCCCGGCTCAGGCGACAACCGTCGATGATACTGGCGTGATTTAACTCGTCAGAAAAGATGACGTCGCCGCGGCCGACTAGGGCCGGGATGGCGCCCAGATTTGCCGTAAAGCCACTCTGAAAGGTAATGCAAGCCTCTGAGCGTTTAAACTCCGCCAGCCGCTCCTCCAGCTCTTCGTGGAGCGACATCGTCCCCGCGATGGTACGCACCGCGCCGGGACCGATGCCGTAAACGTCAATCGCCTGTTTGGCCGCTTCACGCAGGCGGGGATGGTTGGCCAGCCCCAGATAGTTATTGGCGCAAAAGTTGAGCAGCCGGCGACCATCAATCTGCACCCACGCATCCATCGGAGACTCGATCGTCCGGATTTCATTATAGAGTCCGACATCCTTCAGGTGCTGCAGCTCGTCGGCAATCCAGGCCGTGTTATCGTTCGTCGTGTGTTCGCTCATGGAAAAGCTCCTTGTCACATCTCAGTTGGAAAGTCGAAGAATTGTACCTCAAGCCCAAACCGTTCCGAAAGATGGCTCCCCAGCGCCTGCACGCCCACCGTTTCCGTAGCGTAGTGACCGGCAAAGACGATGTTCATCCCTAAATCGGCAGCGGCCCAGTAGTGGGCGTGGGAGGTTTCGCCGGTGATGAAGGTATCGGCCCCGAGAAGCTGTGCCCGCGGCGCTTCAGCGACGGCATCGCCGGAGACGATGGCGACGGTGCCGACCTCCGCCGGGCCATGTGCCAGCACGCGCGGCTGGGTATGCAGCGCCTCCGCCACTCGCTCCACCAGGGTATCCAGCGTTGTGCCCACCGGAGGGGCGCCGATGACGCCCAGAGGGACGTTCGTCGGCTCGCACCACCACTCCTGGATTTCGACGTCGAAGAGGCGGGCGAGGACGGCATTGTTGCCGACTTCCGGGTGGGCATCCAGCGGCAGGTGGGCCGCATAGAGGTTCATCCCGTGCTTTAACAGCCGCCGCACCCGCATCCCCAGCGGCCCTCGGATCGGCTCCACAGAGCGCCACAAGATGCCGTGGTGCACCAGCAACATGTCGGCATCCCAGGCGGCGGCGGCCTCGATGATCGGTGGCGCCGTGTCCACGGCGAGGGCAACGCGATGAACATCACTCCGCTCTGCTTCCACCTGTAGCCCCTGCGGCCCATAGTCTTTTATTTCCGGCACGCGCAGGTATTGGTCGAGATAATTAATTAGCTCAATTCGGCGCATAGATGTCTATCTCATGAGAGCGAGCTTCTGCTTTAATACTATGTTAACTCCACAGATGTACAATGAGGGACGGTGAGCGCGCCTCCAACGGCAGCACTCGCATAGAGCAGGTGGCCCAACGGAGCAGGTGCTCCACTGGAGCACCACGCTCTGGCATATTGAAAAATCACATGATATACTGTCGCCGCAATGGGCAACTCGATTCTGACTGAGCCGGTTCTCATTTTAAATATTAATTACGAACCGCTTCATGTTTGCAACACGAAGCGAGCGCTCTCTCTTGTCATGTCCGGCAAGGCAGAAATTATCCTCAATGGACGGGGTAAGATCCGCAGCGCGTCCGACGAGTTCGATCTCCCCTCAATTATTAAGTTGCAGTACATGGTCCACCGGCCGCGTCCTCGGATCTCGCTGAGTAAGCGGGAGGTGTTGCGGCGCGATAACTTCACCTGCCAGTACTGTGGCCGCCGCAGCCACCACCTGACCATCGACCACATCGTTCCCCGGCATATGGGGGGCGGACATTCGTGGACCAATCTGGTTGCCGCCTGTTCTCCATGCAACCGGCGGAAGGGTGGACGCACACCCGAACAGGCAAACATGGCGCTGCTCCGCCAGCCGTTTGAGCCCAGCGCGTCGGCTGCCTATCGTTTTGGTCGCCACCTGGAACACAACAAGGAGTGGAAGCCCTTTATCACCGGCTGGTAGCCGCCTCCTTCTGCACGGTGGAGGAAGAGCTAGGTATGCTTTCTGGCATTTTCACGCGCCAGTTCGGTGATTCGGGGTAAACCGCGCTCAAGCAGGTCCGAGAGCTCACCCACCATCTGCTCGAACTCCGAGCGGGGCCCACCATACGGATCCTCGACGCTATACGGGTGGCCCGCCATCTCGGTCAGCAGATGTATTTTGTCGGCGATTTCGGGAAATTCGGCGCGGAGCGCTTCGGCGTGACCCGTTTCCATGCACAGAATCAGGTCCGCTTCTTCCAGCATTGCGCCCGTCACTTCCCGGGCGCGATGGCTGCTGATGTCAATGCCCTGCTCGCCCAGAACGTCTATGCTATGCTTGGCGGCGCTTCGTTGGAAGCGCGCCCAGGTTCCCGCCGAGGAGACCTGCCACGACTCAAGGCCGTTTTCGCGCAGGCGTTCGCGCAGCAGTCCTTCGGCGACGGGGGAACGGCAGATGTTGGCGGTGCAGACGAAAAGGATGTGGGCCATGCGGTGACTGTTACTCCAACTGCAAGGTAAAGGCTCGTGCGAGTGTCACTATTGTATCATTCCCAGACCGCGTTGCAATGTTAGGCGCACGGCTGGCGGCTCGTAGCCGTCCCACCAACGCCGTCTCGGAAGCGATAACCGGGAAGAAAGCTATGCGCTATCCATGGGCCAACACTGCTCTGCTCGTAATTCTGCTTCTACAACTGGTGACCGGCTACCTTGGCTTTGTCAACGGCGAAGAGGCCCACGCGTGGCTGCTGTGGCTGCACGGCGCGGGCGCTTATGCGCTGGTGCTGCTGTTGCTCTGGAAAGGGATGATCATCTGGGAAGTTCTCGCCCGGGGTGGGCGCTGGCGGTTAGAGCGTATCGCCTTTATCGTGCTGACCGTGATGCTCCTGATAACGTTGCTTCTGGGCATTCTGTGGACCTTTGGCGGCTTGGAGTATCTATTCGGCTTCAGCCTTCTATCGCTTCACATCTATGTGGCGATCCCACTGATTGTACTGCTGGCCTACCACGTCTGGCGCCGGCGCTGGATCTTACGCGCGCCCAAAGCGACCAACCGCCGCGCCTTTCTACGCCTGGGGCTGGTTGCTGCCGGGGGCGCCGTTCTCTTGTGGTTGGCGGAACAGGTGAACCGCGTCCGCCGCTTTACCGGTTCCTATGAAGTCGGCAGCTTCGGCGGTCGCTTTCCCCGTGTAAGCTGGATCAACGATGATCCGGCGCCAATCGCGCGCGCCCAGTGGCGCCTTCAGATAGAGGGCCTCGTCACGCGCCCGCTCGTCCTCTCTTATGACCAGCTTCGCCGGCGTGCCGCGGTTAGCCAGACCGAGACGGTCGACTGTACCGGCGGCTGGTACAGCACCCAGATCTGGGACGGCTTCTCACTGGCTGCCCTGCTCGCCGAGGTGCAGCCGTCAGAAGATGCGCGTTCCATCCGCGTCGAGAGCGTCACCGGCTACTGGCGCCGCTTTGCACTGGAGGAGATAGGCGACTACTTGTTGGCGACTCACGTTGCCGAGAGACCCCTCAGCCACGGTCATGGCTTTCCCCTGCGCCTCGTGGCGCCGAACAAACGCGGCTTTGAGTGGGTGAAGTGGATTACGCGTATCACGGTGGAAGCAACGCCCGCCTACTGGCAGCCGCCGCTGCCCCTGCAGTAAACGCCCGCACAAAACATAAAAAAATAGCCTCTGAGGTCGATCCCCAGAGGCTCTCTCATCAGCAGACAGCGGCTCTTGTCAGTCGTAACCCAGAACGTCGACCACAGACTGCACGGCATTGGCCGAGTGGTCGAGCATCGCCCGCTCCTCTTCTGTCAGCTTCATCTCGATGATTCGCTCAACCCCCTCCTTGCCCAGAACGGCCGGGAGCCCGATGAAGAGATCGTTGTAGCCGTACTCGCCCTGGGTGTAGACGGCGCTGGGGATGACCCGCTTTTTGTCTTTCAGAATCGACTCTACCATGATCGCCGTTCCGGCAGCCGGCGCGTAATAGCCACTATAGCCAAGAAGGCCGACGATCTCACCGCCCCCCTTGCGCGTCCGTTGGATAATCTCGTCAAGCCGCTCCCGGGCAATTAGCTCCGTTACCGGAATGCCGGCGACCGATGTGTGGTGCGGCAGGGGAACCATGGTGTCGCCGTGACCACCGAGCACGATACCGTGCACATCTTCAACGCTCACGTCCAGTTCGTCGGCAATAAACGTCTTATAGCGCGCCGTGTCGAGCGCGCCTGCCTGGCCGATGATCCGGTGGGGTGGGAAGCCAGTCTCGTGCAGCATGACGTGGCACATTGCGTCGAGGGGATTGGTCACCAGAACGACGATGCTCTCCGGCGCGTACTTCTTGACATTGGCTGCGACCTCTTCCATCACTTCCTGGTTGATCTTCACCAGTTCGTCGCGGCTCGGGAACTCCCCTGTCTCCGGGTCCTTACGGCGCGGTACGCCGGCAGACACGACGACGACGTCAGAGCCTTCGATGATCGCGGGATCGTTGCTCCCCCGCACACGGCTGTCGAAGCCCATCGGCGGCCCCGCTTCAAAAAGGTCCAGCGCCTTCCCGGCTCCAATCTGGCCGAAGATGTCGAAAAGTACTAGATCGGCAATCTCCATCTGCGTCAGCCAATGGGCTGTTGTCGCGCCGACATTACCGGCGCCATACAACGCAACTTTGTTACGCATATAAATTTTCCTCCTCAGAGTCTGAGAGAACTGATGTTAATCTTCGTAGAAGCGGCCGTAGATCTCCTCCAGGAGGTGGGCTGCTTCGACAAGTTTATCGAGTGGGTTTTCTTCTCCCGCGAAGTAGCGGAAATCGGCGGGCATCAGATCGAGCGTGGCGACAAGCTCATCGTATTTTTCTCGCACCGCTTCGTCGCTCGTATCATACGCGGCAACGACATCGGCGCGTGTCACTTCACGAAAGTTGATCCTGCAGACGGCGTAGGTGAGCGCGGCCGCCCATGCATTTGGTTCAGGAATCGGCAGGGGCCGGCGTCCAGCTGAAATACGATACTCCAGCCACATCTGGATTGCCTTGCCGACGACGGGGAGCTGGAGGTCCATCGCGCGCATCGTATCGATCAGCTGCTCTTCCACGTTGTCGAGCGCCGAAGAAAAGAGGCGCTCGTAGCGCTCGCTCACGGTCTCATCGGTTTCTGTACTCAGATAGTCGCCCACACAGCGCAGCGCCTCCCCAAAGTCGCCGTTGCGAGCATGGGCGCGAGCGAGATTGAGATGGTAGTCGGGGTTTGCCGGATCGGCCGTGGCCGCTTCCTCGAAAGCGGCAATCGCTTCGTCCATCTCCCAGCCGCGGTAATGGAACAGGCCGCGCTCGTTGTATTCCTCTGCTGTCTCTGTCGAATCTGAAGCGCTGCTGTGGGGGGGAGTGGTCTCGACCATGATTGCGTTCCTGCTGGCGTCTTTACACTGGCACCGGCGTTTCTGACTCCGGCAAAAGTGCCCCCTCTGGTATCGCGGCCGCTTCCACAGCGGCCTCGCCTTCCAGTGCCCGTTCGTAGGCCAGCACCTGCTCAAACGCGGCAATGGCGACGGCCAACATATCCTCATCCGGCTCGCGCGTCGTCAGTCTCTGGAGTGCCAGATTGGGCCGGGTAATGAAGCGAATGAATGGGTTGCTTTGATGACGGGCGGTGAAGCGGATGAATTCGTAAGCGATGCCCGCAATCACCGGCAGCAGCACTAGGCGCGAAAGGAGGCGCACCGGCAGGGAGAGGGGCGGCAGCAGCGTGTAAAGCAGAATTGAGATAATGACAACGGTCAGCAGAAAAGCGGTGCCGCAGCGCGGGTGCTCCAGCGAGAAGGTAGCAACTGAAGAAGGCGAGAGCGGTGCCCCTGCTTCATAGGCGTTGATCGTCTTGTGCTCGGCGCCATGATAGCCAAAGAGGCGGCGGATATCTGGCATCCGCCCAATCGCCCAGATGTAGCCGACCAGGAGCGCCAGCCGAACAGCCCCCTCCAGGCTGTTGCTCAGGAGCGGATCATACCCTCCGGTGATCCAGCGGGTGACGACGTCGGCCAGAAAGGCCGGTAGCAAGAAAAAGAGGCCGATGGCGAAGCTGAGCGAGAGCAGGATCATTCCCCACTGCATCGACTCGTTAAAGATATCGTGCGCATCCTCGCCCGCGTTTTCCTCTTCCGGCATCGCCACGTCGGCTGAAAAAAGTAAGCACTTCATCCCCAGCCCCAGCGCATCCCAGAGCAGGGTCAGGCCACGCAGGAAGGGGATCTTCGCCAGAGCGCCCCCGTAGATGCGCTGATCGAGTGGTTCCGTGTGGATGACGATCTCTCCTTCGGGGTCGCGTACGGCAACGGCAAGCGCGCGCGAACCACGCATCATCACCCCTTCGATGACCGCCTGTCCACCATAGTTAAACATCGTTGCTTTCTCTGGATTTGACATGGGGCGATTGTACTGAGTGGGGAGAGGGGCGTCAAGCAAGCGGCGCCCGCCAATGGGCTGTTATAAGTTGCGGCGCGGGCGAATATCCGATACCTTTATTCGTTACTACCTTTTCCTTGACATGAACCGTATCCTTCTCGCCCTCTACCACCAGGACGATCTCGCTCAGTACCGTCGCCAGGCTGAGCGAGTGAACGGTGGGCTGGAGTTGCACGCATTTGCCGATCCTGCAGTTCTGGCGGCTGACGGCGATCTGGCGCGCCTGGTCGCAGCGTACGAGCGCGGCCTTGAGGGTTTCGACGGCCCCCTCGGCTTCCACGGCGCGTTCTACGACATGGTATCGGCCAGCGTCGATCCAGACGTCGCCTCGCTGACGTTGCAGCGCTACCGGCAGAACCTGCACATCGCCTCCCGCCTGAAGGGAGAGTACGTCGTCTTCCACGCCAACTACATGGGCGGATTTAAGCTGGCCAACTACCGGCCCGGCTGGCACAGGCGGCAGGTCGCGTTCTGGCGTGCTTTCATGGAGGATGTGACCGAGCAGCATCCCGTGGTCCTCGTGGAAAATATGTGGGCTGATGAGCCGTCAATTATCGCCTCGCTTCTGGAAGAGGTCGCGCATCCACAGTTTCGTGCCTGCCTCGATATTGCCCACGTTGCTCTTTACTCTCAGCACTCGATCTACGAGTGGATCGACGCTCTGGAGCCCTATCTCTACTGCTGTCACCTAAACAACCACGATGGCCAGCTCGACCTGCACTGGCCGCTGAACCGGGGCGTCATTGACTACCCGCCGATCCTCGCTACCCTGCGCCGCCTCCGCCGCGCACCGTTGCTCGTGCTTGAGCTTCCCGATCTGGGGTCAATCGAGGCCAGCCTGCCTCTGCTGGGTGGTGTCGCTTCCGCTTGAGCTTCCCGCACCCGCTGCCGCTTGAACTGCTGAAGGCACCCGCCGGCGCGCCACCCAACCTCGCCTTCCGCCCCGTCCGCCGTGACGATCTCTTTCCCCTTCATCGCGCCCTCTATCCTCATCTGGCGCTATCGGCGCTGCGGGCACGGCTGGAAATTTCGGTGAAGGAGCAGGCGTCGGGCCAGCGCATCCACCTGATCGCTGAGTTTACCCGGGGCGGCTACCACGATCGCCAGGCGACGCTGGTCGGCAGCGGAGAACTGATCAACTATATCGGCCGTAAAGTAGAGATTGCCAACCTGGCTGTGGCGCCCGCCCACCGGGGACGTGGCATCGGCAGCGCCCTGATCACCGTTTTCTGCCATCTGGCGCGGGCCGGTGGTTACCGCTCCGTCGAGATCAGCGTCCTCGTAGAGAACGAGCGAGCGCTCGCGCTTTACCAGCGCCTCGGCTTCAAGCAGTCGCGACTGGTCACCATTCCCGGAAGGGGAGAGGCTGCAATCCTTAAAAAAGAGTTGAGCAGCTGACGCGTCGTCCGCAGCCATCACACTATCGGAGAACACGTTCATGACGAAAATAGAGCCGAGAGACGAGACCCCTCCGCCGGATGAGGCTCGTCCAACAGGTGCGTTTGATTCAACAGCTGAGCAAGCCTATGTCCGCGCCCAGTACCGGACAGAAAGCAACCTCGCCACCCGTATCGATATCCACCGCCGCTACGGCGAACCGGCCGTGGAATTTACGGAGTGGGTGCTGGATAAGCTTCACTGGCAGGGTACTGAGTGGGTGCTGGACGTCGGATGCGGCGCCGGTAGCTACATTGCGCCCGTCCAGGCGCGCGCCGCGCGCTACGTCGCCGGGGATCTATCGCCGGGCATGCTGCGCTCCCTGCCGCCGGCTGCCCGGCTGCGGGTTAATCTCAACGCCCAGCATCTTCCGCTGGCCGACGCTACCTTTGACGTTGTTCTTGCCGCTCATATGCTCTACCACGTGCCGGGCCAGGCCGCGGCGGTCGCCGCCTTCCGGCGTGTGCTGCGGTCAGAGGGCCGCCTGCTGGTTACCACTAACAGCGAGGACAGCATGTCGGAATTGAAAGCGCTGGAGCGGGAAGTGGCGGTACGGCTTGGGCTGCCGGCGCCCGCCCATGCTTCGCTTTCCTTCACACTCGAGAGCGGGGGCAGCCTCCTGCGCCGCTTTTTCGAGCACGTCGAGCGGTACGATCTGCCCGGCGCGCTCGTCTTTCCCGATCCGCAGCCGGTTATCGACTATCTCGCTTCCAGCCGGCAGCGCTACG